>CAYVRB010000208.1:0-11222 GCA_964453375.1 uncultured Alcaligenaceae bacterium
ACACTCGGCAGATTCACTTCGCGCGGATTACTTGATCTTCGCGCTCGGCGTCGCGTCGCCGGGGAGTTGGCCGGTCGCCCAGTTCAAGCCGCCCAGCAGGTGCTTCTGGAAGCCTTCGTCCTTCCACACTTCCTTCCGATGGCCGAACGCGGTGTAGAAGACCTTGCCCTTGCCCTCCTCCTTGCACCAGGCGAGGGCGTAGTCGTTGTCCGATCGCGCCATCTTGGCTTCCGGCTTGAACGAACCGCTCTCGCAGCTGAAGATAATGTGCAGTTTTTCCCGGCTATATGGCTTGTCGCGGAAGATGTAGATCTCGTCGAAGTAGGGTTGACCGTTCTTGAATCCGGAAGCGGCGGGATGCTTCGAGTCTTCGATCTTCACCTTCACCGTCGTTTGCGCCGGGTGCGTCTTGAAGTACGCGCCGAGGAATTCGCCGTAGAGCGTGTCGTAAAGCGTGTCGCTCCCGCAATGCGTCGCCGCGAACGCGCCGCCCTTTTTCGTCCACTCGATCAAATCGTTCAGTTCTTCGCCCTTCGTGGGGTTGCCGGTCGTGAAGAAGAGCACGGCGTCGAATTTCTTCAACGTCTCCTTGTTGATGCGACCGCAGTTTTCCTTGCCGACCGTCTTGCCGGGAACGACGACGCGACCCTTCTCTTTCACCGCCGTCCGTTCGGCGTAATCGTGGCTGTACTTTTCAAGCGCCGTGACCTCGACATCCTTTCCATCCTTTTTCATCTTCACCTTCGCGTCGGGGTCGCCGGTGAAGCGCCAGCACGTGACGTCGTAGCCGTGCTTCGGGCCGATCTCCTTGAGGACGTCCTCGGCGACGCCGATGGAGTCGTGCATGAAGCCGCCGCTGTGGGTGACGAGCAGGAGTTTCTTGTTCTCGGCGTGCGCGGCGAGCGCGAGCGCCGCGACGAGGCCGAGCGACAGCAGGAACCGGGTGATCCGCATGGGAATCTCCAACGGGGGAGGGAGGGCACGCGGAGCATTGTAGGAAACGACGCACGCGGCGAACGTCGGGACCGTTCCCGATGTTCGCCGCGCGACGAAGGGCCGAGCCGTTACTTCGCGAGCTTCTCAAGCTCCTCGGCGGCGAAGGAGAGCTGGGCGTTCTTGTTCGCCACCTTGCCGTCCTTGCCGACGAGCATGAGGTGCGTGCCGAGGATGCCGTACTGCGTGCCGAGGTCGCCGGCGGGCGAGACGAGGTGCGCGCCCGGCAGGCCGGCGTCGCGCACGGCTTGCGCCGCCGCCTTCAGGTCCGCGTCCAGGCAGACCGTGACGACCTTCAGCTTGCCGGCGAACTTCGCTTCGAGCGCCGCCAATTCCTTCGCGTCCGCCTTGAGGCCGCCGTGGAAGCTGCCCCAGAAGTACACGATCGTGGCGGTGCCGCCGAGCTGCGCCAGGTTCATCGGCTTGCCGTCGAGCGTCGTGCCGGCGAGCGCGAGCGCCTGGCCTTCGCTGTCGAGCCGGCGGATCGACCCGGCGGCCTGCGCGGAGAGCTGGTGCGTCGCGAAGTTCTTCACGATCGCCGCGTAGTTCGCCTTCGCCTCGGTTTCGCCCTTCGCGCCGTTCTGCTCCTCCGCGAGGGCGAGCCGGTAGTGCGCCTCGGCCGTCTCGTCGATCGCCGGGTACGATTTGATGAACGTCGAAAGCGATTCGCGCCACCAGGTCTGCACGTCGCCGATCTCCTTCGGCTTGGTGCTGGCGGCGAGGAGCTTCGTGGTGTAGTCGAGGCCGAGGACGCGGAACGCGGCGAAGCCGGCGAGCGGCGAACCTTTCGCGACCTTGTCGATCTGCGCCTGCCACGCGAGGAGTTGCTTGCCGCTGTCGGCGTCGCCCCCCTCCGCGGCGGCGACGTACGCGTCCAGCAGTTGCTTGATGAAGACCGATTGCTGCTCGTGGCCCTGGAGTTTGGTGACGACGGCGGCGAGCACGGCGGCGCGGTCCACCTGGTACTTCGTGTACTCCGGCGTGCCGTAGGCCGGCACCGGCACCGCTTGCAGCTTCACGAGCGCGTCCTGGACTTCCTTCGGAAAATCTACGGTGCCGCCGGCCGGACCGGCGTCGGCCGCCGGGGCGCCGGGCAGAGGGCCGTCCACGAGCTTCCACGCGCGGCCGACCTGCACGATCTCGCCGAGCTGGAACGTCACGGCGCGATTGTCCACGCCGGTGTCCACGAGGATGCCGGCGTTCCGATGGCGGACGAAATCGGTGCGGCCCTGGAATTCGTCCGCCGGCGTCGTCTCCGGCGTCCAGAGTTCGACGTGCACCCACTTCGACTTCTCGGTGAGCTTCAGCTCCGCGACGGCGGTTTGGAACCGCTCGACCGCCTTCGCGGTGCGCGCGACGAGCGCCTGCGTCTGCGCCGCCGGCAGGCCGATGGCTTGCAGCTCCTTCTGGGTCACGATCAGGGATTGCAGCTTGGCGCGGTCGTTGCGGACGATCGCGTCGAAGATTTCCTTGCTGACCTCTTCGGGCGAGATCGCTTCCCAAACGTCGATGGAACCGTTGCCGTCGGTGTCGACGCCGACCTTGCTGCCGTTGGCGCCGAGCCAGCGGTACTGCTTGCCGGTGGGCACGTCGGTCTCGCGGTAGACTTCCTGTCCGTCGCGGTAGAAGGAGAGGATGTTGTAGGTCTTGGACTTCACGGCGAGAAAGCGGCGGACGGGCTTGTTGGCGGCGTCGGCGAGGATGTAGCCGACGGGGTCGGCGGCGTCGGGGTAGGGGAGGACGCGCAGGCGCGCGGCGTCGGCGGGCGCGACCGGCGTCACGGCGACGCCGGGCTGCTTCGGCTGCACGGCGGCCATCTCGTCGGCGCGGGGCACCGGCGGCGCGGCCAGGGCGCTACCGAAACCGGCCAGCAGGGTGAGGGTAGCGAGAACTCGCGGGGTGATCGTCATCCGTGTGTCTCCTTCGCGCAGTGCGGCCTCGATCGCGGAACGAAGCCTCACAATCGTCATCGACCGCGCAACCGGCACAGGTTGAGGGAAAATGGCGACCGGGGGAAGCGGCCGGAGCTGGGGCGAATTCCGGGAGGGGAACGAGCGGGCGAATGGTAGAATGCGGTGGACCGACCGAGGATATCGAGATGAGTCAGGACCAAATCTTATCGCAGTTGGCCGAGCTGCGGCGGGCGAACGCGGAGCTGACGCGGGCAGTGTCCGCGCTCCAGCGGGATCGGGATCGGCTCGTCATTGAGATGCAACGCATGATTCCGCCGCCAACCGAAGAGGAAATGGCCGAGGCCTTGGCCAATGGCGAGAGCCTCACGAGCGTGATTGATCGAATCGCGGCCGATTGCGGAGTCGCCGTTCATGGCCGGTGAACATCCTTACAAAGTGGCATACCTGCGCGCCGCGCTGAATCGAATCGATCAGTTGGGACGATTGGCCGCCCGTGCGGGCCATTGGGTTTGGTTTGTGGACGCGATGCGTGCCATCGAGGACCGGTTGCATTCCGATCCCGAATCGTGGGGGGATCCGTTATTTGAATATACCGCCGCGAGACTTCGAAATTATCAGGCCAACCACGAACAATTCATCGTCCATTACGCGATCCATCGGGATCGAACCGTCGTGTTCGTGCGATCGATCGAATTGATGTCGGGCTCGCCCCTGTTCGGTCACGAAAACTGAACCGCGTCGGACTTCGAAGCGACCGTCAACGAAGAAGCCCGCGGACGATCGTCCGCGGGCTTCTTGCTGTTCCAATATCGATTACTTGCCTTCGATGTACTCCACCAGTTCGATCGTCGCTTCGTAGTTGTTGATCGTGTAGCTCAACTTCACCATCCCCTTGCCCGACGAGTACCACGCCTTCACGCTGGTCTTGGTGCCGGCGACGTCGAGGTCCGGGGCGTCCACGACGACGGCTTCGTACTCCTTGCCGTCCTTGGTCTTGATCTTCTCTTTGGTGTCCTTGATGGTGTACTTGCCCTTGAGCGGCTGCTCCTGGATCTTGGAGTCGATGGTCCAGTTGCCGTCCTTCGCGGCCGGGAGGGCGAGGATCTTGACGGGCGGGACGATCGGGCTGTCGTTGATCTTGGTGCGGTAGACGCCGTCGGCCTGGACCTTCACCGTCTCCTTGGCGACCGCGCGGGTCTGGACGTAGGTGCCGAGGGTCGCTTCGCCGTCCTTCACGGATTCGACGCGGATTTCGACGTCCTGGGCGTCGCCGAGCTTGTACTTCCACTTGGCGCCGGCCTTGAGCGGGAAGAACTCGCTGGTGGCGGCCGCCGGAGCCGCAGGTGCCGGCGCGGCCGGTTCCGCCTTCTTCGGCTCTTCCTTCTTCGGCTCTTCCTTCTTGGGAGCTTCGGTCTTGGGGGCTTCCTTCTTCGCTTCGGCCGGGTTCTGCGCCAGGGCGAACGTGGCGAAGCCGAAGATGGCGAGGCCGCCGAGGATACGTCGCATGAATCACTCTCCACGAAAGGGGTTCTGGTTTTATAGGGACAATCGTTCGCGCGTGAAGGCTAGGGCAGCTTGGGTTCGGTGAGCTTTTCGCCGGCGAGCGCCTTGGCCACGGGGCCGGCCCCGACCCACGCCTTGCCGTCGACCGGGGACCATTTCGGCGTCAAACCGGCGGCGATCGCATGATACCCTTCGGGCGCCGCCGCGAGCCAGCCCGCTTCGCCCGCCCAGAGCGTGGCGAGCAGCCGGCCGGTTTCCACCTCGTAGAGCCGCGTCTGCCCGTCGGCGCTCCCGGCCGCGACCCGCTTCCCGGCCGCGTCGGGGGCCACCGCGTATACGACGGAACCGGGCGCGAGGGTTCGGATCGCGGCGCCCGTTTGCGGATTCCAGAGGCGCACCGTCTTGTCCGAACCGGCACTGACGGCCAGTTTCCCGGCCTGGTCGAAGGCGATTTCGTTCACCCCGTCGCCGTGGCCGCCCTGCCGCCGGACGCGCTCGCCGGTGGTCGAATCCCACCAATGAAGTTGCGGCTCCAGCCCCGACGTGACGACCTGCGCCCCGTCCGGCCGCACCGCCACCGCCAGCACCTCGTTCTCCATCCCGCTGAAGGTCAGCCGGCTCTTCGCCGTCGCCGCGTCCACGATCCGACCCGTGCGGTCCTTGCTGGCGGTCGCGTACCAGTCCCCCTTCGGCGCGAACGACACGGAGTAGACGAAGTCCGAATGACCGGTGAAGGTGTGGACGAGCTTGCCGTCGCCGACGGACCAGAGCTTCACGGTCTTGTCGAAGCTGGCCGACGCGAGTTTCGATCCATCCGGCGAGAAGGCGACGGCCGAGACGACATCCGCGTGGCCGCCGAGGGTGTGGACGAGCTTCCAATCCTTCGAGGAGAAGAGCCGCAGGTCCCCGCGCGCCGACGGCTGCCCGCCGGCGACGGCGAGGGCCGAACCGTCCGGACTGAACTTCAGATCGTTCACGGCCGCGAGGACATTCGTCAGCGTCGTCGGCTGCACGGCCTTCAAGTCCCAAATCGTCACGCGCCCGTAAGTGCCGACGGCGAGCCTTGATCCATCCGGGCTGAACGCAACCGCCGCCACCGGCGGCAGCGGACCGACCGGCAGCGATAACTCTAAAGGCCTCCCCTTCGATTTCACTGTAAACGGGAAGGTGACGTCGAGCGTCCGTCGCGGTCTTACCGTCGTGGCGGTCTCGTCGTCCTTCGGCTTCACGCCCTCGGCCGCGCCGGTCTCGACCCACTTCCGCAGGATCGCGATCTGCTCCGCGTCCAGCGGATCGGCATCGAGCGGCATCCGACGTTTCAAATCCTTCGACTTCAACAGCGTGATGAGCAGCGACTCGTCCGGCTTGCCGACCTTGAGCACCGGAACCTTGCCGCCCTTCCTGATGAGTTCCGGCGTATTCAGCGCGAGGCCGCCCGACACGTCCGGCTCGTCGAGCTTCCGTTCGTTGTGGCAGACGGTGCAATGCTTCCGCAGGATCGGCCGCACGTCGGCCCAATACGTGGGATCGGCCGCGCCGACATTCGATGCGAGGAGGAGGAGAAGTATTGATCGAACCATGCGACACCGTTTCGCGGCGAGGCGGAGTCTTCGGAGCCGAGCGCGGAGCGCCGATGATAAACTACCAGAAACATCGCCACCCGCACGAGGCCTCCCCATGTCGCGCGTTCTCTCCGATGCCCAGGTGCAGCAATACCGCGCCGACGGTTCCGTCCTCGCCCGCGGCCTCTTCGACCGCGACGAGATCGAACTGCTCCACCGCAGCGCCAAGGAAGACAACGAGCTCGACCAGCGTTCCTTCGGCCGCGCCGACGGCGAAGGCGGCGTCGTGCGGCTCTCGCTCTGGAACCACCCCGGCGACGGCATCTACGGCCAGTTCGCCCGCTGCGAACGGATCGTCCGCAGCTGCGAGAAGTTGCTGGACGGCGAGGTCTACCACTACCACTCGAAGATGATCCTTAAGGACGCCAAGGTCGGCGGCGCGTGGGCCTGGCACCAGGACTACGGCTACTGGTACCAGAACGGTGTCCTCTTCCCGCTGCTGACGAGCGTCTTCATCGCCGTCGACCCGTGCACGCGGCAGAACGGCTGCCTCCAGGTGTTGAAGGGGTCGCACCACGCCGGGCGGATCAACCACGTGCTGACGGGCGATCAGGCCGGCGCCGACCGCGAGCGAGTGGACGAACTGATGAAGCGGCTGGAGTTGGTCTACGTGGAGATGGAACCGGGCGACGCGCTGTTCTTCGACTCGAACCTGCTGCACCGGAGCGATCAGAACCGGTCGGAGCAGGCGCGATGGAGCATGATCTGCTGCTACAACGCCGCCCGCAACGACCCGTACAAGGACAGCCACCACCCGCGCTACACGCCGCTCTCGGTGGTGCCCGATTCCGCGATCCGCTCCGTGGGCGTGAAGCGCTTCGCCGACAGCGGCGACGTGGCGTGGCTGGAGGATCGGAAGGACGTGAGCGCGAGAAGGCTGGAGGGGTAAAATTGAACTTGACTTATTGCCCTAAAAGTAAAAGATGGGAATAGGTGACACATGGCTAACTCCGTCGAACAACTCGGTGCGAGCAAGTCGGAATCGACGTTGCTGGTCTTGTTCGTGCCGAGCCACGACCGGGATAGCCAGCCAATCGATCAAGAATTGTGGGTAAACGAAACGTTGAAGGCGCTCGGCGAGTGGTTCGGCGGGGCGACCGCATTCCCGCGCGGTCGTGGCGTCTGGCGCGATGATGCGCGGGGCGGACAACTCGTCTTCGATGAGCCGGTCGTCATCCAGTGCTACACCGGAGAACAGGCCATAGAGTTACACGCGACCGCGCTTCGAACTCACTTGGTTCGCATGGGCACCGAGACGCGGCAGGGTGCAGTCGGACTCGTGATCGATCGCGACTACCTCGAAATCGGCTTCCCGCTCGCCTAGGAGAACTAACGTGGCCAAGAACATCGCCGCCATTGCTGAAAAGCTCGGTGCCAAGGTCGTAGCCGAGATACCCGACGTCGGCGGGGGGGCATTCGGCGCGGCACGGCTGGCCGGAATCGTCGCGACCTTGCAATCCCGAATGCAGCCGGGACAGGGAAAGCGTCCGGGTCGGCCCTCCGTCGTCGACTGGGTGACGACGCCAAAGGTGCCGATGAGCGAGGCCACGGAAGCAAAATTGTCACGGCTCGCGATCCGGGCGAGTGCCGACGGTCGGCGTGTCAGTCCGATGCAGTTGGCGGCGCAGTTGTTGGAAGAGGCGGTCGCGGCGTTGCCGGAGACGTGAGGCGACAAATTCGTGAGGCGCCCTTGTGTCGCTGGAAGTTCACGTCATGCCCTTGTGGCGTTTCAAAGTCGGCGACTTCCGATCGCCGATCGAGTCGGCGATCGGTCTTCGCCCTAAGATCGTATGCGCGGACGATGTCGAAGAGCATCCGAACCGTGTCGGTTGGTTCGGGAGGCGAAAAGCGAAGCGAGAAGTCGAGGCGATCCGTAAGGCGGTCGAAGCGGCCAATGGCGTTCCCATTCGATGGAACGATGACGGCGGCGTCGAGTATTCCGGCCAAGCGAACAGTTTCGAACCTCTACGAGTCTACTCAAAGTGGCTGGATTGCCGCAAACAAGTCCCCGAATTCATTCCTCCACCAAACGGTGACTACGCCAAGCATCCAGTCATGTCGATCGAAGTGGAGCGGCCGAGGTGCCCGCATCTTGTGAGACACGATTGTTACAACGGGTACTTTCTGCCGTGCGAGTTCGAGCAATTGGCCGAGGTCGAGCCGTATCTGATTTTCGGGCAATGGCCGGCGACAAGGACGGTCGGTTCGTCGTCGAGACTTTTGCGGGAGTTGGATTTGATTCAGATCGAACTGAAAGTGCCTGACGACTACGAATTCTCAAAGGATGATCCACTGGTCCCGGTCAAATGGGCCTATCAACAGTTGAAGGAAGTCGCGGAGTTGAGTTGTCGGCACGGACTGCCAATAATCTTCTGGGGATAGATTCTGGACCGTTTTATTCGAGATGTGTTCAATCCACAACTCATCCCAAACCACCCGAACGACCCGCTTTCGCTCCGCCATCAAATTCGCTTCGCCAAGAAGGAATGATTGACCCGCCTCCCGCGCTCCGCTAGGCTATATCCGACGATACCCGCCAGATTCTCCGGTGCGGCCGGACGAACGATAGAATGCCCGAAACCGGTTTCCGCCGGGTTCGGAACTCAAAGCGCGACTCAACCGTCGAAACGGCGCGGCCTTCGGGCCGACGGCCTCGACTGTTCCTCAGGAGATCGAACGTGACGAACCGACAGAAATGCCTAGGCTCGCCGCTCGGACGGCGGACGTTCCTTCAGGTCGGCATGGTCGGCGGCATCGGGCTGACGCTCGGCGACTACTTCCGGATGCAGGCCGGCGCCGCCGAACCGGTCGCCGCGAAGAAAGGCCCCAAGGCCGAGGCGTGCATCCACATCTACATGCCCGGCGGCATGGCGCACCAGGAAAGCTGGGACCCGAAGCCGTTCGCGCCGATCGAATACCGCGGCGACATGACGCAGATTCAGACCAAGATCGAAGGGGCCGTGTTCAACGAGTGCCTCCCGAAGACGGCCGCGATCGCGGACAAAATCACCGTCGCCCGCGGCATGACCCACGGCGAGGCCGCCCACGAGCGCGGCACGCACAACATGTTCACCGGCTACCGGCCCAGCCCGGCGCTCGTCTTCCCGAGCATGGGCAGCGTCATCAGCCACGAACTCGGCGTGAAGAACAACCTCCCGCCCTACGTCGCGGTGCCGAACATCGTCACCAACTTCGCCCAAAGCGGCTACCTCTCGAGCGCGTACGGACCGTTCGCGCTCGGCAGCGATCCGGCCAACGGCGGTTTCAAGGTGCAGGACCTCGCGCTGCCCGGCGGCGTGACGGCCGAGCGGTTCGACAACCGCCGCACGATGCTGGACGCGGTGAACAACCATTTCGCCAAGAAGGAGAAGTCCGACAACCTGGACGCGATGGACACCTTCTACCAGCGCGCCTACGGCCTCATCAGCAGCGAGAAGGCGCGCACGGCCTTCGACATCAACGCCGAGGACGCCAAGCTCCGCGACGCCTACGGCCGCAACGCCGCCGGTCAGCGGCTCATCATGGCGCGCCGGCTCGTCGAAGCCGGGGTTCGGTTCGTCACGGTTCACTATGGTGGCTGGGACTTCCACAACCAGATCGCCGCGAACACGCGCAGCCAACTGCCGCCGTTCGATCAGGCGTTCGCGGCGCTCATCACCGACCTGAGCAATCGCGGGATGCTGGACAAGACGCTGGTGATGGTGTCGAGCGAGTTCGGGCGCACGCCGAAGATCAACGGCAACGCCGGGCGCGACCACTGGCCGAAGGTGTTCAGCGTGGTGCTGGCCGGTGGCGGCGTCAAGAAGGGCTTCATCTACGGCAAGTCCGACGCGACCGCGACGGAACCGGAGGAGGACGGCCTGGGCGTCGAGGACCTGGCGCACACGGTGTACCATTGCCTCGGCATCGACGCCGACAAGAAGCTGATGAGCCCCGGCGACCGCCCGATCGACATCGTGCGCGAGGGGAAGACGATCAAGGATCTGTTGGCGTAATTCCCGGTTAGCCGCGACGCGGAGGGTTTCCGGAGCGGAGTGTGGCGGCTGCGGTCGCCCGCGCTCGGCTCCGAAGACTCCGCCTCGCGGCTAAACTGTTTCCATATTCGGTGGGCCGACCCATGCGTTCGATTGCACTGCTCGTCATACTCGCCCTCGCCCCGTCGGCGTTCGCCGTCGATCCGCACCTGAACGGCTTCTCGCTGTTCGGCGGGCAGCGCGGCACCGATGCCGTCGTCACGTTCGTCGGTGCGAACCTCAACGACGCGCCGGAAGTGATGGTCTACTATCCCGGCATCGCCGTCGCAAAGACGGAAGTGCTGAACAAGGACCAGCTCCGCGTCACGCTCAAGATCGCGCCGGACTGCCGGCTCGGCGAGCACGGCTTCCGCGTCCGTACCGCCTCCGGCATCTCCGAGTTCCGCACCTTCTGGGTCGGCGCGTTCCCCGTCGTCGGCGAGGTCGAACCGAACAGCGAGTTCGAGAAGCCGCAGGCGATCGCGGTCAACAGCACCGTGCAGGCGAGCATCGGCTCCGAAGACGTCGATTACTACGTCGTCGAGTGCAAGAAGGGCCAGCGCCTCTCGGCCGAGATCGTCGGCATGCGGCTCGGGCACGGCTTCTTCGATCCGTACATCGCCATCCTCAACGACAAGCGCTTCGAGTTGGCCATCGGCGACGACTCCGCCATGAACGGCCAGGACGGCGGCTGCTCCATCGTCTGCCCGGCCGACGGCAAGTACATCGTCATGGTCCGCGACAGCGCGTACACCGGCGCGGGGAACTACCTGCTGCACGTCGGCAACTTCCCGCGGCCGACGGCGATGGTGCCCTCCGGCGGCAAACCCGGCGAGGAACTCGAAGTCCGCTTCCTCGGCGATCCGGCCGGCGAGATCAAGCAGAAGATCAAGCTGCCCGCCGCGGCCGACGGACTCTTCCGCGTCCACGCCACGACGGCCGACGGCGTGCACGCCTCGGGACTCAAGTTCCGCATCGAGAACCTGCCGAACGCGAACGAGGCGGCGAACGCCAACGCCCCGACCGCGGCGCTGGTCGGCGGAGCCGCGCCGTGCGCCTTCAACGGCGTCATCTCGACGGCCGGGGAAACCGACTACCTGAAGTTCTCCGGCAAGAAGGGCCAGGTCTTCGACATCTCCTGCTTCGCCCGCCGGCTCGGTTCGCCGCTCGATCCGGTC
>CAYVRB010000209.1:0-6934 GCA_964453375.1 uncultured Alcaligenaceae bacterium
ATCTTAGTCCAGTCGATCGTTTCCTTCTCCAACATCGGCAGTTCGACCGGAAGCGCCTCTAAGTACTTCGGCGCGGCCCCCGTGTTGAACACGACCACCGTCTCGTCCGGCCGCACGTCGCCGGCAGCGATCAGCTTCTCCAACACATCGAAGCAGACGGCCGTCTCCGGGCAGATCGCGATCCCCTCGGCGGCGCTCGCGCGCACCATCCACGGCGCGATCGAACGCTCCGATCCCGCGACCGCCTTCCCGCCGCTGGCGCGGATCGCGTCGAGCATCAGGAAGTCGCCGACCGCCGCCGGCACGCGCAGGCCGCTCGCCACCGTCGCCGCGTTCGGGAACAGTTCGGCGAACCGCTCCCCCTTCTCGAACGCCCGCACGATCGGGGCGCAGCCCTCCGCCTGGCACGAGATCAAGCGCGGCATCTTCTCGGACTTCAGCCAGCCGAGTTCCTTCAGCTCTTGGAACGCCTTCCACATGCCGATGAGGCCGGTACCGCCGCCGGTCGGGTAGAGGATCACGTCCGGCAGCTTCCAATGGAACTGTTCGGCCAGTTCGAGGCCCATCGTCTTCTTGCCTTCGAGGCGGTACGGCTCCTTCAGCGTGGACAGGTCGAACCAGCCCATCGACTCCGTTCCGTCCTTGACGATCTTGCCGCAGTCGTTGATGAGGCCGTTGACGCGGAACGCCTTCGCCCCGTAGAGGTGCGGTTCGAACTGGTTCACGATCGGTGTGTCGGCCGGCATGAAGACAAAGCACTCGATCCCCGCCCGCGCCGCGTAGGCCGCCGCCGCCCCGCCGGCGTTCCCGGCTGTCGGCAATGCCACGCGCTTCACGCCGAGCCACTTCGCTAGGCTGATCGCCGCCGTCATCCCGCGGCTCTTGAAGCTGCCCGTCGGCAGTTGCGATTCGTCCTTCGCGAACAGCTTCGGCAGATTCAGTTCCTTGCCGAGGCGCGGGCAAGGCAGCAACGGCGTCATCCCTTCGCCGAGCGTCACCGGTTCCGCATCGAACGGCAGCGGCAGAAGCTCGCGGTACCGCCACAGCGTCGGCGGCCGCTTCGCGAAGTCGTCCGGCGTGACGGCGCGCCTGACGGCGTCGAGGTCGTAGCGCACGACGATCGGCCGCCCGGCGTGCAAGTTATGGACCTTGCCGAACTCGAGGCGCGTCCCGTCGATGGCGCCTTCGAGATGCGAGACGAAGTGGTTCATCGGGAAATGGTATGGAAACTAATCGGGAATCGTTTCGCGTAGAAGCGACTCCCGATTCCGTTACGATGCGGAGGTCGCACCTTCGCGAACCTCGCGACTGGCCGCGCCTTCACGATCGGAAAATGGGAGCTGGTGCTGTCGCGGAAGACGTTCTTCGGGTAAGCGCCGGGGATCACGTGCTTGGGTCTTGGACCGACGTAGGAATCGCGGTATCATGGCGATGGTGGTGCCGTCACTTTGGGGGGCAATCGAAATGTCGGCCAACGATCTTCGTGGGTTGCTCCGGCGCTCGCCGTTCCAACCCTTCCGGCTCTTCCTTTCGAGCGGCAACAGTTACGACGTCGCCGGCCCGGAATGGATGATGGTCACATCGGGCACGACCGCGCTCGGTATTCCCGGCCGTGCGGGCGACGGCGATCAGGTTCTGCTTCTGGACAACTACCACATCACCCACATCGAACCGATCCCGGCGGCGACCTCCGCGGCGTGAGGAATTCTTCCATGAGCTACGATCAACTCAAGGAATGGCTCGACGCCCGCCCTTTTACGGCGTTTCGCATCTCCACCACCGACGGCCGGCACTTCGACATCCAGTCGCCTTCGATGCTTTGGCCGGGCCGCTATTCCGCCATGATCGGCGTGCCCGACAACCCGAGCGAACCCGACGTGCCCGCGAAACACATCAGCCTGACGATGCTGCACATCGTGTCGGTGGAGCCGATCCCGGCGAATACGGCGGCGTAGCGCTCACAGGATGTACTTGCTCAAATCCTCGTTCTTCGCGATCGGGCCGATCTTCGCGGCGACGGTGCCGGCGTCGATCGTCACGGCCTTGTCCGCCAGGTCCGGGCCTTCGTAGCTGTACTCCTCGGCCACCTTCTCCAGGATCGTGTGCAGCCGGCGGGCGCCGATGTTCTGCGTCGTGCGGTTCAGCTCGAACGCCACGTCCGCGAGCGCGCCGACGCCGTCGGGCGTGAAGGTCATCTCGATCCCTTCCGTCTTCAGTAGCTCGGTGTACTGCTTCGTCAGCGAGTGCTTCGGCTCCGTGAGGATGCGCAGGAAGTCGTCGCGCGTCAGGTCCGTCAGCTCCACGCGGATCGGGAAGCGGCCCTGCAGCTCCGGCATCAGGTCGCTCGGCTTCGACGCGTGGAACGCCCCGGCCGCGATGAAGAGGATGTGGTCGGTCTTCACCGGCCCGTACTTGGTGTTCACCGTCGTGCCTTCGACAACGGGGAGCAGGTCGCGCTGCACCCCCTGGCGCGACACGTCCGGCCCGCGGCCGCCGCCGGCGTCGGGGCCGCAAATCTTGTCGATCTCGTCCAGGAAGACGATGCCGTGGTTCTGCACGAGGTCCACGGCCTGCTCGGCCACGAGCGAACGGTCGATCAGCGCCTCGGTCTCCTGCTCCAGCAGGATCTTGCGCGCCTCCTTGATCGGCACCTGCCGCGGCTGGTTGTTCCGCCCCTGCAACTGCTCGAACATCCCCTGCAGGCTCAGGTCCATGTTCTCCATCCCCATGTTGGAGAAGATCTGCACCGGGGCCGACTTGTTCTCGATCGTCAGCTCGACGACGCTCTCCTCGAGTTCGCCGGCGAGGAGCTTGGCGCGGAACTTCTCGCGCGTGCGGGTTCGCTTCTCGTCCTCCTCGGATTCGGATTCGGGTTCCCACGGCGTGGTCTTCGGCTTGGGGAGCAGCAGATCGAGGAGGCGTTCGGTGACGCGCTCGTTGGCCTTGCTCCAGAGCCGTTCGCGCTGCTGCACTTTCACCAGCGCGACGGCGGCTTCGGTCAGGTCGCGGATCATGCTGTCGACGTCGCGGCCGACGTAGCCGACCTCGGTGAACTTGGTGGCTTCGACCTTGATGAACGGGGCGCCGACGAGTTCGGCGAGGCGGCGGGCGATCTCGGTTTTGCCGACGCCGGTGGGGCCGATGAGGATGATGTTTTTGGGCGTGACGGCGCGGCGGAGGTCGTCCGGGAGCTGCTGCCGCCGCCAGCGGTTGCGGATGGCGACGGCGACGGCCTTCTTCGCGGCCGCCTGTCCGACGATGTGCTTGTCCAGTTCGGCGACGATCCGCCGCGGCGTGAGGGAGTCGGGCATTACGGTGTCTCTTCGGGCGTAGTCGGCAATTCCGTCGAAAGCTGCATCTGGATCGCGCGGAGTTCGAGGAGCGCGGCCGGAACCGAGACGGTAACGGTCTCCCAAACGATCGCCGTATCGACGCGATCGTAGCGGTGGACCAGCAAGTTTCGCATCGCCTTCATTTTCGCCCACGGAACGGCGTTGAAACGGGATTGCGTCTCGACCGAAAGTCGTGTGACCGCTTCGCCCATGATGCCCAGGACACGAAGGATCGCGTCCGTCCGCATCGTGTCGGATGCAAGGTCGTCCCGAGTAATGCCGGACGCGTAACGGATCGCGCGCTCGGCGGCGTCGATCATGTCGGCGATCGCGGTCACGTCGTCCTTCAACCTCATACCCGCACCTCTTCGCGGAGGATGTCGGGTCGAAGGAAGGGCTTGAGATTCTTCCTCAATGCGAGGTCCACCGATACGCCCAATCGCTCTTCGAGCGACAAAGCCAATTCACCCAGGGTGAAGAGCGACGGCCGCGCGTCCGATTGAAATTCGACCAAGACGTCGAGATCGCTGTCGGACCGGTGGTCGCCGCGAACGCGGCTGCCGAACAATCCGAGCGTCGCCACGCCGAATCGATCCGCCAATTCCGGCAGCATCGCGCGAAGTTGATCGCGATACCCTTCGGTTTCGGGTGTCATGGCAACTCCATGACTTCGATGCTCTTGTTCGTGTAGATGCAGATGTCGCCGGCGATCTCGAGGGATCGCTTCGCGATTTCGCCGGGGGTCATCGGCGTATGCGCGAGCAGCGCGCGGGCGGCGGCGAGGGCGTAGGCGCCGCCGCTGCCGATGGCGAGCACGTTGTCGGTCGGCGCGATCACGTCGCCGGTGCCGCTGACGAGCAGCAGGTGTTCGCGATCCATGACGACGAGCATCGCCTCGAGCCGGCGGAGGACGCGATCGGTGCGCCATTCCTTCGCCAGTTCCGTGGCGGCGCGCGGCACCGATCCCTGGTGGTCCCGCAGTTTCGCCTCGAAGCGCTCGAGCAGCGAGAAGGCGTCGGCGGCGGCGCCGGCGAAACCGGCGATCACTTTCCCGTCGTGCAGTTTGCGGATCTTCTTGGCGTCGTTCTTCATGACGACGGGGCCGAGCGTGACCTGCCCGTCGCCGGCCATGGCGGCGCCGGCGGAAGTTCTCACCGCGCAAATGGTTGTGGCTCGCCAAGCATCCATCGCAAATCTCCGCGCGGCTTCCGCGAACATCCAACGGACGCCGGCGGGCCGAAAAGTCGCCCCGCGCGGCCTCCGCCCACCATCTTAGATGCGATCGGGCGCGGGAAAAACGGATTTCAGTAGACCGTTTGCATGAAAAAGTTCAAAATGCCGGTGGTAGAATACCGTGAAATCGCAATCCGAACCCTGCGATCCGCCAAGGGGAGGTTGATTCCATGAACCGACTGTTACGAGGCGCGGCGTTGGCCGTCGCCGTTTTGACCGGCTTCGCGCTCGGCTCCGCGCGGGCCGAAGACGCAGGCGTGATGAAGGTCGAAGACAAGGCCGCCCTCTTCAGCGACGACGGCGTGTCGAAGGCGAAGCACGCCTTCGAGAGCACGGCCTTCAAGAGCAAGACCCACCTGCTGGTGGTGACGGCGGACCACGTGCCGCCCGCCAAGCAGGCCGAGTGGGACGAGATCGTCAAGACCAAGGACGACAAGGCGCGCAACCGCTTCGCGGAAGACTGGGCGCGGGCGCTCGGCCGCACGAAGGACAGCCACGGCGACATCGTCGTGCTCGTCTTCCGTGCGCCGTCCGGCATTCTCTTCGCCACCACCGTGTCGGACAAGGAATCCGACGTGCACCGCCACTTCGGCGACGCCAAGGCGCGCGAAGTCGACGGCATCTTCCTGCGGGAACTCCGCAAGGTGAAGACCGAAAAGCTCGACGGTGCCGCGGCGAAGAAGGAGATGGACAGCGCGCTCGCGTCCGCGACCGAACTGATCATCAAGGACCTGAAGGACACCGCGGCGCCGGAGGCGGGCAAGAAGACGGCGAGCGGCAATCGCGTCGCCGCGGAAAACAAGGGGGGCGGCATCGGTAGCTACATCTGCATGTTCGTCGCGATCGGACTCGGCATCTGGCTCGTCATCGGCCTCATTCGCGCCTTCACCGGCGGCGGTGGCGGCGGCGGACCGGGCGGCGGCTACGGCGGCGGTGGCGGCGGGTTCTTCACCAGCCTCATGGGCGGCATGTTTGGCGCCATGGCCGGCATGTGGATGTACAACAACCTCTTCGGCGGCCACGACTACCACAACGACGCCATGGCCGGCGACAACTACGGCAATGAGACCGGCGACGCCGGCGACGGCAACTACGACGACGGCGGCGCCGCCACCGATGGCGACTGGGGCGACTCCGGCGGCGGCTCCAACGGCGGCGACTGGGGCGACACCGGCGGCGGCGGTGGCGACTGGGGCGGCGGCGGAGGAGACTTCGGCGGCGGCGGCGGAGATTGGTAAGCCCCACCGCGAAGAACCACAATGCCCGGCGACGCTCGTCGCCGGGCGTCTTCGTTTCCTAAACTCACCCCATGACTCCCCTTCGACTCGGCACCCGCGGCAGCGCCCTCGCCCTCTGGCAAGCGAACCACGTCGCGGACCTCCTCCGCCCCATCCTCGAACCCCGCCCCGTCGATCTCGTCCGCATCGACACCCACGGCGACCGCGACCAAGCCTCCGCCCTCTCCGCGATGGGCGGCTTCGGCGTCTTCACCAAGGCCATCCAGCAAGCCCTGCTCGACGGCGTCGCCGACGTCGCCGTGCATAGCCTCAAGGACCTGCCGACGATCCCGGTCGAGGGCGTCGAACTCGTCGCGACGCCCGAGCGGGCGCCGAACGGCGATGCGTTCGTCTCGACCCGACATTCGCGCTTCGACGAGCTTCCGCAGGGCGCCACGCTCGGTACCAGCAGCCTGCGCCGCCGTGCCCAGCTCCTGAATCACCGGCCCGACCTTAAGCTCGTCGAACTCCGCGGCAACGTCGACACGCGCCTCCGCAAGCTGAATGAACAGAACCTCGACGGCATCGTGCTCGCGGAAGCCGGGCTAGTACGCTTGGGATTGGCGCATCGAATTTCGGAGATTCTCGATCCGGGCTGGATGCTTCCGGCGGTCGGCCAAGGAGCGATCGGTTTGGAATGCCGGACGGCGGACGCGGCGACGCGGGAGATCGTCGAGGCGATCAACCACCGCGAAACCTGGAGCCGCGTGCTGGCGGAGCGGGCGATGCTCTGGACGCTCGGCGGCGGCTGCCTCGTGCCGATCGGCGCGACGTCGACGGTGTCGAACGGAGTGTTGACGGTGCGCGGGGCGGTGCTCTCGGGCGACGGCCGGCGCCGGATCGTGGCGACGCACCGCGGACCGATGGCCGCGCCGCTGGCCCTTGGTCAGGAACTCGCCGCGATGCTCAAGGACGAAGGGGCGGAGGAGTTGTTGGCGAGCGTCCCGACGTAAGCGGGTCGTGGCTGGGCGCGTCAAACCACGACCCGCTTAGGCGAACGGAAAATGATTGTTTACCCCCGGTAGGCCGGCCGTGTAGTGCGGCAAAACCGACCCCGCCGGGCGGGGAATCGGGGCAAACCGGGGGAGTTCG
>CAYVRB010000209.1:6944-11221 GCA_964453375.1 uncultured Alcaligenaceae bacterium
ATGGTTGTTTTACCCCGGTTTGGCGGAAATTCTCGGCGGTCCTCCCCGCCCGGGCGGGAGGGGAAGTCCGGCCTACCGGGGGTAGATCTCGCCCTGTCGGTCGCCTTACGCCGGGACGCTCGCCCGTCTCATTGAATCTTCAACGACTTCAACCACTCGGATTCGCGTTGGATGTCGGCGTCCTCGAGGCCGCCGGTGCGGTGGATCTCGGCCTTCGCCATCTTGCCGCTGGTCATGTCGAGCGCCATCACTTCGATCCGGCCGTTCGCCGCCACGCCGCAGCGCACCTGCACCGGGGCGCCCTTCGGCATCCCCTCCTGCAACTCGTCCACCCAGCAATCGCCGATCGGGATGCACGCCGCCGACTGGTTCGCCTCGCCTTGCAGGATGCGGACGCGGACCTTCCGCTGGCCGTCCTTGTTCGTGAAGTAGACGCGGCTGACGGCGGCGGGGAGCTGCGTGTTCTTGAGGATCAGCTTGTCGTTGATCCGCTCCTCCCCCTTGCGGATCTCGACGCCGAGGCTGTGCGCGTTCACGCTGACCTCGACGATGTCGGCGAGAGCGGAGCCGGCCTGCGGCGGAAGGTTCGCGAGCTTGGCGGACACGATGCCGGCGTGCGCCGCCGCCCCGCGCGCCACCACTTCGCTCACGGCCAGCGAGCGGTCGGCATCCCGGCCGGTCAGCTCCCGCAGCATCTTCGCCGTCATCGGCATGTGCGTGGACCCGCCGACCATCAGCACCTTGTCGATCCGGTCCCAAGAGAGGCCGGCGCTCGCCACCACCTGCTGCGTCGTGAGGCGCGTGCGGATCAAGAGGTCGCGCGTGAGCGCCTCGAACTGCTCGCGCGTGATCGGCACGGACATGCGCTTGCCGTCGTGGACGCACGTGATGGTGGCGTTCTCCACCTTCGAGAGCGTGCGCTTGGCGCGCTCCGTGGCGGCGTGAAGGAGCGCCATCGATTGCTCGTCGTCGCGCGGATCGGACCCGTGCTGTTGTTTGAACTGGTCGGCGACGTGGTTGACGAGCCGGTCGTCCCAGTCCTTGCCGCCGAGGCGGACGTCGCCCTCGATGCCGAGGACGCGGAACTTCTTCTTGGAGAGCTGCACGAGGGTGACGTCGAAGGTGCCGCCGCCGAGGTCGTAGACGATGACGGTCTTGGGGGCGCCTTCCGGGATCTGGCCCGTGCTGGCGGTCTGGATCGTGTAGGCGAGCGCCGCGGCGGACGGTTCGTCGAGGATGTCGATGACATTCAGGCCGGCGATCCGGCCGGCGTCCATCGTGGCCTTGCGGCGCGTGTCGTCGAAGTACGCCGGCACCGTGATGACCGCCCCGGTGATCGGGCCGATCTGCGCTTCGGCGTCGTTGGCGAGCTTCCGCAGGATGACGGCCGAGAGCGATTCCGGCCGGTAGTGCTTCCCGCCGACGGCGCGACCGTACTCGGGGTGGCCCATCTTCCGCTTCATCAGCGTGGCGACGTCGCCGGGGTGCTCCATCATCACGTCCATCGCCGGCTGGCCGACGATCGCCTCGCCGTTCGCCGTCAGGTACACGGCCGAGGGGGTGAGCAGGTCGCCGTCGCGGTTGGGCAGCGTATACGGCCGCCCGCGGTCGTCGAGCGTGGCGATGGCGGAGTAGGTCGTTCCGAGGTCGATGCCGACAATCGACATGGCGGTGGGTTCGCGCGGGTTCGGTGGGACGGGAGCGTTCCGTGATTGTAAGGCGGGAACGCGGTCGCGCGTCACTTTTCCGTCGCCATGAGTGCATCCGGCGGTGGGTTCGGCTACGATAAACGGACCTTCGCCCCTTGGTCCGTGCCCATGCCCGACCTCAGCCCGGAATCCGAACCGCCGAAGCCGCCGCCGGACATCTCCGGGCGCACGCTCGGCGATTTCCAGGTGCTGCGCAAGCTCGGCCAGGGGGGGATGGGGCAGGTCTACCTCGCGCGGCAGCTCTCGCTCAAGCGCGACGTGGCGCTCAAGCTCCTGCGCGGGGACCTCGCGCAGAACGCGACGGCGCTCAAGCGCTTCCAGGCCGAGGCGGAAGCGGTCGCGCGCATCAGCCACCCGAACATCGTGCAGGTCTACGCCATCGGCGAGCACGACGGCCTGCGCTACATGGCGCTCGAATACGTCGAGGGCCGCAACCTCCGCGACTTCCTCGAAAAGAAGGGGCCGCCGGACCTGCCGATCGCGCTCGCGATCGTGCGCCAGGTGGCCGCCGCCCTCCAGCGCGCCAGCGAACTCGGCATCGTCCACCGCGACATCAAGCCGGAGAACATCCTGCTGACGAAGAAGGTCGAAGTGAAGGTGACCGACTTCGGCCTCTCGCGCCTGACGCACGACGAGAAGCAGCCGCTGAACCTGACGCAATCGGGCGTGACGCTCGGCACGCCGCTGTACATGTCGCCGGAGCAGGTACGCGGCCTGCCGACCGACCACCGCAGCGACCTCTACAGCTTCGGCGTGACGTGCTACCACCTGCTGGCCGGGCACCCGCCCTTCGGCGGCGCGAACGCCATCGACGTGGCGATGAAGCACGTGAACGACCACGCCGAGCCGCTGGGGTCGATCCGCCCCGACCTGCCGGCGGACCTCGCGGCGCTCGTGCACAAGTTGATGGCGAAGAAACCGGAGGACCGCTACGCGAGCGCGAAGGAGGTGCTGCGCGACGTGGCGAAGCTCCGCGACGGGCTGGCGCTGAACCTGCCGGCCCCCGCGAACGGCACGGTGGCGAGCGGCAGCCTGCCGCTGATGCTGCCGAACACCACGACGGTGCAGCTCGTGCTGCCGGACCAGCCGTCGCGCTGGCCGGCGCGCATCCTCGGTGCGCTGGCGCTGGCGACGACCTTCGCCGGCGGCTGGTTTCTCTTCGGGAAGCTCCATCCGCCCGCGGTCGCCGCACCCGCCACTGGTACCGGGCTGCCCGACGCCCGCCTGCCCGACGCCGTCAAACTCGTGAGCGCCCGCGAACGCGAACTGCTCGCCCGGCTCGACAAGCGCGGCGCCACGCCCGGCGAAGTGCTCGACGCCAGCCTCGACTTGGGGCTGTTGTACCTGAAGGAACACCGATTCGCGGACGCGGAGAGAGTCTTCGTCCAACTCGGCGAGGAGAAGCCCGACGGCCGCGCGCGGCCGATCGACAAGGAATTCCAGGTCTTCACCGTCGCGTCCAAGCTCGGATTGGGCATCGTCCATTCCGTCCAGGACAAGGCCAAGGAATCCATCGCCGATTTCACGCAAGCCCTGGGCGCGGTGCCGAAGAAGCCCATCGCGCTCGACCGGCTCCGCGATTTCTTCGTGAACCACCGCGACTTCTCGCTGGCCGTCGCGGAGGCGTTGCAGCGCAACGCCGAGAACCGCGAGCGCATTCCCCCCGTCCTCGATCGCCTCCGCTCGCCGACCAGCATGTTGAAAGAGTGACGCGCCCGCTACAATTCGTGTTTCCCCATCGGCCCCGTTGATAACGGAACCCCGACCCATGACGACGAAAAAAGTCTACATCGAAACCGTCGGCTGCCAGATGAACGTGCTCGACAGCGAGCTGGTGGTCGGCGCGCTCCGCAAGCAGGGCTACGACCTCACGGACGCGCCCGCCGAGGCCGACGTGCTGCTCTTCAACACCTGCTCCGTACGCGAGCACGCGGAGGAGAAGACCTACTCGGCGCTCGGCCGCGCGGCGCCGCACAAGAAGGGGAACCCCGACGTCGTCGTCGGCGTCATCGGCTGCATGGCGCAGAAGGACCAGCACGCCATCCGCGACCGCGCACCGTACGTGGACATGATCGTCGGCACCGGACAGCTCGCCCGCATCCCGGAACTCGTCGAGGAAGTGAAGCGGACGCGCGTCCCGCAGTTCGCGCTAAGCCTCGGCCGCTCCGACGGCGGCCGGCACGAGGTCGAAGCGAGCTTCGAGAGCTACGACCCGACGCGCGACCCGACGATGCGCCCCACCCCGTTCCAGGCGTTCGTCCGCGTCCAGATCGGTTGCGACAAGTTCTGCACCTACTGCGTCGTGCCGAGTACCCGCGGCCCCGAGCAGAGCCGGCACCCCGAGCACATCTGGGCCGAGGTCCGCCAACTGGTCGAGCAGGGGTGCAAGGAAGTCACGCTCATCGGGCAGACGGTGAACAGCTACTCGCACACCGAAGGCGACCGCACCACGCGGCTGAGCGATCTCATCGCCGGGATGCACGACACCCCGGGACTCGAACGGATCAAGTTCGTCACCAACTACCCGAAGGACATGACCGACGATTTGCTCGACGCCGTCCGCGAGCT
>CAYVRB010000210.1:0-11188 GCA_964453375.1 uncultured Alcaligenaceae bacterium
ACGAATGAAATGAATACATGGGCGGCGAGAGTCATTCGACTCTTCACTCCGCACTCCCCACTCCGCACTTCTTCAATAGTGGCACGGCACCGATTTGATCGCGTGGATCACGTCGTCGTCCGGCACGTCGTCCGCGGCGCCGGCGAAGCGCGTGTCTTTGCGGTCCAGCAGGAGCACGCGGCTTCCCTCGGCGTTGCCGCGCAATGCCGTCACCAGTTGCCGACGCTCCAATTCGCTCAGCGGTCGGAAGTCCATGATGGAGACCCTCCCTTCGGGCGATCGCTACGCTCCCGGCGGACATCGCCGGTCCAGCTCCCGATTCCTGCGTCGCGGATTCGCTCCGCGACGGTCGACTTCGCATTCACGAGATGATCGGCGATGACCAGGGGCGATCCCATCGCCATGATCAACTATATCCGCGAGGGAAACGAATCTCCATTCAAATCGGTCGTGGATCGCGAAGCTTCGAACGATTTCGCCTTGTCTAACGAATTGATTAGATTAAACTACGGTCATGAGCCGACACATGTTAATCATCGCATTCGCAGGCCTTCTGCTGGTCGCGGGCTGCAATCCACCGAGCGGCCCGGCCGATGGCCGAATCCCCGTCGTTTGCACCACGAGCCTGATCGCCGACGCCGTGCAGCGCATCGGGGGCGACCGCGTGCGCGTCGAGTGCCTCATGGGGCCGGGGATCGACCCCCACCGCTACACCGCCACGCCCGGCGACATCCGCAAACTGGCCGACGCTCGCATCGTTTTCCAGCACGGCCTGCACCTCGAAGGGAAACTCGGCGACGTGCTCGAGAAGCCGCGTGCCGGACAGCGCTCCGTTGTCGTCACGAAGGACCTCGCCGAATCGCGATTGCTGCCCGGCGACGGTGGCGACGGGCCGCACGATCCCCACGTCTGGTTCGATCTGCGGCTGTGGGTCGATTGCCTGCCGCCGATCGTGGCCGCACTGTCGGAGGCCGATCCCGAGCACAAAGCCGAGTACGAAACGGCCGCGAAGGCGTACCGCGAGGAGATTCTCAAGGTCGATGGGGAACTCGTGTCGCTCGTACAGTCCCTGCCGGCGGCGCGGCGCAAGCTCGTGACCTCGCACGACGCCTTCCGCTACTTCGGCGTCCGCTACGGCATCGAGGTGCACGGCCTGCTCGGCATCTCCACCGGAAGCGAAGCGAGCACCAACGATGTCGGCCAGCTCGCCGAGTTCCTCGCGACGAACAAGGTGCCGGCGATCTTCGGCGAGACGTCGGTGCCGTCGAAGGGCCTGAAGGCCGTCATCGACGCCTGCGAGAAGAAGCGCGGCCACACGGTGCGGCTCGTCGGCGGCGACGACGCCCTCTACTCCGACGCACTCGGCGAGCCTGGCTCCCCCGGCGCGACCTACCTCGGCATGATCCGCCACAACGCGACGGTGATCGTCGACGCCCTGAAGGGCCGACCATGACGCCCGCGATCGACGTGCACGACCTCACGGTCGCGTATCGCGAGAAGGCGGCGCTGTGGGACGTGGACCTCGCCGTGCCGCGCGGTTCGCTGATGGCGATCGTCGGCCCGAACGGCGCCGGCAAGACCACGCTCCTGAAGGCGATCCTCGGCCTCATCCCCGTCGTCGCGGGCAACGTCTTCATCCACGGGGAGCCGTTCCGCGCCGGCCGGCGGCGCGTCGCCTACGTGCCCCAGAAAAGCTCCGTCGATTGGGACTTCCCCACGACCGTCTTCGACTTGGTACGAATGGGCACCTACGGCCGGCTCGGCTGGTTCCGCCGCCCCGGCGCGGCGGAACGGGAGGCGACGACGGCGGCGCTGCGGCGCGTCGGCCTCGCCGACCTCGGCGGCCGGCAAATCGGCCAGCTCTCCGGCGGCCAGCAGCAGCGCGCCTTCCTCGCCCGCGCGCTCGTGCAGGACGCCGACGTCTACGCGCTCGACGAACCGCTCCAGGGCGTGGACGCCGTCACGGAGCGCGCCGTCATGGACATCCTCCGCGGCCTGCGGGACGCCGGGAAGACGATCGTCGCGGTGCACCACGACCTGCACACCGTGCCGTCGTATTTCGATTCCGCGACGCTGTTGAACGTGAAGGTTATCGCGAGCGGACCGGTCGCGGACGCGTTCACGCCGGAGAACCTGAAGATCGCGTATGGCGAGGGGGCTCGCTGAATTGTTTGGCGGAATCGCCACGAAAAGGCACGAAGAGGCACAAAAAGTTTAAAAGCCGACCTCGCGCATCGTTGAGACTCTTTTCCGTTACCGTCGTGACGCTCAGACTGTCAATCAGGTCTGCCGGCACTAGCTCGCTCGCCAACTCTGCCTTTCCTTTTTGTGTCTTTTCGTACCTCTTCGTGGCCATTGGTTTCAATCTTATCCTCAAGAGGCTCCTCTCGGTCTGCGAAAGGTCGTTGCAACGACTCGCGTTCGCCAACCAGAGGTTGGCGAACGCCTCGTCCCGAACCCGAGGTTCGGGACGAGGGCCGTCAATCTCGTCCGCCGGCCCGTGAATTCACCGTCGATCATGCCCTCCCTTTTTGTGTCTTTTCGTGCCGCTTCGTGGCCATCGGCTTCGTTTCCGGTTCAATGATTGCCATGCAAGTGCTCATCTCCTCCGAACGGATTCGCGACCGCGTGGACGAACTCGGCGCCGAGATCACCGCCGACTTCGACGGCCAGCCGATCACCGTCGTCGGCGTGCTCACCGGCTGCCTCGTCTTCCTCGCGGACCTGATCCGCCGGTTGAACCACCCCACGCACATCGCGCTGCTGCAAGCCTCCAGCTACCGCGGCACGGCCACCAGCCCCGGCGAACTCACCGTGCGCGACGAACTGCTGCCCGACATGGCCGGCCGGCACGTCCTGTTACTCGACGACATCCTCGACACCGGCCGCACGATCGCGAAACTCGTGGACCACCTGAAATCGAAGGGCGCCGCCAGCGTGCGGACTTGCGTGCTGCTCCGCAAGCTCGGTCGGCAGACGGTGGAATTCGAGCCGAACTACGTCGGCTTCGCGATCCCGGACAAGTTCGTCGTGGGCTACGGCCTCGATTTCAACGACCTGTACCGGCACCTGCCGTTCATCGCGGTCCTGCCGGACTCGGCCGTCACCGGGGGCTGACGTGCGCGTCGTGCATCTCGTTTCCTCGCTCGGTCCGACGTCGGCGGCGCGGCACCTCGCGCACGTCCTGCCCCGCGTCGCGGGCGAGCGGTTCGTCCTCAACCTCGGGCCCGCCGAACCGTTCGAGCCGGCGCTGCGCGCCGCCGGCGTGCCCGTGCGCACCGTGCG
Organism: uncultured Alcaligenaceae bacterium; assembly: GCA_964453375.1. Classification (GTDB taxonomy): domain Bacteria; phylum Planctomycetota; class Planctomycetia; order Gemmatales; family Gemmataceae; genus Limnoglobus. The sequence continues at coordinate 3,286 of CAYVRB010000210.1, forward strand.
ATTCCGCGGACCGCTCGACGGATCGACGGCGCTCGCATTCTACCGCGAGGTGAGCGCATTCGCGCCGAATGTCGTGCATGTCTGGGGCGATCGCGCCGCCGCCATCGCGAACCTGTTGGCGCCGCATCCGTTCCGCAAGCCGCCGTTCGCGCTCGTGGTCGGGGACGTGCGCGGCGGTTCGCCGCTCGTTCGCCGCGTTCGCCGGCTCGCGGTCGCCGTCCGCGATTCCTTCCCCGTCGTCGATCCAGTGCCTGTCGCGCCGCAGCGCGCCGACCTCCCCGCGGGCGCGAAGATCATCCTCAACATCGGCGGCTACGACGAACGCGCGGACCAGCGCGCCGCAGTCTGGTCCTTCGACATGGTGCGCTATGTGGAAACCGAAGCGCACCTCCTCCTGGTCGGCGACGGACCCCGGCGGGCGAAGGTCGAGGCGTTCGCGCGGTCGATCGGTCGCGGCGACGATCGGATTCATTTCGTCGGCCCGCGGTCGGACGTGCCGGCCCTGCTCGGCGCGGCCGCGATCGCGTTTTCCACGCACCGCGCCGGCGGACGCGGGTTCCTGGCGGAGGCGCTCGCCGCCGGCGTGCCGGTCGTCGCCGTCGATTCGCCGGATTCCCGATCGTTGATTCGCGACGGGGAGAACGGACTGCTCGTGCGGCGCGGCGACTACCCCGCGCAGGCCGGGGCGCTCCTGCGACTCGTCTCCGATCCCCCCCTCGCGGAACGGCTCGCGAGCGGGGCGCGCATCGAGCGCTTCCCGACGCCCGACGCCGCCGCCCGCGCGCTGGACGGCTTTTATCGCGCGCTCGCCGAATAATCCCTTCTCTTCGCGCCGCCCGTCGGACACAATAGCGAAACCTCCCGACCGCACGGGGACCGCGCGATGCTCCGCGACGTTTCGACGATCATCCTCGCCGGCGGCAAGGGCACCCGACTGGAACCGCTCACGCGCGACCGCGCCAAGCCCGCCGTCCCGATCGGCGGCATGTACCGCATCATCGACTTCACGCTTTCCAACTGCATCAACAGCGGCCTGCGCCGCATCCGCGTCCTCACGCAGTTCAAGTCGCACAGCCTCAACCGCCACATCCGCCAGGGGTGGAACTTCCTCCCCGGCGAACTCGGCGAGGGGATCGAGGTGCTGCCCCCGCAGCAGCGCATCGACGAGCACTGGTACAAGGGCACCGCCGACGCGATCTATCAGAACATCTACAGCCTCGAACGCGACCGCGCCACCGAGATGCTCATCCTCGCCGGCGACCACATCTACAAGATGGACTACTCGAACATGATCCGCTTCCACCGGGAGCGCGAGGCGGACCTGACGATCGGCTGCATCCAGGTGCCGCTCGCCGACGTGCGGCACTTCGGCATCCTCGAAACCGACCGCCACGACCGCGTGGAATCGTTTTTGGAGAAGCCGTTGTCGGCGCGGCCGATGCCCGACGACCCCCGGCACGCCCTCGGCTCCATGGGCATCTACGTCTTCAACACGCGCCTGCTCTTCGACCGACTCTGCGCCGACGCCGCCCGCGCCGACAGCGACCACGACTTCGGCAAGAACATCATCCCCGAAATGATCCAGGACGGCTTCGGAGTCTACGCCTACCGCTTCCGCGACGAGAACCGCAAGGCGATCCCGTACTGGCGCGACGTCGGCACGCTCGAAGCCTACTACCAGGCGAACATGGACCTCGTCGCCGTCGATCCGGTGCTGAACCTGTACGACGCGGACTGGCCGATCCGCACGCTGCCGCCGCAGCTCCCGCCGCCGAAGTTCGTCTTCGGCGAACCGGGCCTCCCCGGCGTCGCCCGCCGCGGCGAGGCGATCGACAGCATGATCTTCTCCGGCTGCATCCTCTCCGGCGGGCACGTGCGCCGCAGCATCCTCTCGCCGGGCGTGCGCGTGAACCGCTACGCGACGGTCGAGGAGTCGATCCTGTTCGAGGGGGTGGAGGTCGGCCGGCACTGCCGCGTGCGGCGGGCGATCATCGACAAGGACGTGAAGCTGCCGCCGAACACGGTGCTGGGCTACGACGTGGAGTTCGATCGCGCGCGGGGCTTCACGATCGCCGACGGCGGCGTGGTGGTGGTGGCGAAGGACGAACCGCCCGAGGCGTTCCGCGCCCCGAACGCGATGCCGGCGTAAAGGGGACTGTTACCTTTATAATTGCCATTATTTATTTAATAGTGCTTATTTCACAAGGATAAAATGAATAAATCGTCGATTTAAAAAGGTGACAGTCCCCTTTTAAGAGGCGCGGGCGAAGACGGCCTTGAGGTACCGCCCCTCCTGCACGTGCGCGAGGAAGGGGTGGTCGGCCCCGGCGCCCGAGACTTTGAAGATCTGCAATTCCCGGCCGGCCTGCCACGACGCCCGGCGCAGCATCTCCAGGAAATCCGGCTCGCCTACCAATCCGGTGCACGAACAACTCAGGAAGACGCCGCCCGGCGACACCACCTGCATCGCCAGCCGATTCATGTCCGTGTACTTCCGCAGCGCGCCGTCCACGTCCTCGCGGTCCCGCGTCAGCTTCGCCGGATCGAGCACCACCACGTCGAACCGCTGCCCGTTCGGGATCGCGTCGCGCAGCCACGGGAACAGGTCCGACTGCACGAACCGCACCGCCACGCCGTTGAGCTTCGCGTTCTGCTTGGCGAGTTCGATCACCTGCGCGTCGAGGTCGAGGCCGATCGATTCCGTCGCGCCGCCGACCTTGGCGTAGACGGCGAACCCGCCGGTGTTGCAGCAGATGTCCAGCACGCGCTTCCCCCGGCAAAGGTCGCCGAGGAATTTTCGGTTGTCGCGCTGGTCGAGGAAGAAGCCGGTCTTGTGCTTCGATCCCGGCGCGACGCGGAATTTCAGGCCGTGCTCGTGGATCGTCTCCGGCGGCGGCGGCTCCGGGCTGCGACAATCGAACGATTCCTGTTTGCCGACGTGCTCCTCGGCGAACCAGTAGAACTTCGCGCCGGGGTATTCCTCGCCGAGCAGATCGAGGATCGTCTGCCGCACGCGGAAGGCACCGGCGGAGAAGAACTCGACGACGATCGTGCCGCCGAATTTGTCGACCACCAGCCCGCTCAGGCCGTCCGCTTCGGAATGCACGAGTCGATAGGCGTTCGAGGCGGTCTCGAGCTGGAGGATGTTCCGCCGCAGGGAGATCGCGGCCTGCAGCTTCCGCCGGAAGAACTCCGCGTCGACCGGTTCGTCCTTCTTCGACGTGAGCACGCGCAGGGCGATGCGGGAATGGCCGTTGTAGAACCCGCGCCCGACCCATTGGCCGGCGCGGTCCTCGATGTCCACGACGGTGCCGCCCGGCAGGCGCGCGCCGGGCTTTTCGACCATCTTCTGGAAGATCCACGGGTGGGACGACCGGCGCTCGATCTTGAGCCGGACGACGGGCAGCGGTTCGTTCATGCCGATAGTGTAGGATCAGCGCGCGATGAGATACATGCGCAGGACGTTGTGCAGTTCCTCGCAGCGGGCCTGCCATTCGTCGGGGTCGTCCGGGAGGTATTCGGGATAGGGGCGGAAGGCGACGGCGACGGCGACGCGGTTGGAATCGAGGTTGTGGAGGTTGAGGAGGACTTCGATCGGTTCCTCGCCGGGCCGCACGCCGCGGCGGGAGGTGAGCCAGCCGATCACGCCGCTGCGCGTCGCCTTGGACGTCCGGTATTCCGGCAGGCCGATGCTGATCTGGATGCGGCCCGGTTCGCTCTCGACGACGGCGCCGCCGACCTCCTCGACGAACCCCTTGATCTTCATGGCGGCGAGCTTCGGGGGAAGCAGCGCCTCGAACCGGTCGCTGAAGGTGAACTGTTCGACTTCGGCGTTCGGCACCGGCACGTCGACCATCGTCTTCTCGACGACGTCGGTCGCGAGCGTCTGCTGGCCGGCGCCGTGGAAGGCGTGGTCGGGCGGGGCCGATTGGGTCCAGAGGTCGCGGCCGATCGCCTGGCCGAAGTGCCGCGCCAGCTCGCGCGCCGACGGGTGCCGTTCGCTCGCGTACTTGCTCAACGCGCACTGCACGACCGCCTCGACCGCCGCCGGCACGTCCGCCACGTTCAGCTTCGCGAAGCGCGGCGCCGGCGTCTTCGCATGCGCCAGCACGATCTTGCTCACCGTCGGGAAGTCGAACGGCAGGCGCCCCGCCAGCATCTCGAAGAGGATCACGCCGACGGCGTACAGGTCCGCGCGGTGGTCCACGCTGTCGCCGCGCACCATCTCGGGGCTGACGTACGCCGGCGTGCCCAGCGCCGCCGCGTCCGCGTCGTCCGTCAGTTCCGACAAGGGCACGTGCGTGCGGTCGGTGAAGCCGGCGAAGCCGAAATCCATCACCTTCACCGTCTCGGCGGGCGTGTTGAACCCCGTCACCATGATGTTCGCCGGCTTCAAGTCCCGGTGCATGATGCCGGCGTCGTGCGCGGCCTGGAGCGCGTGGCACAACTGCCCCACGATCTTCCCCATCCGGTCCGGGTGCCAGCGCGGATACTTCTCCAGCAGCGTCTCCAGCGTCTCGCCGCGCACGAATTCCATCACGAGGCACGGCCCGATCGGATCGTTCAACGAGGCGTCGTAGAGCTGCACGATGTTCGGGTGGTTGAACCGCGCCATCGAGTGGACTTCGCTCTCGAAGAACTGTCGGAACCGCGGGCTGTCGAGGAGCTGCGGCTTCATCCGCTTCACGACGACGTATTCGGTCGGGTATTCGCGGGAGCGGGCCAGGTAGACTTCGCCGTTGCTGCCTTCGCCGATGAGTTGGAGCAGTTCGTAGTGGCCGAGCGCGACCTGGCCGATGAGGCTGCGCGCCACGGCGACGGCGGGAATCCGTTTCGTCTTGCGAAGCCAAGCCATCGGAACGCCTACGGCGGTCGGGGACGACGCAACCGTAGTTCGGGGAACCGCGTCACGCAAGCGGCGGGGGGCGAACGGTCGATTCGCGGCGCCAACCCCGATTGACGCGATTGCGCCCGGCGTTAGGAAATCCGTTCCCGGCGATATTCCACGGTCCCCGTCCAGCGCCCGCCGGCCGGCAAGACGATCCAGCCGGCCGCCGCCTTTGCGGCCCCCTCGCGATTCGCCGCGTCGGTCGCGCAGGTGTACGGCTCGATCGCGACGGCTTTCCGGTGCTGCGGAGTGAAGAGCAGCAGCTCGCGGAACGACGGATCGACGGCCACGACCAGTCGGAATTCCGACCCTGGACATTCCATCCTCGCCATTTCCCCCAACCCGTTCGATGCGATCGCAAGCGATGTGTAGGCCGTGTCGAGGACGGTCGAACCGACGGCTTGGCCGGAGCGGAAATCGAGAGGCCCGCCGACCGGGTGCTTGCGGCCGGTCGGGAGGTTCGCTTCGAGTTCCCACGTCTCGGCGGCGGGTGCGATCAGGCGCCAGGTGCCGACGTCGGCGGGGCCGTTCGGGGCGCGGAAATACGGATGGTAGCCGAGTCCGAAGGGTAATTCCTTGCCGTCGGCCGTGTCGACGACGGCTTCGACGCGCAGGGCCGAATTGGTGAGTCGATAGGTGAGCCGAAGGCGGGCATCCGCCGGCCAGCAGCCGACGGCCGCGGGCGCGTCCTTCGAGATTTGGAATTCGCCGGTGACGAACGCCGAGTCGGCGGTCGTTCCGCTGTCGACGACGCGCCAGGGTGTTCGGGGCGTGAAGCCGTGGATGGCGTGCAGGCCGCTCGCCTCGTTCAGCGGCAGTTGCCACGTTCGGCCGCCATGAACGAATTTCCCGCCCCGCAGACGGTTCGGGAACGGGAAGAGCACCGGGTGGCCGCTGCGCGTCGGCACCGGGTTCTGCTCCCAGTCCGGCATCGCGAAGATCAGGTCGTCCCAGGCGCCGCGCGCGTCGGCCATCTGCCAGCGGAGGCAATTGAACCCGTGCGTCGGCCAGACTTCGGCGCGGCAGCCGTCGCCGGCCAGCTCGTAGGCGACACCCGTCCGATCGCCGGCCCGAACGTCCTTCGCGGTCACGCGGAATGCCATCGGCCGCTCCCCCGTTTTCGGAAGCCAACGGTTCGCCGGCCTCGTAGCACAAGACTACCGTCGACTCTTCGGGTGTTCTATGCCGACGCTGCTCGCCGAACCATTGCGGTCGTTCGCCCGTTCGCTCTTCGTCGCCGCCGGCGTGCCGGCCGAGGACGCCGAGGTCGTCGCCCGGCACCTCGTGGACGCGAACCTCTGCGGCCACGATTCCCACGGCGTGATGCGCGTCCCGCAGTACCTGCAGTTCCTCGTGGACGGGAAGTTCCGCGCCGGCGTACCCCTGGACATCCTCAACGAGACGCCGGCCGTCGTCGCGGCGGACGCCAACTGGGGACTGGGCCAGGTGCAATCGCACCGGTTGCTGGGAATGCTGTTGGACAAGGCCGCCGCGCTCGGCGTCGCCTCCGGCACGCTGCGGAACAGCGGGCACGTCGGACGCCTCGGCGAATACGCCGAACGCGTCGCCGCGCGCGGCTTCGCCCTGATCGCCTGCGTGAACTCCCACGGCGCCGGACGCCGCGTCGCCCCACCCGGCGGCCGCGAGGGCCGCATCAGCACGAACCCGATCTGCCTCGGCGTGCCGACCGACGCCGAACCGGTCGTCCTCGATTTCGGCACGTCGGTCGCCGCCGAGGGGAAGGTCCGCGTCCACTTCCAGAAGAAGGAACCGGTCCCGCCCGGCTGGCTGCTGGACGCGAACGGTCAACCGACGACGAACCCGGCCGTCCTGTACGAGGAACCGCGCGGCACGCTGCTGCCGTTCGGCGGATCGCAGGCGTACAAGGGGTTCGGCCTGGGGCTGCTCATCGACCTCTTCGCCGGCGGCCTGTCCGGCGGGTCGTGCAGCCATCCCGACGCGCCGCTCGCCGGCATCGGCAACGCGCTCGTCTTCATCGTCCTCAACCCCGCGCTCTTCGGCGGTCGCGAACGGTTCCTGCAATCGACCACGGGGCTATCGTCGTTCGTGCGAAGCTGCCCGATCGCCGACGGAGTGGAAAGGATCCTGCTGCCCGGCGATCCCGAACGCGAGATGAAGAAGAAACGTTCGGCGGAAGGCATCGCGATCCCCGAAGGGACCTGGGCGATGCTGGTGAAGGAGGCCGAGCGGCTGAAGGTCGCGCGACCGTGACGGCGAATCGAATCGACAATCACCCCTGCCGCGTCGGCAGTTTCTGAGCGCTGTTCGCGGTCGCGTCGTACTGCTTCCGCTCCTCTTCTCCCACGACTTCCAACAACGTCTCGAATCCGGCAAGGTCGTACCACGCGCCGTCGGCGAAATCGATCACGGCGCGGCCGCCGTAGTTCACCGTCACGACGCGGCCGACGCGGCCCTCGAACCGCTTCAGTTCCGACTTCGCGTCCGTCTTCACGCGCACGAGTCGGTCGGTCCACTCTTTCTTCAAGGCATCGACGGCGGTTGTTTCGGGGAAGGGCACGGTCGAACCTCTCGGGTGGAAAAATCGTCAAATATAAAAGGTGACAGTCCCCTTTAACGGAAGGCCTGACGTGTGTGCGACGGCGGATCGAAGTCGAGCCGCTTGACGAACTGGCACGCCTCGGCGGCGCCGAACTCGCGGTCCATGCCGGCGTCGTGCCAGTCGACGGACAGCGCGCCGTCGTAACCGATCTCGTTCAGACCGCGAATGATCGCTTCCCAATCGATGCCGCCGCGGCCCGGGGAGCGGAACTGGAAGCCCCGCCGCGGGTCGCCGCTCGGCCAGTACCCCGTCAGGATGCCCGCGCGGCCGTTCAACGTCAGCGCGGCGTCCTTCACGTGGACGTGGAAGATCCGATCGGGGAATCGACGCAGGAATTCGACCGGGTCGATCCCCTGCCAGTGGAGGTGGCTGGGGTCGATCGTGAAGCCGAACTCCTCGCGGCCGTCGAGCGCGTCGAGCGCCGTCTCGGCCGA
>CAYVRB010000211.1:0-11181 GCA_964453375.1 uncultured Alcaligenaceae bacterium
ATCGCCAGCACGCGCTCGCGGGCGGTCTTCGCGGCGGCGTCCGGGTTCTCGTGGCAGGTGTACAACTCGATCGTCACCCAGTCCTGATAGCCCACGTCGTCCAGCGCCTTCAGGGTCGCGCCGAAGTCGATTACGCCCTCGCCGGGGATCAGGTGGTGGTGGACCCGCGTCGCGGCGATGTCCTCCAGGTGCACGTGCCGGATCAGCGGTGCGAGCTTGTGGACCGTCGCGGCGGGGTCGTCCTTCACGCAGTAGAAGTGGCCGATGTCGAAGTTCAACCCGAGAAACGGCGTCTGGAAATACTCCGCGAATTCCAGGTACTGGTCGGCCGTCTCGATCAGCAGGTCCGGCTCCGGTTCCACCAGTAGCGGCACGCCGACCTTCTCCGCGTGCTCCACCACCGGCTTCAACATCTCGACGAACAGCTTCAGGCACTCCTTCCACGGACGGCCTTCGAGCGGGCCGCCGGGTTCCGTCGTGATGCACGGCGCGCCGAGTTCCTTCGCCAGCGTCAGCGCCTTCTTCGTGTGCTCGATGCGGATGCGACGATAATTGACATCGGGCTCGATCCAGGACGGGTGCCAGTATTTCTGGCGCGGGTCGTCCACGGCGTGCATCATGAAGGCGTTGATGTTGGAGATCTTGAGGCGGTGCTTCTTGAGCGCCTCGCGGATGCCGTCCTTCTGCTCGGGCAGCAGGTACGCCGGCCAGGCGTGCGGCACGTCGGCCATGATCTCGACGCCGCGATAGCCGATCTCCGCGAGCCGCTTGCAGGTCTCCGCGAAGGAATGATTGAGGTAGGCGTTCGTCGAGAAAGCGAGTTTCATGGAAAGTGGGTAGTGAGTAGTGGGTAGTGGGTAGCAAGTCGCGAAGACTACAGTCGCTCTTCGAGACGTTTTATCAGCGAGTGAAGCATACGGCCGACCTCGGCCGAGAGCGAAAGTAAGGGATCGATCTGGGCCGATTTCAGATATCCAATACGAGCGGATAGCAACAATTGAGTCTCCAGTTCACATCTCGACCCGTTGGCGATACCGAGATGGTGAATGAATTCCCTCGTATGGATCCGCCCCTGACCTTCTGCGATATTGGAAGATATCGAAACGGCGGCCCGATGCATCTGCGAGCAAAGCCCGTACATTTCGGACTTCGGCAGGGATTCCACGACCGAGTAGCATTCGACCGCGAGGTCCATCGATTTTTGCCAGACGATGAGTTCTCGATAGTTCAAAACGTCCATAAGAACTTACTCCTTGACTTTTTCTTAATCTACCCACTCCTCACTTTTCACTTCCCACTTGCAAATACTCCTCCAGCATCTCGAACTGTCGGCCGAAGTCGTGGTCCGTCGCGCCGATCGGCGACTTGAAGAAGCAGGCCAGGGCGGGGAGGTTGCCGGCTTCGCCGCGGCGCTGGGCGCGCAGGGCGAGGCGGGCGAGGTCGATCACCAGAGGCGCGGCGAGGATCGAGTCGCAGCCCTGCCAGGTGAATTGCAGCGTCATCTTGGTGCCGAGGAAGCCCTCGTAGTGGATATGGTCCCACGCGGTCTTCCAGTCGTCGAGCGACGGGACGTACTCGATGCTGACGATCGTCTGCGGCTTGTAGCCGAGGAGCTCGGCGACGAGCGCGTCCTTGCTCTTCACCTTGCTGGCCTTGTTCTGGGGGTCGGTGAGCACTTGGCCGTCGCGGTTGCCGAGGATGTTGTGGCCGACCCAGCTGAGCACGCGGAGGTTCCGCCGGGCGAAGAGCGGGGCGAGGACGGATTTCATCAGCGTCTCGCCGGTCTTCGCATCCTGGCCGCAGGTGGGCACGCCCTCCTCGACGGCCAGCTCCTCGAGCGCGGGCATCGTCGCGCCGCGGCTGGGGGTGAGGTTCACGTAGGGGAAGCCGGCGTCGATCGCGGCGAAGGCGTACAGGCTGCTCGTCGGCAGCGAGGCCTCGTCGCGCGCCAGTTCCGCCCGGAGCTTCGCGAGCGAACCGTGCGTGTCGCCCAGCTCGAACGGCGGCTCGGTGCTGGCGACGTTGACGATGACGAGCTGATCGAGCCGGTGCTCGCGATGGAACGCGCGGAGGTCGGATTGGCTCGGTTCGATGGCGGCGGCGGGGGTGCCGGCGGCGCGCACGTCGGGCCGGTCCGCCATCGCGGCGATGGCGGCGTTCGCGTGGTGGATCACGCCGGGGCGGACGTTCTTCGACCACGTGTCGAGCGTCGCTTCGAGGGCCGTGAGCAGCGGGGCGGAGAAGACGTTCGAGCGTTCGTGCAGTTCGCGGGCGGCGGCGGCGAAGGTGGTTTGGCGGATGTCGTGGCCGCCGACGGTGAAGGCGGCGGGGGCGTCGAAGTCGGCGCCGAGGAAGGCGGGGAGTTCGGTGACGAGGCCGGTGGTGGACGTGAGGCCCTTGGCGAGGGCGGCGAGGCCGACGGCGGTGGTGGTGCCGACGCCGCCGAAGGCGCCGATGAGCCAGATTCCTACGCGTCGGTCGGGCATGGTGTCCGTGGTGGGAGAGGCGTGCGGGCGGGAGGAACGGTTATTGTCGATGATCGGCCGCGACGGTCAAGCGGTCGCGGGGCGAACGCCGCGCGGCGAACGGGCGGATCGGCGCTACGACCGGACGTCAAACGCCGTCGAAGAACCGGGCGGCGGGGACGGCGAAGCCGGGCAGCAGGTCGCACGTGACCGGTTCGTCGCCTCGGAAGACGACGACCGACGTGTCGGGCCGGTGCGCCGCAAGCGTTCGCGCAGCCGGATCGACGATCCAGACGACCTGTACGCTGGCGGCGAAGTATTCCTCCGCCTTCGCGGCGATCTCGGCGTTCGTATCGTTCTTGCTGCGGACCTCGACGACGAGTTCGGGGATGGTTTCGAGGTAGCCTTCGGGCGACATCCGTGCCGGCAACGACTTCTTGAGAATGAACGCGGCATCGGCTCCGACCACGCGATCGGGATTGCGTCGGAGCACGATGCCGACGTCGCCACTCACTTCGCCGAGTCCCAGCGTTTCCGCCGAGTCCAAACGGATGATCGTCTTGGCTTGATACCGCGCGTGAATATTGCCGGGAGGAGCCATGACAACGAGTTCTCCATCGTTCAGTTCATATTTCACGGTGCCGCCCGGCAGATCGGATTTCATGGCCGCCAGGTCCGCGGCGGTCAGCAGCTTGCGGCGCGGCGGCGCGCCGTTCGGCGGCGGGGTCGCAACGATGGGTTCGGAAATCGTCGGAGTCATGGCACTCATTGTACACCTCCGCCCGCCGGGGCGGAATCGCGCGGCAGGAACCGCAACGCGTACACCGCCACGGCGGCCAGGATCGGCACGCTCACCTGCACGGCGCGGCCGGTGTTGTTCACCTGAAGCTCGGCGAAGTGCGTGCTGAGGAAGAACGCCAGCCACGCCGTCCCGAACAGCACGAACCGTGCCGATCGGTCCGCGTCCATGCGCCGCCACCAGAGAATCGCCGTGATGCCCAGCACGCTCCATTCGTAGATGAGGGCGTGCGGCGACCCCCAGAGCGTGACGAACGCGACGGCGCCGAACATCGCGGCGAGGTCGCGCCGGTGCGTCCACCAGACCCGGACGAACCACAGGATGGCCAGCAGTGAGCAAACCGCGGCCAGGGGCCAGTGCCACGCCTTCGCGTCCGGCGCGAGCAACCGGAAGAACGCCAGCGGGTTGTGCATCTTGAATTGCTCGAAGTTGTCGAACTTGACGTTCCCCGTCAGGCTGCGGACGAACCCTTCCCAGACGTCGGGCACGAGCGGATAGGTGCCGAGCGTGAGCAGCAGCCCGGTGAGCAGGACGCCGAGCGCCGCGGGCCAGAGCCGGCGGAAATCGAGCAATCCCCAGAGGACGAGGCCGGTGAGCATCGGCGGTTTGAACCAGAGCAACCCGGCGACGAGGCCGGCGTAGAAGATGCGATCGTCCTTGAGCAGGCGATAGGTGCCGGCGAGGATCGCGAAGCTGATGAGGCTGTTCTGCCCGTAGCTGAAGGCGGTGAAGGTGGGGAAGAACGCGAGGAGCCAGAGGAAATCGCGCCGGTCACCGCCGAGCCAGGTCACGGCGAGCCGGAGCCACGCGAGATAGATCAGGCACCAGATCGCCCAACTGATCGTGAACGGGAGCTGGCAGGTCGGCAGGTACAGGAGCGCGTAGAACGGCGGGTTGCGATACGCCATCAGCGAGTTCCAGCGCTCCTTCGGGACGAGGTCGTGCTGGTAGCGGGCGACGTAGTCGTAGTCGTACACCTTGTCGGGGTGGCCTTCGGCGATGAGGCGGGCGGCGGTGTACCAGGCGAGGTGGTCGGCGCCGTTGATTTCGCCCTTGAGGTTGAAGGTGCCGTAGCCATCGCCGAGGAGGATGCTGAGCGCGTAGCAGACCCAGAGGACGACAGCGGCGATCTTGGCGAAGATCACGCGCTCGCGGAGGAATTCGACGACGCGTTCGCGGGTCATGGTGGTCCGAAGTATTCGTTTAGCCGCGACGCGCAGGCTTTGCGGAGCGGAGCGCGGGCCACGCGGCAAGATCATACGGTATTGCAACCGCCCGCGCTCGGCTCCGCGGACTCCGCCTCGCCGCTAAACGGTCGGATTCGAAATCAAGATTTCGCGCACCAACTCCTCCGGCACGCCGTCGACGAGTTCGACGTGGCCAAGCTTCGTCGGCAGCACGAAGCGCAGCTGTCCGGCCGACGCCTTCTTGTCGCGGCGCATGATCTCGATCATCGGCTCGACCGGCCATTCCGGCTTCGGAAGCACCGGCAGGCCGAACTCCTTCAACAAGTTCACCTGGCGTACCGTGAGGCCCGCGTCGATGCGGCCGAGCCGTTCCGCCAGGCGCGACGCGCAGACCATGCCGGCCGACACCGCCTCGCCGTGCAGCCACGCGCCGTAGCCGCCGAGCGTCTCGAAGGCGTGCGCGAAGGTGTGGCCGTAGTTCAGGATCGCCCGCAGGCCGGTCTCCTCGCGCTCGTCCTGCTCGACGACGTCCGCCTTCAACCGGCAGCTCCGCGCGACGAGGAATTCGATCGCCGTCTTGTCGCGATTCAAGACCGCCGGGACGTTCGCCTCCAGCCACGCGAAGAACTCGGCGTCCTGGATGACGCCGTACTTCACGACTTCGGCGAGGCCGCTCTTGAACTCGCGGTCCGGCAGCGTGTCGAGGAACGCCGGGTCGATCCAGACGCCGGCGGGCTGGTGGAACGCGCCGACGAGGTTCTTGCCCTTGGCGTGGTTGATGCCGGTCTTGCCGCCGACGGAGGAATCGACCATCGACAAGAGCGTGGTGGGCACCATGACGAGGGGCAGGCCGCGATTGTACGACGCGGCCGCGAAGCCCGCGAGGTCGCCAACGACCCCGCCGCCGACGGCGAAGACCGGCGTCTGGCGGTCGGCCGGCAGGTCCGCGAGCGCGTCGAGCAGTCGGCCGAATTGTTCCAGCGATTTCGTCGCCTCGCCGCTGGGGACGAGCGCGAGCTCCGAGCGGAGGCCGATGGCGCGGATGGCGTCGCGCACGCGCTCGGCGTGGGGGGCGGTGTTTGGATCGGCCACGACGAGCGCCCGCCGCGCGCGCGGCACCGAGAACCGGACGAAATCGGCGAAGCTGCCCGTCTCCCCGGCGAATCGGATATCGTAGGAGCGCGGCCCCAAGTTCACGCGGACGGAATCCATGCGGTCATTGTCGGGCGCATCGAGGGGAATGGCGAGGATTGATGCGCGCCATGAAAACGAATCACATGTTTAGCGGCGAGGCGGAGTTTTCGGAGCCGAGCGCGTTACTTCAGTCCCGCGCTCGGCTCCGCGGACTCCGCCTCGCCGCGAAACGGGAAGTGTAATTTCCTTGATCCACATCATGAATCGGCGATGATGCGGCGATGCTCGAAGCGCTGCCGCCGCCGCCCGCGTCGCCGCCGTGGCGGGAGTTCGCGCGGGCGCCGCTCGTGCCGTTCGCGCTCGCCGCGACCGGCGGGCTGCTCGTCGACCGCTTCGCCGGCACTCCGCTCGCGCTCGCGTTCCTCGCCGCCGCCGTCGGAGCGATCGCGGGATTCGCCACGCGACGGTCCTTTGGCTTCTGGCTCGCCGTCGCCGGGCTGGCCGCCGCGCACCACCACACGCACCGGAACGTCTTCCCCGCCGACGACATCGGCCCGCACCTCGGCGAGCAGCCGTCGATCGCGCGCGTTCGCGGCATCCTCGACCGGCCGCCCGTGATCCGCCGCAGCGATACCGACCTCTTCGGCCCCGCCCGGCGCGTCGACCGCGCCGTCACCATCCTCGACGTCACCGAACTCGCCGACGGCGCCGGCGGTTGGAGGCCCGTCTCCGGCCGCCTGCGGCTCACCGTCGAACGGATCGTCGGCGCCGCGGACCGTCCGCTCTTCGACTCCCTCCGCGTCGGCGACGAGGTCGAAGCGACCGGCCTGCTCTCCCGCCCGCCGCCGCCCGGCAACCCCGGCGAATGGGACTTCGCCGAACACCTGCAGGACGACCGCATCCGCGGCGAGCTGCGCTGCGTGAAGGCGGACGACGCCGTCGCGCGGTTGGACGATCGCGGCCGACGCCTTGCGATCCTCGCGCGCCTGCACGGGCACTTCGCGAAGCTCCTCGACGCATCGCTCCCGCCGCGCGAGGCCGCGCTCGCCCGCGCGCTCCTGCTCGGCGACGGTTCCGCCATGGACCGCGACGAGTGGGACGCCTTCGCCCGCACCGGCGTCCTCCACGTCCTCGCCATCTCCGGCCAGCACCTCGTCATCCTCGCCGGCTTCGTCTGGTGGACGCTGCGCCTCCTCGGCGTGCGCCGCCGCTCCGGCGCCCTCGCCGTCGTCGCGCTCGTCGTCGGCTACGCCGTCCTCACCGGCCTGCGCCCCTCCGCCGCCCGCGCCGCCATCATGGTCGTCGTCGCCTGCGGCGGCCTGCTCCTCCGCCGTCCCGTCCACCGCGCCAACACCTTCGCCCTCGCCTGGCTCGCCGTCGTCGCCTGGAACCCGACCGATCCCTTCACCACCGGCTGCCAGCTTTCGTTCCTCTCCGTCTTCGTCCTCATGTGGGGCACCGCCCGCTGGTTCGCGCCGAAGCAAGCGACTCCGATGGAACAACTCCTCGCCGAATCGCGCTCGACCTTCGAGAAGCTCCTGCGCGCCCTACTGCGCGCCGCGCTTGTCTGGTACGGCATCACGTTCGCCCTCACCGCCGCGAACGCGCCGATCGTCATGCTCCGCCAGAACGTCGTGCCGCCCGCCGGTCTCGTCCTCGGCCCGCCGCTCATTCTCCTCACCTCGATCGCGATGCTCGCCGGCTTCCTGCTCCTGCTCGTTGGCGCGATCCCGCCGCTCGCCACCCTCGTCGGCGCCGGCCTCGCGTGGTGCGATTCCCTCGTGCGCTTCGCGGACGGCCTCCCCGGCGCGAGCGTCTACGTTCCCACGCCCGCTTTGTGGTGGGTCGGCGCGTTCTACGGCCTGCTCGTCGCGTTCATCCTGCTCGCGGATCGACGGCTCCTCTACCTGCTGCTCGCGTGGCTCGGCCTCGGTCTCGTCGGGCTGCCCCGACCGGCATCGGATGAATTGCGCATCACCTTTCTCGCCGTCGGCCACGGCGGCTGCACCGTGCTGGAGCTGCCCGACGGCCGCACGATCCTCTACGACGCCGGCACGATGGCCGGACCGGACGCCGTGCGCAGGATCGTCGCGCCGTACTTGTGGAGTCGCGGCATCGCACGCGTCGACGAGTTGTTCCTCTCGCACGCGGACCTCGACCACTTCAACGGCGTGACGGAACTGTTCCGCCGCTTCCCCGTGGGTCAGGTGACGATGACGCCGTCGTTCGCGACGAAGCCGACGCCGGAGGTGGCGGAGGTGTTGCTGGCGATACGGGAGAAGCGGATTCCGAGCCGCACCGCGTCGGCCGGGGATCGCTTCGCGGCCAGCGATGTAACCTTCGAAGTGCTGCACCCGCCGCGCGAGGGGCCGGACGGCGCGGAGAACGAGCGCAGCCTCGTGCTGCTCGTGAAGCACGGCAATCATTCGGTCCTGCTCACCGGCGACCTGGAGAAGGCGGGCGCGGCGCGCGTACTCGGCCTGCCGGCGACGCCGTGCGACGTGCTGATGGCGCCGCACCACGGCAGCCGGGCCGCGTTCTCGCCGGAATTGGTGCGCTGGTGTTCGCCGGCGTTCGTCGTGGTGAATCGCGGCAACCGCGCCGAGACGGCCGTCCGCCCCGGCGACGCCGGCGGCGCGCCGGTGTGGGACACCTGGACCGCCGGCGCGATCGCGGTGCGCAGCAATCCGACCGGCCTGACAGCCGAATCGTTCCGCCGCGGCGAGCGCGTCGTCGTCAAGCGCGGGAAGTGAACGCGCGCCGGCGTCATCGCACGGCGTTCGTCTCCGGTTCCGCCTCGGCCTCCACCTTGTCGCGCGCGACGTGGGCGGCGAGTTCGGTCGCCGCGCCGCGCGAAAGGCCGCGCGCCAGCGTGAAGGGTGTCGCCGGCAGCGCGTCGGACTCGGTGCCATGGGTGCGGAGGATCGTCAGCAACTGGTCCTTCGCCGAGAGCGGGTACGCGCGGACGACGACGCGGTGGTCCGCCGGCGCCGGTTCGCGCCGCACGAGCCGTTCGAGGTCCGCCATCTCCGCGACGATCGTGAGCTTGTCCCCGGCCTTCAACCGCAGCGCCTTCGGCATTCCGTCGACGGCGAACGGCGGCTGGCCCGCGAGGCCGACCGGCAGGAAGCCGAAGTCGATCATCGTCGCGGGCAGCGACTGCTCGTGCAGGCACGGGTCGTTTTGTTGCACCGTCATCTCGACGATGCCGAGCGCGCCGCCGCCGACCGTGACGATCGTCTGCACGCGGTCGCCGTAGAGCGCGGCGGCGAACGCCGGCGCCGCGAGCGCGGGCACGGAGACGGCGTGCTGGATGCCGGCCGCCTCGCGCGCCGCGGCCGCGAAGGTCGGCTCCGTCAACCGCACCACCACGCGCTGGTGCGGGTTCGCTTCGCGCACCAGCAGGCCGATCTCCAGGTTCTTCAGTTCCGATTCGGTCGCGGCGATCACGGCGCGGGCCGTGCCGACGCGCGCGAGCTTCAGCACCGCCGGCACGGTCGCGTCCCCGATGATGACCGCCGACCCGAGCCGGCGGACCGTCTCCGCGAACGGGTTGTCGTTGACCGTCTCGATGGCGGCAACGGGGTGGCCGAGCCGCACGAGTTCCTCGACGCAGCGGAACCCGACGTTGCCCAGACCGCAGACCACGACGTGCCCGCCGTCCGGCACGCGGCGCGCCTCGAACGCGCCGCCGAGCTTCGCGCGGATGAAGTACTGCGTGAAGATGGCGGTGAAGATCGCCAGCAGCGCCGCCCCCGCGATCTTCAGCCCGCTGACGAACACCTTCGCCCACGGCTCCTGCTTCTCCGCGTGCAGGTCGCCGCCGGTCGCCACGATGCTCACGGTTTGATACAGCCCGTCGGCCCAGCCGGTGTTCATGCCGAAGCGGAAGACGAGCGTGCTGACGAAGAGCGTCAGGAGCAGGCCGAGGCTGGTGAACTGCACGGAGCGGTCGATGGCGCCGAAGGTGCGGCCGACGATGCGAATTTGGCGACGGAACCAGCCGGCCCAGCGCACGCCGCCGATGAGATCGCTCACTTCGCCCGTCAGCAGCGGGGCGAGATCTTCGGGCCGGCCGCACGCGACGACGCGGTCGCCGACGGCGAGTTCGGTATCGCCGGGCAGCGTCGTCCAGAGCCGCGGTGCGCCGTCCTTCGCGGTGTGCGCGAGGATCAGGAGTCGGTGGCGCCGCGCCAGTTCGTTCAGCCGCGCGCCGGCCAGCGACGAACCGTCGGCAATGGCGATCTCGGCCACCTGTTGCGGCTGGCCGTCCAGGTTGAACGCGCCGAGCGTGTCGCCGGTCAGCGCCGTCAGCGCGATGAGCGGCGCCGTGAGCGCCGACACCGAGAGCGCGATGGTGTTCTTGACGGCGGCGCCCAGGCGCGGCAGGAGGTTCTGGTTGAACATGCGCACCACGATGCGCACGTCCGGGTTGAGCTGGCGGACGAGCAGCGCGGTCGAAACGTTGACGAGGTCGTCGCTGGTGACGATCACGACGCCGCGGGCGGTTTTGACGCCGGCGCGTTCGAGGAGTTCGGGCCGTCGGCAGTCGCCCGGAAAGTAGGTGACGCCCTGCAACCGTTCGTCACCGGGGTCGTTCTGCGAGATCACGTGGACCGGCACGCCGGCGGCGCGGAGGTGGTCGAGGATGCGCCACCCGACGCGCCCGAACCCGCAGATCAGCACCGGCTGGCTCATGGACGACTCGCGCGCAAGGGGAGGCGAAGCTAGTGTAGCGGCCCGTCCCCTCGGTTTCCGTTGTCGGCGGGCCGCGCCCACCCTAATGCAACACCAGACTTCGCACGCATCAGGGTTCCCCCATGGATTGGTTCGCCACGATCTCCGCCGGATTTCAAGCCATCGACGCCGACGCGGCCCTGAAGTCCAAGGCCGCCCAGAACCTCGTCGCATGGCTGACGCAGCCGGACTTCGCCGCCTACCGCCCGCAGTTGGAGAAGCTCGTCGCCGACAAGAAGTGGTCCGTGCTGCTGGACTCCTTTTATCAGGTGATGCCGTTCGGCACCGGCGGCCGGCGCGGCGCCGTCGGCATCGGGCCGAACCGCATGAACCTCTGGACCCTCGGCGCCAGCGTCCAGGGCCACTGCGACTACCTCAAGGCGAAGTTCCCCGGCGAATCGAAACTCCAGGTCGTCCTCGCGTTCGATGTGCGGCAGTTCGAGGACAAGCGCGGCGTGTACGACCGGGCGCAGCCGAACCCGGTGCTGCACCTCACCAGCCGCGACTTCTGCCAGCACGCCGCCGGCGTCTACGCCGCCAACGGCGTCCACTCGCACATCCTCGCGCCGGAGAGCAAGCGCTACGTCGCCACGCCGGAGCTGTCCTTCTCGATCCGCCACCTGAAGGCGCACGGCGGCCTGAACATGACCGCCAGCCACAACCCGCCGGACGACAACGGCAGCAAGTTCTACGACGAGCGCGGCGCCCAACCGGTGCCGCCGGACGACCAGATCATGAGCGAACTGGTGGATCAGGTGACGCAGATCAAATCCCTGCCGTGGGCGGACGCGGTGAAGTCGGGCAAGGTCCACTTCCTCGATGACGCCCCGCACCGCGGGTACATCGAGCTGTGCAAGAA
>CAYVRB010000212.1:0-11173 GCA_964453375.1 uncultured Alcaligenaceae bacterium
GCCGCGGAAATTGCCCGTCGCTCCGCCAGCGAGGCCCGGCGCCCCGCCGGCGCCGCCGTTGTTGCCGCCCTGGCCGCCGGTGCCCGTGCTGACGCCGCCGTTCGCGAAGCCGCGCCCGCCGTTGCCGCCGATGGCTTGATTGCCGGTGAAGGTCGAGTTGCGGATCGTGGCCGTGCCGAAGTTTTGGATGGCACCGCCGGACCCAG
The DNA here is from genome assembly GCA_964453375.1 of uncultured Alcaligenaceae bacterium. Classification (GTDB taxonomy): domain Bacteria; phylum Planctomycetota; class Planctomycetia; order Gemmatales; family Gemmataceae; genus Limnoglobus. The sequence goes on from CAYVRB010000212.1 coordinate 207, forward strand.
CGCCGCCGCCGCCCCCGCCGCCCCCGCCCGTCGCGCTGCCGTCCGCGCCGGCCTGACCGATCGCCTGGTTGCCGATGAAGAGGCAATTGTCCGCCGAGAGCACGCCTCCCGTATGGATCGCGCCGCCGAACGCGGGGCCGCTCGCGCTCCCGACGGAGACGTTGTTCTGGAAAACGCAATTCGAAAGATTCAACGTACCGAAATTGAAAATGGCGCCCGCGTTCGACGATCGCGCATCGGCGAAGGTCAATCCCGACATCGACGCAACGACACTATTCGCAATCTGAAACAGCCCCGTGGTATTGCCACCGCTGACCGTGAGTTGATCCGCGGACGGCCCTACGATGGTCGTCGCGCCGGTCGTATCGGTCAGGAAAATCCGCCCTGTGCCTCCCAGCGTGATCGTGCCGGTCAGCCCGGCTTGGAAATTGATCGTGTCGGCCCCCGCGGCCGAATTCGCCGACGCGATCGCGTCGCGCAGCGAGCCGGCGCCGGCGTCGTTCAAGTTCGACACCGTGAAGGTCGCTGGCGTCAACCGATCCTCCAACGCGACGAGGCCCAGGCGGGTCGGGCGAACGGCCACGGAACGGCGGAACGGGCGGCGATTCATGGTGCGATCCTGGAGGGAGCATCGGAACGACGAAAGTGTAACCGTTCGCGAGAGCGAAGGATCGAAAAAAATCGCACGAATCGAAACGACGGCGATTCGATAACCTAGCCCCATGCGTTGGTTCCTCGGCATCGTCGCGCTGCTCGGTTTGGCCCTCGCGTTGCAGGCCGGACTCGTCGCGTTCGCCGGCTACGTCCTCCTCGGCGTCTTCCTCCTCAGCCGCTATCTCGCGAAGGCGTGGATCGCCGACATCGAAGCCGAGCGGTTCGTCGCCACCCACCCGCGCGAAATCGGCGAGACCGCCGACGTGCGAGTCGTCGTGCGGAACAAGGGGAAGATCCGCATCGCCTGGATGCTCGCCGAAGACATGATCCCGGAATCGGCCACGCTCCAGAGACGCTTGGCGCTCAAGGGGGCGCGGCTGAAGGTGCTCGCCATCCGCGTCGACGGCGACGACGAGATCAAATACAAGCTCACGTTCCAGATCCGCGGCTACTACCAGATCGGCCCGCTCTTCGTCGAAACCGGCGACGTGTTCGGCCTCCACCGGCGGCACCGCGTCCTCACCGAGCCGGAGTTCGTCCTCGTCTATCCGAAGGTGCTGCCGATCACGAAATTCGATTTCTCGTCGACGCGCCCCATCGGCGAAATCCGCCTGGCGAACCGGCTCTTCGAGGATCCGACGCGCACCGCCGGCGTGCGGCCGTACCAGATGGGCGACCCGCTCCAGCGCATCCACTGGCGCGCGACGGCGCGCACCGGCCAACTGCACAGCCGCGTGTACGAACCGACCAGCCTCGCCGGCGCGACGATCCTGATCGACTTCCACTCGGCCGGCTACTTCAAGAACGGCGAGCCGATCCGTAGCGAGTTGGCGATCACGGCGGCGATGTCGATCGCGAACGCGGTGACGGTGTTGAACCAGCAGATCGGCGTGGCGAGCAACGGCCGCGACGCGACGGACCGCATCCGCGAGGAATCACTCGCGAAGGGAGCCGAGCGGCGTGAGCCGCCGGGTGATTTCCAAAACCGCTACGACGCCCGTGCGCAGTTCGAGCAGAAGGAGCAATCCGATCGTCTGCGCCCCGTCGTCGTCGAGACGCGCCGCGGCTACGACCAGTTCCAGAAGATCCGCGAGATGCTCGCGCGGCTCGAACTGACTGACGGCCGCGCGTTCGCCGACTTCGCGATCGAGATGGGCCAGCGGATGCCGCGCGACGCCACGGTGATCGCGATCCTGCCGCGCGTGCCGGTGGAGACGTCGGTGGCGCTCGGGCAGCTCAAGCGCCAGGGGTTCGCGGTGTCGGCCGTGCTGATCGGGATGGCGGACGACGGGAGCGACACGCGCGCCGTGGCCGCCGGACGCCTGATCGCGGAGGGGATCCGCGACGTGCGGTACGTGAACGCCGAGACCGACATCATGGCCCTCGGCGACCGCAACGCCGTGCCCGCCCCCGCCGAGTACGGCGTGAGCGTGGAATTGGCGTAACTCACTCCTCGCCGAACAGGCTCGGCCCGACCGGCTTCTTCTTCCGCGGGCCTTCCGGCGGGATCGCCTCCACCGGCGGCTTCACGCTCCGCCGCGAGCGCACGAGCTTCGTCTCCGTCGGGACCGGCTTCGCCTCCAGCGCGGCCAGCACCTCCTCCGCCCGCGCCAGCACGTCCTCCGGCACGCCCGCCAGCCGCGCCACGTGGATGCCGTAGCTCTTGTCCGCGTTCCCCGGCCCGATCTTGTGCAGGAAGATCACTTCCTTCTCGAGTTCCCGCACCTGCACGTTGTAGTTCCGCAGGCGGGGCAGGGTGCCGGCGAGCGTCGCCAGTTCGTGGTAGTGCGTGGCGAAGAGCGTGCGGCCGCCGACGGCGGAGTGCAGGTGCTCGGTGATGGCCCACGCGAGCGACACGCCGTCGTAGGTGCTCGTGCCCCGTCCGATCTCGTCGAGGATGACGAGGCTGCGCTCGGTCGCGTTGTTGAGGATATTCGCCGCTTCCGTCATCTCGACCATGAAGGTGCTCTGTCCGCGGTTGAGTTCGTCGCTCGCGCCGACGCGGGTGAAGATGCGGTCGATGCGCCCGACGACGGCGGCCGACGCGGGGACGAAACTCCCCACGTGCGCGAGCAGGCCGATGAGCGCCACCTGACGGATGAACGTGGATTTGCCGGCCATGTTCGGCCCGGTGATGAGCCAGAAGGAGCCGACGGCCTCGCCGAACTCGACGTCGTTGGGCACGAACGTGCCGGGCGGTAGCGATTGATCCAGCACCGGGTGCCGGCCGTCGCGGATGTCCAGAGTCGGTTCCTCGACGATCCGGGGGCGGACGTAGTTCCGCGCCGCCGCGACCTCCGCGAGCGATTGCAGCAGGTCGACGTTCGCGAGCGTCTCGGCGGCGGCGAGCAACCGGTGCGCCTCGCCCGCGACGCGGTCCCGGATCGCGTTGAACAGCTCGAGTTCCAGCGCCTTCGCCTTGTCGTCGGCCGAGAGGATCTTCTCCTCGTACTCGCGCAGCTCGGCGGTGAAGTAGCGCTTCGCCCCCTTGAGTGTCTTCTGGTGGCGGTAATTCTCCGGGACGCGACCCTCGTTCGCGTTGGTGATCTCGAGGTAGTAGCCGTCGATCTGGTTGTAGCCCACCTTGAGGCTGGCGATGCCGGAGCGCGTCACTTCGGTGGACTGGTAATTCAGGATCCAATCCTTGCCGGACTTCGCGAGCGATCGCAACTCGTCGAGTTCGGGCCGGTGGCCTGTCCGAATCAGGCCGCCGTCCTTGGCGCTCGCGGGGAGTTCGTCCGCGAGGGCGGCATCGAGGAGTTCGCGCAGGTCGGGGCAAAGCTCGAGGCGGCCGTTCAATTCCGAAAGCAGCGGGGAATGACGGGCCGTCAGTTTCGCCTTGATTTTCGGGAGCAAGCGCAGGGTCCGGGCGATGGCGCCGAGGTCGCGCGGCGTGGCCCGGCCTGTCGCGGCGCGCGTCGTCAGTCGCTGGAGGTCGGACGCCTGCTCCAGCAGTTCCCGGAGTTCGTTCCGCAGGCCGTGGTCGCGAAGCAGTTCCTCGACGGCGTCGAGCCGCGCCTCGATCGCCGGCGTCTCGCCGAGCGGCGCGAGCAGGGCGTCGTGCAGGAACCGCGCACCCATCGGCGTCACGGTGCGATCCATCACGGACAGCAGCGATCCGTCGCGGCCGTTGTCGCGGAGCGTGCGCGTCAGTTCGAGGCTGCGCCGCGTGACTTCATCCAGCACCAGGTGCGACTCGGCGCGATGGCGCACGAGGCGCCGCACGTGGCCGAGGCTCGCGCGCAGCGTCTCGCGCAGGTAGTGGACGATCGCCCCGGCGGCGACGAGGCACGACTGCGCATCCTCGAACCCGAAGCCGGCGAACGTCGAGACGGCGAACTGCTCCCGCAGCATCGCCGTCGCCGTGACCGGATCGAAGGCCCAATCGGGCCGCGTCGTCGCGGACTTCGGCGGCGCCTGGGCGAGGAGCATCGCGATCCGCTCCGCGTCCGACTCCGGCAGCAGGCACTCGGCGACGGCGAGGCGCGCGATTTCATCCGCCAGTCGGTCCTCCGGCACGTCGCACGCGAAGAAGTCGCCCGTGGAGGGATCGACCCACGCGAGGCCGAAGACGCCCGGCTTGCCGCGCACGATCGCCGCGAGGTAGTTGGCGCGCCGGGCGTCGAGCAGTTCGTCCTCGGTGATCGTGCCCGCCGTCACCACGCGGTTCACTTCGCGGCGGATGATCTTCTTCCCCGGCCCCGGTTCCTCCATCTGCTCGCAGACGGCGACGCGGTGCCCGGCGCGGATGAGCATGCCGAGATAGTGGTCGAGCTTCTCGACCGGCACGCCGGCCATCGGCGTCTTCTCGTCCCGCTTCGTCAGGCGGATGCCGAGCACGCGCGCGCCGACGACGGCGTCGTCCTCGAACAGTTCGTAGAAGTCGCCGTTGCGGAACATCACGAGCGCGCCGGGATGCGCGCGCTGCGCATCCCGGTACTGCTGCATCATCGGCGTGAGCGGGGCGTCGGACATGTCAGGCGGATTGTTCTATCGACGGACGGCCGCGCGGAATCAGCGGCCCGGCCGTTTAAAGAGATCGGCGACGGGGCAGGCGAATTCGGGCAGGAGGACGGGCGCGGTCAGAGTATCGGATTCGCGGAGATACGCGACGAAACCGTCGGACCCATGACAGCGGATCGTGCGGGACTGGAGATCGAGAATCCAAACGAGTTTGGCGCCGGCGCTCAGCCAGTCCTGGAGTTTTTCTTCGAGTTCGACCGCGAGATCGTTCGGGGAAATGACCTCCACCGCGATGTCCGGGGCCGTCGTGCAATAGCCTTCGTCTTCGTAAGACTCCGGGGGCATTCGCTCAAAGGAGATGAACGCGGTGTCGGATCGCCGCGTGCGCTTTTCCTCGTCCGGGAAGCAACGGAACTGCGTGCCCTCGGGGAACACCCATCCGCGCTTGACTCGCGAGGCATAAGACTTCAACGCGTAGAAGATTTCGCCCGACACGCGGCTGGATTCGGTGCTCACTTCGACCTCCCGAATTTCGCCATCGACGAGTTCGCAGCCTTCCGGGACTTCGGGGCGCGGCGGCATTTCGTCCAGGATGTCGTCGACGGCGTCGAGCAGGGCCGCACTCATCGGGTTCGCTCCGCGGGTTCGCTCTATTTTATCGTGGGCGGCGTTCGACGGGGAAGGGGATTATTCGTTGGCGTCGGGCGGGGACTTCTGCTTGCGCATAGTGACGACGTTGCCGCGGCCGTGGTAGACGACGTCGTTCATGAAGCTGCGGATCATGTAGAGTCCGCGGCCGCAGGCGCGCTCGAGGTTTTCGGGCATCGTCGGGTCGGGCACGTCGTCGGGGTTGAAGCCGGCGCCCTGGTCCTCGATGCGCACGTCGAAGGTTTCGGAAGTGATGGTGTACTGGAGGCGGACGGACTTGTCGGAATCGAGTTGGTTGCCGTGCTTCATCGCGTTGACGAGCGCCTCCTCCATGGCGAGCTCGACGTGGAACATGTCGCGCTCGCCGAAGCCGTTGGCCTGCAATCCGTCCTTGATGTCGGATTGCACGCGGCGGACTTCGGCCAGCACGGTCGGCAGGGTTTCGTCGACGGAGAGAGCGGTCGAGGGCATGGTGGCGGCCCGGAAACCGGACGGGGGCGGCGGGGGAGGGAGCCGTCGCCCCGGACCTTAGAAGGAATTCAGCCCCGTCGCCTCGTCCTTCACGATCTTCAGCATCTTGTCGAGCTTCGTCAGCACGAAGATTTCCATGATCGCCTTGGAGATATTGCAGAGGATGAGCTTGCCCTGCACCTGCGCGAGGCGCTGGTGCAGGCGGATGAGCTTGCCGAGCGCGGCGGACGACATGAACTCGACGTTCGAGAAGTTCAGGAGGAGCTTGCGGCGGCCGAGTTCGTCCACGAGCCGGAACAGGTCGTCGCCGATCATCTGGATGTTCTGTTCGTCGAGGATCTTCTTGTCGACGAAGTTGACGACCGTGACGTCGCCGATGTCTTCGACGACGAGTCGCTGGCGGCGCGGTTGGGACGACATGGCGGGAACTCCGGGGAACGGGCGATCGCGGCGGCGACCGCGCGCGGGCATGAATTGATTGTTGAAGAACGCCTTGGGGCTGTCAAGTCGCGGGCGGGGTTTTCCGGCCCGCGCGCGGTCACGAGCCGACCGGCAGGGCGACGCGGTGCGATTTCGCGGGCGGCGGGGGGGCGTGCTCCGCCGCCAGCCGGTCCAGTTCCATCACCATGTCGTCGCCGAAGTAATAGCGCACTTCGTCCCGCGAGGCTTCGTAGATCGTCGGCCCCGGCCCCTGGCAGACCAGGTCGTTGATCTCGAATTCGATCGCCGGGCGCAGCTCCCCGTTCCCGTGGCAGAGCGGGAAGAACAGGCAGACCATCGGCTTGATGTCGTGGACGTCGATGTTCCGCTCGAGGGCGAACCGGTGGATGCGGCAGCCGCGGCCGACGGGATCGAGGAAGACGCAGGCTTCCTTGGCGTTCGGGGATCGACTGGCGGGCAGCGGAGCGACGGCGGTGCGCGTGTACGCGCCGCCGGGGTATTCGGGTTCGTCCAGGATGCCGAGGTCGTCCTCGCCGTCGCCGTCGCGGAACCACTGCTCGCGCGGCACGTCGAGGTACGCCTCCAGTTCCGGCCGCAGCGCCTCGAGCGCCCGCAAGCGGGGCACCTCGATGTCCGCGCCGTACTGGCAGCACGAATCGTGGCAGAAGCCGCAATCCATGCAGTGGGCGTAGTAGGTGTGGGTGAAGATTTTCGGATCGACGCGATCGAGCACCGGAGCCCCGTAGCGGCTGGCGTACGGGCGCGACAACGGCACGGCCATGGGCTTCCTTTGGAGGATTCTCCGATTGCGATCTGGAGAGGATCGCTGGAATTGTGCGGTCCGTTTCCCGATTGGCAATGGCATTCCGGGCGCATTTTCGCGATCATTCCCGAAAGTCCGTCACCGACCGCGAGGGCCGCCATGAACACTGTCCGATACTTCGTCGCGCCGGTGTTGCTCGTCCTCTTCGCGACGAGCCTCGCCGCCGCCGATCGGCCGAACGTCGTCGTCATCCTCGCCGACGATCAGGGCTGGGGCGACTTGAGCCTGCACGGCAACGGCAACCTCAAGACGCCCCACATCGACTCGCTCGCGACGCGCGGCGCCGCGTTCGATCGGTTCTTCGTGCAGCCGGTGTGCTCGCCCACGCGCGCCGAGTTCCTCACCGGCCGCTACCACCCGCGCGGCGGCGTCTGGAACGTCTCCACCGGCGGCGAACGCCTCAACCTCGACGAACGCACCCTCGCGGACGAACTGAAGGCCGCCGGCTACGCCACCGCCTGCTTCGGCAAATGGCACAACGGCACCCAATACCCCTACCACCCCCGCGGCCGCGGGTTCGACGAATACTACGGTTTCACCTCCGGCCACTGGGGCGACTACTTCGATCCGCCGCTCGACCACAACGGAAAATCGGTGACGGGGAAGGGGTTCCTGCCCGACGACCTGACGACGCGCGCGATCGACTTCATCGACCAGAACAAGTCCCGGCCGTTCTTCGCGTACCTCGCCTTCAATACGCCGCACTCGCCGATGCAGGTGCCGGACGAATACTTCGCGCGGTTCCGCGGCGCGGTGCTGACGCACGCGGGGACCGGCCCGCCGAAGGAAGACCAGGACCACACGCGGGCGGCACTCGCCATGATGGAGAACCTCGACGCGAACGTCGGCCGCGTGCTGAAGGCGCTCGACGAGCGCAAACTGGCGGATGACACGATCGTGATCTACTTCAGCGACAACGGACCGAACGGCGCGCGGTGGAACGGCGGCATGAAGGGGCGCAAAGGAACGACGGACGAAGGCGGCGTGCGCTCGCCCTTACTCGTGCGCTATCCCAAGGGGATCCGGGCGGGTATTACGGTGAAGGAAATCGCCGGCGCCATCGACCTCTTGCCGACGATCCTGGAACTGACCGGATCGAAGCGAACCGGCGTGAAACCGCTCGACGGTCGCAGCCTCGCGCCGCTCCTGACCGGGACCGCCGGCACTTGGCCGGATCGCGCGCTCTTCGCGCACTGGAACGGGAAGGTGAGCGCCCGCACGCAGCGCCACCGGTTCGACGCCGACGGCAAGCTCTTCGACATGGTCGCCGATCCGGGACAGAAGACCGACCTCGCGAAGACCGAACCGGAGACGGCCGCGAAGCTCGCGAAAGCCGCAGAAGAATGGTGCCAACCGGAGAGATTGAAGCGAATCCTGAAAAAAGATCAACGGCCGTTCCCGGTGGGGCATGTCGAATTCCCGACAGCGCAACTCCCGGCGCGCGACGGGGTGGCCTCGGGCGGCATCAAGCGAAGCGCGAACGCGCCGAACTGCTCCTACTTCACGAATTGGACGAAAGTCGACGACGCAATCACTTGGAACGTCGAAACGCTCGCCGCCGGCCGGTACGACGTCGAGTTTCTGTACACCTGCCCGAAGGAAGCGGTCGGCGCGACGGTGGAGCTGAGCTTCGGCGAACGCACGTTGACCGGCAAAGTCACGGAAGCGCACGACCCGCCGCTGCGCGGGAAGGAGCACGATCGCGTGCCGCGCGTCGGCGAATCGTACGTCAAGGATTTCCGCCCCCTGAAGCTCGGCGCGATCGAACTGCCGAAGGGCGTCGGCCCGCTCAAGCTCCGCGCCACGGCGATCCCCGGCCCCTCGGTCATGGACCTGCGCGGGCTGACGCTGACATTGCGGAAATGATGAGGTCCAGATCGGCCAATTCCTCCGGCGTATTCGCGTTGCACAGCGACACGATCGCCGAATCGCCGGCGCGAAGGTCCTCCGCGTCCAGCCAGCGCGTGTTCAACCGATCGAAGACGTTGCGGACCGCGAGAATGTACGTCGCGAGCTGCCGGCGGATCTCGCGGCGGGCCGCCTCGACGCGCACGGCGGACGCGAGCGGATGCGGGCGACCGCCGACGCGCGGGACGGCGGCGTCATAGTCGCCCAACGACTTCAAAACGCATTCGACGAACGACGGCAGCAGCAACGGCGTATCGCACCCGGAAAGGTAAGCCGCGTCGGTGCCGAGCGCGTCGAGGCCGGCGGCGATCCCTTCGAGCGGCCCGCGATCCGGCCGGGCGTCCCGCACGACGCGGATTGAATCGGGAAGGGCGGGCAAGTCTTGCCCCTCCGCCGCGACGACGACGACGGGCGCGACGACCTGCGCGAGGATGCGAACGATCCGCGCGAGCATTGGTTCGCCCGCGATCGGCAGCCACGCCTTCGGCCGGCCCATGCGGGTCGAGTGTCCGCCGCAGAGGACGATGCCGCCGGCGGTCATGCCCGCGCTCCGTTGGTGCCGGGGCGGCGTCCGCATACGATGGCAGCGTCGCGGCCCCGGAGGTCGATCATGGTTCGCATCGCGTCGGTCATCCTATTCCTCGCCGGCGGTTCGGTCGCCGTCTCGCAGGACTCGCCGAAAGTCGATCCGGCGAAGGCCGAGGCCGAGGCGATCGCCGCGATCGAGAAGCTCGGCGGGCGCGTGGTGCAGGACAAGAGCCTGAACGCCCCGCGGCCGCTGCCGGACGAGAAACGCGGCCGGGCGCCGATCATCTCGATCGTCTTCTCGAACGTCTCGGTGGCGAAGGTCGAGCTGGCGAAGCTCGCGCCGGCGTTCCCGCGCCTGCGCTACATCGGTCTGGAGGGCGTGAAGGACGCCGACGCGGTGCTCGCGCAGCTGGACGCGGTGCCGAAGTTGAAGGCCCTGAACCTCGGGCGCTCGAAGTTCGACACCGCGAAGTTCGCATCCGTCGGCAAGCTGGCCGAGTTGGAGGAACTCGTCCTCGACGGCACCGCGCCGAGCGCGGAGGCGCTCGCGGCGCTCGCCGGCCTCAAGAAGCTGCACAAGATTTCGCTGACCGAAGCCGAGATCGACGACGCGGCGGTGTCCGAACTCGCGAACGCGCCGGGCCTCAAGCGATTGATCCTGACGGACGCGAAGACGAGCCTCGCGGGGGTCAAGAACTGGGCGAAGGCCGCTTCGCTCGAAGTCCTCGACCTGACGCGCGTGCCGGTGACCGACGACGGCCTCAAGGCGCTCGCGGCCGCGCCGAAGCTCCGCGAGCTGGACCTCGTCGGCGCCAAAGTGACCGACCGCGGCCTCGAAGTCCTCGCGACCGCGAAGGCGCTGCGCCGGCTGGACCTGACCGACGTGGAGTTGAAGGGCACCGGGCTGGACCAACTTCCGCAGACGCTCGAAGATCTGACCGCCGGCGGCCCGGACCTCGCCGACGCCGGCCTGCGGCGCGTGGCGACCCTGCGCGGCCTCAAGAAGCTCGCCCTCGTGCGGCCGGGCATGACGGACCAAGGGCTGAAGATTCTGTCGCCGCTGCCGAAGCTGGAGGAACTGTATCTCGAATCGGCGGCCGTCTCGGACGCCGGCCTCGTCGAGTTGCACCGGATGAAGACGCTCAAGCGCGTGACGCTCGTCAAGACGAAGGTGACGAAGGCCGGCCTCGACGCGCTGCGCAAGGCGCTGCCGGACGCGGCCGTCGCGCAGGAATAGCCGGGGTCCGCCTTTGCGGAATCGCGTCGATTCTTAAATCATCACCATGAGCAACATCCTGAAACTGGGCATCCCGGCGGGTTCGCTGCAGGAGGCCACCGCGGAACTCTTCCGCAAGGCGGGGTACAAGCTGACCTTCGCCAGCCGCAGCTACTATCCCTCGATCGACGACGCGGAGATCCACTGCACGCTCATCCGCGCGCAGGAGATGGCGCGGTACGTCCAGAACGGCTCGCTCGATTGCGGCCTCACCGGGCACGATTGGGTCGTCGAGAACGACGCGCAGGTGACCGA
>CAYVRB010000213.1:0-6155 GCA_964453375.1 uncultured Alcaligenaceae bacterium
GTGTGGGTGTTCCCGGGGGGCCTCGGGGGGGACTTCCCACCGCGCTCGGCTCCGAAGACTCCGCCTCGCCGCTAAACGGTCTTGTCGGTATTCACACCCCACAAGATCTCCGCCCGCTCACCCCGTCGTCGCGAGTGCCAGCGCCAGGCGGCAGCCGGCTTCGAACTCCTTCAGGTCCACGAACTCGTTGACGGTGTGGATCTCGTTCTGGCCCGCGCCGAAGGTGATCGTCGGGATGCCGTGCTTCACCATCCAGTTCGCGTCCAGGCCGCCGTTCGTCACCTTCGTCGTCGGCTTCAGCTTGATGCTCTTCGCCGCCGCCATCGCCCGCTTGATGACCAGCGCGCCGTCCGGCAATCTGAACGGCACGTAGTCCAGCCGGCTCGTGAACTTCACCTTCGCCGGCTTCCCCTTGTGGTCCTTCACCTTCTTCGCGGCCTTCTCGAAGGCGAGCTTGTACGCCGCCGTGATCTCGCGGACGAACTTCGCGTCGTGGCTGCGGCTCTCGCCCCGGATGAGGACGTAGTCGGTCACGACGTTCGTGGCGTTCCCGGCGCTCTTGCCGTCGGCGTCGCCGATGCTGCCGACGTTGCTGGTGCCTTCCTTCCCCTTCTTGACGACCTTGCCGAACCAGCCGCTGTTGAACACATCCGCGATGGCGAGGGAGGCGACGACGCTGGCGGACACGCCGCGCTCGGGGTGGACGCCGGCGTGCGAGGCGCGGCCGTGGATCTCGACTTCCCAGCGGTCGGCGCCGATGGCGCCGATGGTGATCTCGCTGGCGCTGCGGCCGTCGATGTTGAAGCCCATGACGGCGCCGCCGAGCACGGCCGGGTCGACGTGCTTGGCGCCGAAAAGGCCGCTCTCCTCGCGGACGGTGAAGAAGAGCGTGATCGGCGGGTGGGGGAGCTTCTGCTTGAGGAGTTCGGCCGCGAGCGTGACGATGGCGGCGCAGCCGGTGCGGTCGTCGCCGCCGAGGGCCGCCTTCGGGTTCTCGTTGACGATGCGGTTCTCGGCCCGCTTCGGCTTCGCCCCGGCGCAGAGCGGCACGGTGTCCATGTGCGTCATGAAGAGGATGCGCGGCGCTGCGTAGGTGCCGGGCAGGTCGACGACGATGTTCCCCGTCTGCGTCGGTACCGGGATGCGCGCGTTGGCGTCGTCGTAGCGGATGGCCGATTCCGGCACGCCGGCTTCCTTCAGCGCGGCCACGATCTCCTTGCCGATGTTGGCTTCCTGCCCGGTAATGCCTTCCACGGCGAGGAAACGGAGCAAGCGATCCACGGCGGCGGCGGAGTCGATGGCGAGCGGCATGGGCGACCCAAAGAGAAGGAGAAGGAGAGCCGCTATTGTAGTGGTCAGCGGCGCGCGATCGCGAGGTGGGGGCGGAGCTTGTCGAGCGTCTTCACGCCGATGCCGCTCACGCGTCGGAGATCGTCGATCGACTCGAACGGCTTCTTCGTCCGCTCGGCGACGATGCGTTCGGCCATCTTCGCGCCGATGCCGGGCAGTTGTTGGAGTTCGGCGAGCGTCGCGGTGTTCGGGTCGAGCGTCTGCCCGGCGGCGAGCTTCGTGGTGGCCGGCGCCGCCGGCGCGGGCGACGGCGGCCTCACGAGCGTCTCGAACTTCGGCTCGGCGGGCTTGGCGGGCGCCTTCGCGTCGACGACGAGCCATTGGCGGAGTTTGTCGAGCGTCTTGCCGCCGATGCCGGGGACGCCGTCGAGTTCGTCGAGCGATTGGAACGGGCCGAAGGTGGAGCGGTGCGCGAGGATCGCATCGGCGAGCGTGGGGCCGACTCCGGGGATCTGGAGCAGTTCGACGCGATCGGCGGCGTTGACATCGAGCGGGAGCGGCGCGGTGGACTGGTGCGAGGGTTGGTTGCGAAAGCCGTTGCCGTAACCGCGATAGAGGAGCAACCCGAAGAGCACGACGACGGCCACGGCGACGGCGAACCGCTCCGGCGAGCGGGCCGGCGGCGGCGGAGTCGGCGGGACTGGCGGAGGGGCGTCCATTCCGGGAGTTTATCCGTTCGGCAGCGTCAACACCACATATCGGCACCAATTCCCGAGGCGAGGGAAGGCGACCAACAGACCGCGGTCGATTCGATCCAACCCTCGAGTTGGAGTTCGGGAAGGAAAGATTCGTCGGACCATGCCGAAGAGTTGGAAGCCGTTCACAGATAAATTCGGGAACGTCTCGCGGAGCGGTGCGAGGTCGCCGGCGACGAGCGGCCGTTCGTCCGGCGTGCGGTGTTTGCCGGGATACGGCAACCTTCGACGCGCGAAGCTCAGGAAGGGATTTCCGCCCCACGGCTCGCAAAAGGCCGCGACGCCGCCCGGCTTCAGCACTCGCTTCAACTCGGACGCCGCCTTCGCGAGATCGAGGTGGTGGAGGATCGCGCAGCCCCAGATGGCATCGAATGAGCAATCGGGATACGGCAACTCCTCGCCGTTCGCGACCCGCGCGTCGATAGCGACGCCGTTGGCATGAGCGCGCTCGCGGACTTCGCGGACGTAGCCGGGCGAGAGATCGAAGGCGCTCACCATCGCCCCGGCGCGGGCCATGACGATGGCGGCCATGCCGTGCCCGCAGCCGTAGTCGAGGACGCGCTTGCCCTTCAACGGCCCGAGCTTCGCGAACGCCGGACGGATCCAGGTCTCGTGATCGAGATAGACGTTGTCGTGAAATCGCAGGTCGGCCCGACCGCCGCGATACGACGCCGAGCGCTCGGCCGCCTGCTCGTCGTGGAAGAGTCGTTCCGATTCGAGGCGATCGTCCGTCGCATTCATGGAAAATCCGTTTTCACCGCAGAGGACGCGGAGAACGCGGAGGGAAAGCGAGAGAGAGCATTTTCAAAGAACACTCTTCCTTCTTTCTCCGCGTCCTTTGCGTCCTCTGCGGTGAATATTCGGGACGAAAATTCTAAATTCATTGTGAAGGCTACCACACGCTCGATTCCGATTGAAAGGCGACTTCCGTGGCTTCCGATCCGACGACTCCCCCCGCCGAAATTACCGACCACGCGGAAGTCCGCCTCGCGAAACTGAAGCAAATCGAAGCCCTCGGACTGGACCCCTGGGGCCAACGGTTCGACGGGCACACCGGCATCGCGACGATCCGCGAACTCCCCTGCAATCCGTTCGACGACGCAAACCCCGGCCCGAAGGTCCGCGCCGCCGGGCGCGTCGTCGGCCGTCGCAAGATGGGGAAGGTCTACTTCCTCGACCTCTGGGACCAGACCGGCAAAGTCCAGGTGATGCTCGGCTCGAAGCAGATCGGCGAACTCGGCTGGAAGGTCGCGGAACTGCTCGACCTCGGCGACCTCGTCGGCGTCGACGGCGAGTTCGGCAAGACGAAGATGGGCGAGCCGACGATCCGCGCCAGCCAACTCACGTTCCTCACGAAGTCGCTGGAGCCGCACCCGACCGGCTACTACGGCATGTCGGACGAGGAGTATCGTCTCCGCCACCGGTACCTCGACCTCGTCTACACGCCGGACACCCTGCGGCGGGCCCACCAGCGAGTCAAGGTATTGCGGACGATTCGCAACCATCTGGACGATCAAGGCTATCTCGAAGTCGAGACTCCGACGCTGCACGCCATCGCCGGCGGCGCCGCGGCCCGGCCGTTCGATACGCATCACAACGCGCTCGACATCCCGCTGTTTCTCCGCATCGCACTCGAACTGCCGCTCAAGCGCCTGCTCGTCGGCGGCATCGAGAAGGTCTACGAGATCGGTCGCGTCTTCCGCAACGAGGGGATCAGCCGCCGGCATAATCCCGAATTCACGATGCTGGAGCTGTACTGCGCCTACGGCGATCTCTTCACGATGATGGACCTGACCGAAGGCGTCTTCGTGAAGTGCGTCGATGCACTCGGTTCCACACGCGTTCTGAGTTATGGCGAACGTCAGATCGACTTCGCCTCGCCGTGGCCGCGCGTGAAGTACTCGGAGATGTTCCAACAGACGACCGGCGTCGATCTCTTCGACCGCGACGGCGTGAAGGCGAAGGCGCTGGAATTCAAAATTCCCCTCGAATTGAAGGATGAAAAGGCGAAGACGTCGACGCCGAAAGAGCACGACGTGCTCGTCCACGAGCTTTTCGAACATTGCGTCGAGCCGGAACTGGCGAAGGCCGACAAGCCGACGTTCGTGTACGACTACCCGGCCGCGCTCTGCCCGCTGACGAAGCGGAAGCGCGGGACGCCTGAACTGGCCGAACGGTTCGAACTGTACGTCGCCGGCATGGAATTGGCGAATGCCTACACCGAACTGAACGACCCGATCACGCAGGAGGCGACCTTCCGCCGGCAGCTCTCCGGCATGAACGCCGAGGACACGATGGCGAAGATGGACGACGATTTCGTGCGGGCGCTGCGCCACGGGATGCCGCCCGCCGGCGGCCTCGGCATCGGCATCGACCGCCTCGTGATGCTCCTGACCAACACGACGACGATCCGCGACGTGATCCTCTTCCCGCTGCTGCGCCCGGAGTAGGCGACCTTCGCATTGACTTCCCATTCGCACGCGGCTACACACCCCCGCTCTTGGGGGGAACCGCCGTGAACGTGGAACAGTCGCAGGCGCGCGTCGATCGAATTCCCTGGTATCACGAGTTCGATTTCGGGGGCGGCGTCCGCGCCCGGTCGTCCGCGCCGCCGGAGATGGTCGCCGGCCATCGCCGCGTCTGGGCGTTCATCGAGCGCGAGCTGGACGCCATCGATTTCCGCGGCAAAACCGTGCTCGACATCGGCTGCTGGGACGGCTACTGGAGCTTCTACGCCGAGCGGCGCGGCGCGCGCGCCGTCCTGGCCACGGACGACTTCTCCCAGAACTGGTCCTCCGCGGACGGGATCACGCTCGCGAAGGAACTGCTGGGATCGAAGGTCGAAATCGTCCGCGATCAGTCGATCTACAACCTGAAGCGACTCGGTCGAACCTTCGACGTGGTGCTCTGCCTCGGCGTCTTTTATCACCTCTGGGATCCGTTCGTCGGATTCGCGGAGGTGCGGCACTGCTGCCACCCCGGCTCGGTCGTCGCGATCGAGGGGAACGTCTCGTACGGGATGCCGCCGCACAGCGCCTACTTCACGGCGCGCTACCCGCACAGCCGCTACACGCCGACGTGCGAGGCGCTCGACGAGATGCTGCGGGCGACGTACCTGACGCCGGTTCGCACGGCGCTGCTCGATCCGCCGCCGGCGCCGGTCGCGCCCCAGCGCGCGCCGGAATCGAACGAACGCGTGGGCTGGCGCTGGCGAATGGAGATGGCCCGCGCCGCCCTGCGCGGCTCGCGACCCGCGATCCGCGCCGCGGCAAACGTCCTCTTCCCGGAACCGGCGCCTTCGACGCCGGCCCCCGCACCGGAACCGAAGCCCGACAGCCGCGTGTTCGTCCGCTGCGATCCGCTGAACGGGGCGAACCCGCTGCACGACTACGCGCCGCCGTTCGGCCTGCACCAGTTCGACCCTCGCTACCGCGCCGCCGCCCGGGCCGCGTGAGGCCGTTCGATTCCCCGCCCACTCGGGCGGGACACGTCCCCGGCCTGGCCGTAGAATCCCCTTCGCGACGTTCGCCGTCGAGTCGATCGCACGCGCTTACCGGCCGGGACCGCGCATGAACAGTCGAAAGTACATCTTCCCCAACGTCGTCGAACTGAACGTCGCGGCCGGCCGCGCGTTCGGCGTCAACATCTACCTCGTCGACGGCGGCACCGAATACGTCCTGCTCGACATCGGCCTGGACGAAGCGCTCGGCGAAGTGATCGACCTGATCCGCGCGATGGATTTCCCGCTGTCGAAGTGCAAGATGGTGGTGGCGACGCACGCCGACGCCGACCACGTGCAGGCGCTGGCGAAGGCGCGCGAGCGCCTGAAGACGAAGGCGGCCGCGCATCCGAAGGCGGCCGTGCTGCTCGAGGCCGGCGAACGCGACCAGACCTACGCCCGCATCTCCGCGCAGAATTTCGACATCGCGATGCCGCCCTGCAAGGTCGACGTGAAGCTGAAGGACGGCGACGCGATCAAGGTCGGCAAGCTGAAGCTCGACGTCTGGTCCACTCCGGGCCACACGCCGGGGCAGCTCAGCTTCAAGTTCGGCAACCTCCTGTTCAGCGGGGACAACATCTACGCCGACGGTTGCGTCGGCGTCATCGACG
>CAYVRB010000213.1:6165-6561 GCA_964453375.1 uncultured Alcaligenaceae bacterium
TGTGGCGAAGGGTCATAATTTTCCTGGCCTGACCTGCGTCGGCGTCATCGACGCGCACCACGGCTCGCACCTGCCCGATTTCATCAAGTCCCTCGAACGCATCCGCGACGACGCCGAAATCGAAATCCTGCTGCCGAGCCACGGGCCGTATTTCCGCAAGGACAACCGTCAAATCCAGGCGACGATCGACCGCCTGACGAAATACCAGTACATGGCCGACTTCGGCACGTGCGCCGTGAAGTGGCCGCTGCAGGAACAGTGGGAGAAGGACGTGATGGCGGGGAAACTGCCGGAGGTGTAAAGATGAGCGTCGGGGGGGTAGACCCCCCCGGGGGGGGCCCCGCACCCCCCCGGCGGTGGCCCCCCCCCGCCCCCCCCAGCCCGGCGCCAAAGACC
>CAYVRB010000213.1:6571-11127 GCA_964453375.1 uncultured Alcaligenaceae bacterium
GGTGGTTTTTATGTTGGGGGGGGGGGGCGGCCCGCGGGGGGGGGTGCCGCCCCCCCCCGGGGGGCCCCCCCCCCCCGACGCTCGCCACGATCCGCGCGACAATTTCCCTTGCGTGGCGTCTATTCTGGTAGACGCTTGGAATTCGAGGATTCCCGCATGTCCCGCTTCCCCCTCGCCATCGCCGTCGTCCTCGCGCTGCCATTGGTCGCGTCGGCCCTTGCGACGGAGCACTTCGGCAAGACACCGTTCGTCCCGGCCCATTGGAACATGCGGGACGAGGTCGGCAAACTCGCGAACCATCCCGGCCGGTTCTACTGGTACGAGGTCAACGGCTCGCCCGCGTTCTACTACCGCGGCGACGTCGCGGCCGTGAACGAGGCGATGGCGCTCTTCGCGAATCTGCCCCAGAAGAACAAGCAGATCCGCTTCGTCGCCGGGCCGGGCGAGACGAAGGACCTCCTCCAGAAGCAGACGATGGCGTTCGACTGGACGGTCCGCATCCCGGCCGGGCTGGAATTGGCGATGCGCAAAGACGCCTCGCCCGTCATGGTCGTCCACGTCACCGTACCTTTGCCGACGGCGAAGCCGGACGACGCGGCCGTGAAGAAATGGATCGCCGAACTGGACAACCCGATGTTCGCGGTGCGCGACGCCGCGACGAAGAAGCTCCGCGAACTCGGTTTCGCCGGCGTCTCGTATTTTCAAGCCGCCCTCAAGGCCACGGAATCGACCGAGACGCGTAGCCGCCTCGAAGACCTGTTGAACCGCCTGAAGGGAATCGACCAGCAACGCCTCGAGTTTCCGAAGGACGTGGAACTCGTCGGCCCGGCCGATCAGTTCGAGCAATACCGCAAGCAGTTGGCCGACGCCGATTCGTCCATCCGAGGGCGCGCCGCCATCGGTTTGGCGACCAGCCAGGGCGACCCGGCCGAGGCGGTCAAGCAATTGGAAAAACTCCTCGAAACCGAAACGCACGAGTACGCGCTGCGGTGCATCGCCTCGGCGGCGACGCAGTTGGGAGCCGAAGCCAAGCCGTTGGTGCCGGCGATGAAGAAGAAAATCGCTTACCCCGATGCGAACGTGAACCAGGCGTTCGTCGCGGCCGTGAAGGCGGTCGAGGCGGCGAAACCGACGGTCGCGGACGACGAGGCGAAGGCCCGCGCGCGGCTGCGGAGCGAGATCCAGAAAACGATCTCGTCGGCCCGCGAGCCGGCGAAGAAACCGTAATATCTCCTCCATGATCCACGTCATCGCGACCATCGAGTTGAACCCCGGCACGCGCGACGCCTTTCTGGCGGAGTTCCGCAAGCTCGTGCCGCAGGTCCGCGCCGAGGCCGGCTGCCTCGAGTACGGCCCCGCGGTGGACGTCGCGAGCGGCGCCGCCGCCCAGCCGCGGGTACGCGAGAATGTCGTGGTCGTCGTCGAGAAGTGGACCGACCTCGCGGCGCTCGACGCCCACTCGAAGGCGCCGCACATGGACGCCTATCGTCCGAAGGTGAAGGCGTTCGTGAAGACCGTGACGCTGCACGTCCTGACGCCGGTGGATTAACGCCATTCGCCGATTGCGATTTGCGCCCCGTTTTGGCACAATGATCGGGTAGGTTCTCCCGCCTTCCGACGGTCCGACCATGCCATTGCGCCGAATCTTCGCCTGCCTCGCCGCGGTCCTTCTCGCCTCGGCGGCGCGCGCCGCCGATCCGAAAGGCGTCGAATTCTTCGAGCAGAAGATCCGCCCCGTGCTCGTCGAGCATTGCCAGAAATGCCATTCGGTTGAAGCGGAGAAGAGCAACAAGCTGAAGGGCCAACTCCTGCTAGATTCGAAGGCGGGCATCGCTGCCGGCGGCGAGAGCGGTCCGGTGCTGAACGCGAAGGAACCGAAGAACGGCCTGCTGCTGAAATCGCTGCGATACGACGGCGACCTGAAGATGCCGCCGAAGGGGAAGTTGCCGGACGCTGTGATCTCCGACTTCGAGAAGTGGGTGGCGATGGGCGCGCCCGACCCGCGCGACGGTTCGAGCGCGGTCAAGAAGCAGGTCGGCCTGAGCCTGGAGGAAGGCCGCAAGTTCTGGTCGTACATTCCGCCGAAGGCCGTCGAACCGCCGACGGTCAAGAACAAGGAATGGAACGGGAACCCGATTGATCGGTTCATCGCGGCCGGCCTCGAAGCGAAAGGTCTTTCGCCCGCGAAGCCGGCCGACCGTGCGACGCTCGCGAGACGACTTTACTACGACCTCGCCGGTTACGTGCCGACGCCGGCGGAGGTGGACGCGTTCGTCAAGGACGATTCGCCGAACGCCGTTGAGAAGCTCGTCGACAAGTTGCTCGCGTCCCCCGCCTTCGGCGAGCGCTGGGGCCGCAACTGGCTGGACGTGGCCCGTTATGCCGAGTCGGTGACGCTTCGCGGTTTCATCCTCGACGAAGCCTGGCGATATCGCGACTATGTCATCGATTCGTTCAACGCCGATGTTCCCTTCGACCGCTTCATCCGCGAACAGATCGCCGGCGACCTGATGACCGCGAACGACCCGGCCGAGCGCCGCCGGCAGATCGTCGCCACCACCTTCCTCGCCCTCGGCAACACGAACCTGGAGGAGCAGGACAAGAAGATGCTCCGCATGGATGTGGTGGACGAGCAACTCGATGTCATCACGAAAGGCTTCCTCGCGCAGACCGTGACGTGCGCCCGCTGCCACGACCATAAATTCGATCCGATCCCGACGAAGGACTACTACGCGCTCGCCGGCATCCTGCGGAACGCGAAGACGCTGGAGCACGCGAACGTGTCGAGGTGGATCGACGTGCCGCTGCCGGTCGATGCGGAGCAAGAGGCGAAGTACGCCGAGGCGGAGAAGAAGATCGCGTCGCTCCAGGCGCGCATCAAGGCGGAGAAATCCAAAGGCGCGAAGGCGGGCGGCATTCTCCTCGCGAAGGACATCCCCGGCGTCGTCGTCGACGACGCGGCCGCCAAGAAGGTCGGCGACTGGATGCACTCCCAGCACTCCGGCAGCTACATCGGCGACGGCTACCTCCACGACAAGAACGACGGCAAGGGCGAGAAGACGCTCACCTTCCAGCCCGAGAACCTGCCGCCGGGCAAGTACGAGGTCCGCCTCGCCTATTCGGCCGGCGAATCGCGATCGAACAAGGTGCCCGTCTCCGTCTTCAGCGCCGACGGCGAGAAGGAATTGTCGATCGACATGAAGAAAGGGCCGCCGATCGATGGCCGCTTTATCTCCCTCGGCGAGTACCGCTTCGAGAAGGGCGGCTTCTCGCACGTCATCGTGTCGAACGAGGAGACGAAAGGCCATGTGACGGCCGACGCCGTGGTGTACGTGCCCGAAACGATGGATGCGACGACGTCGGCCAAGAAGGTCGAGCCGAAGGCGGATTCGACCAAGTCGCTCGAAGCCGAATTGAAGAAACTCCAGGAGGGTTCACCGAAGCGGCCGAAGGTGATCTCCGTCGTTGAGGAGAAGCAGATCGAAGATGCGAAGGTCCACATCCGCGGCAACCCGCACAACCTCGGCGAGTCCGCCCCGCGTGGGTTCCTGCAGGTCGCCACGACCGGTCCGGCGTCCTTCCCCAAGGACAAGAGCGGCCGACTCGAACTCGCCAACTGGATCGCGTCGAAGGACAATCCGCTGACGGCGCGCGTCATCGTCAACCGGACGTGGCACTGGCTCACCGGGAGTGGAATCGTGCGGACGACGGACAACTTCGGCACCACGGGCGAGACGCCGTCGGACCGGGAATTGCTCGATCAACTCGCGATCCGATTCGTTGCCGAGGGATGGTCGATGAAGAAGCTGGTGCGCTCGATCGTGTTGAGCCGGACCTACCAGCAGTCGAGCGTCGGCGACGCGAAGACCGTCGCGGCCGATCCGGAGAACCGACTCTTTGGTAGGGCAAATCGCCGCCGCATGACCGGCGAGGCGATCCGCGATTCGATGCTGCGGATCTCGGGCCAGCTCTCCGACGAGCGCGGCGGCGCGGCGTTCCCGGCTTCCCTCGCGGCCGACTACAGCTTCAAGGCGAATTCGACTCGCCGCAGCGTCTATCTGCCGATGTTCCGCAATGCCCTGCCGGAATTGCTCGAAGCGTTCGACGCGGCCGACCCCAGTACCGTCACCGGCGTCCGCAACGTCAGCACCGTCGCCCCGCAGGCACTCTACCTGATGAACAACCCGTTCGTCGCTGAGCAAGCGAAGCACGCGGCGGAGAAGTTGCAGACTGATTCCAACGACGACAACGGCCGAATCTCTCGCCTGTATCGTTCGACGATGGGCCGTGAACCGACCGACGGCGAGCGGTCCGTCGCGACGAACTTCCTGCGCAACCGCTCCGACGCGAAGGAGGCCTGGACGAAGCTGGTCCACGCCGCGTTCGCGTCCGCCGATTTCCGATTCGTGAATTGAGGAATGGCCGTGTTCCAAACGCTCTCCCGCCGCGATTGGCTGTCCCGCACCGGTTGCGGCTTCGGCGCGCTCGCGCTAGCCGGCCTCAGTACGGCAGACGCCGCGACGGCCGACCCGCTCGCGCCGAAGCCGACGCACTTC
>CAYVRB010000214.1:0-11124 GCA_964453375.1 uncultured Alcaligenaceae bacterium
CGCGGGCACGAGCACCGCCAGCGGGCGCGGGTCGGCGATCGCGTCCGCCTCCGCGCGCAGCGCCGCGGTTTCGTCCGCCGTCGGCGCCCGGCGGCGCCACCACATCGCCGCCAGTTCCCCCGCCCGCTTCGCTTCGATGCGCATCGTGCGGCCGTCCGGGATGCCGCGCAGCAACTTCCGCCCGAATTCTCCGAACCGCCCGCGCACGAGCAGCCCGCCGCCCCGCTTGACCACCGGCCAGAAGCAGTGGTAGGTGCGCAGGAGTTTCACTTTGGAATGCACGGCGCGCACCGCCGTGCGGGCGCGCGACGCCGGCCGCAGGTCGAACCGTTCAATCGAGATTTGCCCGATGGCGTGCGAGAACCGCAGCACCAGCCCGTCCGCAGGGCGCGCGAGCTTCACCATCGCGTCCTCGTCCAGCGCGCGGTTCCACTCGAACGCGTCGACCGGGATCGTTTCGCCCCCGACGAGCCAGGCCAGTTCGACGCGCTTGCGGATGGCGTGGCGGTCGGCGCTCGAGATCGCGAGGCGCAGGTGGTGCCAGCCCGGCGCGAGAGGAACGTCGGCGCGGAACTCGACGCGCGGCGCCGCGCAGGTCCAGCGGTGCGGCCGCGCGCCGGCGGCCGGCGCGAGGCCGGGACCGGGCACGAGATCGAACGCGGCGACGGCGGCGCGAACCGGCACGACGAAACCTCCGGGGCCGCCGATGGTCCGCCAAGCGCCGCCGTCCCGTCAAGGGCAACCCGGATCGGAAAACTTCGGGAAATCCGCCGGAATCCCGCGCCGGACCGTTGGCGGATCGGCCCGCCGTCACTTACTATTGGACGGCAACACGTCCGGGAACGAGCGACCATGAGCCTACCGATGCAGACCGCCGCGCTGCTCCAGGCGGCCCGCGACACCGTGCGGGTCCTGCCGGCCGACGCCGTGCTGCTCCTCACCGAGACGCCCCTCGACTGGGACGAAGTCTCGCAGCGCCTGCTCGGCTGCCGCCTGTTCGTCGCCGCCGAGAATCCCTCCCTCACCAAGACGCTCCACGAGCGCGAGGGCTGGACCGTCATCGACCTCGAACCCGATCCCCTCCCCACGCAGGAACGCCTCAGCAACGCCCTCCTCCGCGCCGTCACGGAGGAGAAGCTCAAGCCCGGCGCGCACGTCGTCGTCCTCTACAACGGCATCGCCAGCACCGGCGACGCCCCCGAACCGATCGACACCATGAGCGTCATCCACCTCGGCGAACACCTCGAGAAGATGACCTCGCAAGACCTCCGCAAGCTCGGCACCGGCGTGCCGCAGGACGTGCTCAAGGCCGTCGTCGAACTCGCCACCGAGATCGGCCGCGAAGGCCGCGAGGGCCACCCCACCGGCGCCATCCTCGTCGTCGGCGATACGCGGAAGGTCCACGGCATGGCCAAGTTCCGCAACTTCAACCCGTTCCGCGGCTACACGAAGAAGGAACGCGACATCCGCTTCCGCGACGTGCGCGAGCAGATCAAGGAGATCGCCAAGCTCGACGGCGCCATCCTCATCGACCGCGACGGCATCGCCGAAGCGGCCTGCGTCTACCTCGACGTGCCGACGGAGGGGGTCGAACTCCCGAAGGGCTTCGGCAGCCGCCACCTCTCCGGCGCCGCCATCAGCAAGAAGACGAAGGCGATCGCCTTCGTCGTCAGTCAGTCGTCGGGCACGGTGCGCGTCTTCCAGGCCGGCGAGGAGAAGTTGCGCATCGAACCGCTCGACCGGCCGCACGTCTGGCAGCCGCTCAAATTCGAGATGCCCGAAGACGCCGAACCGGAGTGAACCGCCTCACTTCGCGACGAACCAGGTCTTCGCGAGCGGATCGGTCTTGAAGAACGCGAGCAGTTGATCGGCGACCTTTTTCCGGCCGCTGTCGCTGGGGTGCGTGCCGTCGGCGGCGAGGTCGGCGCGTTCGTACACGAGGCCGTCCGCCTTGCGCGGCGTCGTGCCGTCGGCCCACAAATACGGCCCCCACAGCAGCACCGGCTCCTTCGCGAGATCGCCCTGGATCTGATCGCGAATCAGCCAGCGGGCGACGAACGCCCCCTCGTAGGCATACGGCTCCGGGTTCAGCGGGCCGTTCGAGTAGCCGCCGTAGATGCGGCTGCCGAGGTAGACGATGCGCAGGTTCGGGAAGCGCGCCTTCGCGTTCTTGAGGACCGCGAGCGTATCCTTCTGAAGTTTCCGGCCGTGCTCGGCGAGGTCGCCACGCGGGCCTTTGTTCGCCAGCTTGATCCACGCCACCTGCACCTGCGCGTTCGAGACGCCGGCCGCCTTCAAGCGCCGCTCCGCCTCGGTCCACGGCCGCGCGTCCGCCGGCGCCCACTCCGCCATCGCCTGCCCGCCCTGCGCGCCATCGACCACCGTCACGAGCGGCGACTTGTCCTTGTCCGCGTCGGCGATCCGCTTGAAGAACGAGAACTCCTGCGTGGCGTTCGACATGCTGATGGACACGAGCGCGATCTTGCCGTCCTTCGCCGGCCGGCCGTCGGCATCGAGCGCCGCAATCGCGGCCGTCGCCGCCTTCGCCGCGGCGAGGTGCGCGGCGGGCGGTTCGTTCTTGCCGCCGCCGTAGAGGCCGCCATCCTCGCCCTTGTATTTGTCGTCGGCCGTCATTTCGGTGAGCGGCTTGAAGCCGACCGACGTCTTTCCACCGGCCGCGGGGGCCGCCGCGCGCTTCCGGCCCATCTGCAGCGTCTTGAGTACCGCCTCGTTCTTCTCGAATTCAACCGTGACGGTCACCTCCGCGCCTTCCTTCAATTCCTTCGATTTCAAGCCGTCGGCGATCGCCTCGCCCTTCGCGTCGAGCACCTTGAGCTTCGCATCGGCCTTGAGCGTCCGATTCTGTCCGTTGGCGACCACGACGACGACGCCCTTCTCGGCGTCGACACTCTTGAGGGTGCCGACCGCTTCGAGGGCGCTCGCGTCGACGGCGAGGAGTACGAGGAACGCGAAGGAGAGAAGGCGACGCATGGCGAAGCTCCGCGGCGAGAGGTGCACGACGTCTACAGTACCCGGCGATTTCGAGCCGGTCACGCGGAATCGAGTAGGCGGCGGCGACGAATTCCCCGCGCGCGGCTTGACCGCGCTGCCGCCGTGTCCGACACTCAACGGGATCGGTTCCCTCCCGCGCGAGTGCCCCTTCCATGCGAACGCTTTCGGCTGGCCTCACGATTCTCTGGGCCGCGACGGCGGCGACGGCGGCGGAGCCGTACACGCAGAAGCCGGAGATCGCGCCGGCGGTGCTGCGGGACGCGGCGCCGGCGGAGGCGCCGAAGCCGGCGGCCGCGTGGCCCGCGCGCTTCGCCGCCGCGCCGAACCCGCACTGGATCTGGGGCGCGAACGCCAACACCAACTACACCCTGACGAAGACCTTCGACCGCGGCGCCGCGACCGAAGCCCGCGTGCGA
Source organism: uncultured Alcaligenaceae bacterium (assembly GCA_964453375.1). GTDB lineage: Bacteria > Planctomycetota > Planctomycetia > Gemmatales > Gemmataceae > Limnoglobus. The sequence goes on from CAYVRB010000214.1 coordinate 3,429, forward strand.
TTCACGTGCGACAACGCAGTCTCGCTGACGCTCAATGGCAAGTCCGTGGGTTCGTCGACCGAATGGCAGCAGCCGGTGGAAGTCGACGTGACGAAGCTGCTCGTGCCCGGCGAGAACACGCTCGTCGCCACGGCGGAGAACCAGGGCGGCATCGCCGGCTTCCTCCTGCAACTCGCCACCGACAAGGCCGAGATTACGGTCGTCTCCGATACGAGTTGGAAGGCGGCCGCGAAGAAAGGCGAACCCGCCGCGGCCAAGTTGGTCGGCAAGTACGGCGACGGGCCGTGGGGGAACGTCTTCGATGCGGCGGCCGGCGGCGGATCGAAGGTGCCGGCGAACACGTTCGTGCTGCTGCCGGGGTTTCAGGTCGAGAAGCTCTTCACCGTGCCGAAAGCGGAACTCGGTTCGTGGGTCTGCCTGACGGCCGACGACCAGGGTCGGCTCATCGCCAGCGACCAGGACGGCAAGGGCCTCGTGCGCATCACGCCGCCGAAGATCGGCAGTAGCGACGAGACGAAGGTCGAGAAGATTCCCGCGAAGATCACGGCCGCGCAGGGGCTGCTCTGGCACCAGGGCACGCTCTACGTCGTCTGCAACGGCGGGCCGGGCAGCGGGCTGTACCGCGTCACGAGTTCGAAGAAGGACGATACGCTGGATACGGTCGAGAAGTTGAAAGCCCTGCAAGGCGGCGGCGAGCACGGGCCGCACGCCGTGCGCCTGGCGCCGGACGGGAAATCGCTCTACGTCATCTGCGGGAACCACACGCAGCCGCCACAGGGCTTCCAGCACAGCCGGCTGCCGAAGAACTGGGGCGAAGACCACATCCTGCCGCGCCAGTGGGACGCCAACGGCCACGCCCGCGGCATCCTCGCCCCCGGTGGCTACGTCGCCAAGACCGACTTCGACGGCAAGACCTGGGAGATCTTCACCGCCGGCTACCGCAACCCCTACGACTTCGCCTTCAACGCCGACGGCGAAATGTTCGTCTACGACGCCGACATGGAGTGGGACATGGGCATGCCCTGGTACCGCCCCACGCGCGTCAACCACGCCACCAGCGGCAGCGAACTCGGCTGGCGCTCCGGCACCGGCAAATGGCCGAACCACTACCCCGACAGCCTCCCGCCGATGGTCGACATCGGCCCCGGTTCGCCCGTCGGCGTCGAGTTCGGCTTCGGCGCCAAGTTCCCCGCGAAGTACCAGAAGGCGCTCTACATCTGCGACTGGACCTTCGGCACGATGTACGCCATCCACACCGAGGCGGACGGCGCCACCTACAAGGGAACGAAGGAGGAGTTCCTCAGCCGCACGCCGCTGCCGCTGACCGACGTCTGCGTGAACCCCGCCGACGGCGCGCTCTACTTCACCATCGGCGGCCGCGGCACCGGCAGCGAACTGTACCGCGTGACCTACGTCGGGAAGGAAAGCACGGCGAAGGCGGACGTTCGCACCGTCCAGGATCGCGCCCAGCGCACGGTGCGCAAGCGATTGGAGTCGTTCCACGCCGCCCAACGCGATCCGACCGAGGCGGTCGATGCCGCCCTGCCCTACCTGGGGCACGCCGATCGCTTCCTCCGCTACGCCGCCCGGATCGCCCTCGAACACCAGCCGGTCGCGGCGTGGAAGGAACGCGCGCTCGGGGAAACCCGACCGGAGGGGATCGTCGGCGCCGTCATCGCGCTCGCCCGCCAAGGGGACGTCTCGCTTCAACCGCGGCTGATCGACACCCTGCTCGATCTCCCGTTTTCCAAACTGGGCGTCGAACAGAAGCTCGACGTCCTGCGGGCGTATCAACTCGTTTTCCTCCGCCTGGGGGAACCCGGAGCGGAGTTGGCCGCCAAGACGCGGCGGCCGCTCGACGCGGCGTTCCCCGCCGACAACGACGCCGTCAACCGCGAGCTGGCGCAGCTGCTCGTCTACCTCAAGTCCCCGACGATCGTGGCGAAGCTCTGCGACGAACTGAAGAAGCCCTCGAAGCCGCTCTCCACGGAAGGCTTGAACGAGCTGATCCTGCGGAACCGCGGCTACGGCGGCAGCGTCGCGAACGTCGTCAAGAACGCCGCCGACCAGCAGAAGCTCTCGTACCTGTTCACGCTCCGCAACGCGACCGTCGGCTGGACGCTCGACCGCTGGAAGGTCTACTACGGCTTCCTCGCGGAGGCGCGGACGAAGGCGGGCGGCGCGAGCTACCTGGGCTTCCTGACGAACATCGAGAAGGACGCCTACGCGAACGTCGGCGACGCCGACCGGCTGGCGATCGAGGCGGCGAAGCTGCGGCCGGCGTACAAGCCGCCCGTGCTGCCGAAGCCGACCGGACCCGGAAAAGCCTACACGGTCGCCGACCTGCTCGCGCTCGAGCCGAAGCTCAAGGGCGGTCGGAATTTCAAGAACGGCCAGAAGGCGTTCGCCGCGACGCGCTGCGTCGTCTGCCATCGCTTCGGCGGCGAGGGCGGCGCGACCGGGCCGGACCTCACGCAACTCGCCGGCCGCTTCGCCCTCAAGGACCTCGCCGAGGCGATCGTCGAACCGAGCAAGGTGATCTCCGACCAGTACAAGGCTTCCGTCGTGAACCTGCTGTCGGGGTCCACGGCGACGGGGCGCATCGTCTCCGAGTCCGGCGGCAAGCTCGTGATCGTGACCGACCCGGAGGATTCAAGCAAGGTCGTCGAGGTGAAGCGGGACGACGTGGAGAGCGTGAAGCCGTCGGCGGCGTCGTTGATGCCGGACAAGCTGCTCGATCCGCTCAACGAAACCGAACTGCTCGACCTGCTCGCGTACCTACTGTCGCGCGGCGACCCGAAGCACCCGGTGTTCGGGAAGTGACGAACTTGGCGAAGGAGTTACGGATGGCTGCGCGGGGAATCGCGATCGGACTCTGGCTCGCGTTGGTTCCGGCGCTCGTCGCGGCGCCGCCGAAGCCGTTCCCCGGCGCGCCGACGCCGTGGAACGGGTTCGCGAAGCATGATTTCCAACTGGACGGCGCGGCCGCGACCGTCGTCGTACCGGCGAAGGCGCGCACCGGCCGGCCGTGGGTCTGGCGCGGCGAGTTCTTCGGCGCCTTCGCCGACGCCGACGTCGCACTCGTGAAGGACGGCTGGCACCTCGCTTACCTCGCCGTGCCGGACCTGTTCGGTTCGCCGAAGGCCGTCGCGAAATGGGAGGCGTTCCACAAACTCCTCACCACCGAACACCAACTCCATCCGAAGCCGGGGCTGATCGGCCTGAGTCGCGGCGGACTCTACTGCATGAACTGGGCCGCGGCGCACCCGGACCGCACGCTCGCGATTTATCTCGACAACGCCGTCTGCGATTTCAAGAGCTGGCCCGGCGGGCAACCGCTCGGCCTCGGCACGGGCAAGGGGTCGCCGCCGGAGTGGAAGAAGCTCCTCGCCGCCCACGACTTCAAGACCGACGCCGAGGCGATCGCGCACAAGCTCAACCCCGTGGACAATCTCGCGCCGCTGGCGAAAGCGAAGATTCCTCTGCTCGTCGTCTACGGCGACAAGGACGCCGTCGTGCCGCACGCCGAGAACGGCGAGCGCGTCGTCGAGCGCTATCAGGCGCTCGGCGGGCCGGTCGAGCGCGTGGTGAAGCCGGGGATGGACCACCACCCGCACGGCCTCAAGGATGTGAATGTGGCCGTGAAGTTCTTCGAGGCGGCGCGCCTCGCCGAGGCGGCGCGCACGGCGACGATCCGCGACGTGCGCCACGAGCCGGCACAGCCGAAGCCCGGCGCGGCGGTCGTCGTGAGTGCCCGCCTCGTGGGAGCGGCGAATCCGGTGTTGAAGCTGCAAGTCGTCGAGCCGGGGAAGTACGTCCGCAAGATCGACGCCGACTACGAAAAGAACTGGATCGACTTCCCGATGCGCGACGACGGCAAGGACGGCGACGCGACCGCCGGCGACGGCGTCTACTCCGTGCGAATCCCCGAAACCATTCAGAAGCATCGCCACCTGATTCGGTATCGCATCGTCGCGGGTGAATCGGTCGCGCCGGCGGCCGACGACTCCTGCCCGAACTTCGCCTGGTGGTGCGACGCCGGCCCTGCCGCCTGGTCCGGCGCCCGCGATCCCGGCCAATCCCCGAAGCTGGCGTTCTCGACGGAATTCTTCGGCACCCTGCAGAGCCTGCACCTCGTCGCCCGCGCCGACGACGTCGCGCGCAGCCAGTGGGACGGCAACTTCTACAAGCAGAAGCACTGGGGCACGGTCGTGTATCGCGGCGTCGTGTACGACCACGTCCAGTTCAGCAATCGCGGCCAGGGGAGCACGTATATCTCGGGCAAGAACAAATGGGGGATCAAGTTCGCCCGCGGCCACGACCTGTCGTTCGTCGACCACGAGGGGAAACCGTTCCCGGACGAACTCGACAGCATCAACTTGAACCCCGGCGGATCGACGCCGTACCTGCCGGTGCATCGCGGCATCGCGGGGCTGGACGAAGTGCTCTCGATGCGCGCCTATCGCCTGGCCGGCGTGCCCAGCCCGCCCGCGACGTGGGTGCAGTGGCGCGTCGTCTCGTCCGTCGAGGAGGGAAGCGCGAAGGACCAGTACGCCGGCGACCTGTGGGGCCTGTACGTGGCGATGGGCGAGATGGAGCCGAAGCAACTCGCCGACCGCCGCCTGCCCGACGGGCTTTCCGTCAGCGCCCAGACCGGCATCAAGCACGCGCCCAAGAGCGTCTACGATCCTCAAAAGGACTGGGAGACCTTCCTCAACGGCATGCGCTCGAACCCGAACGAAGCCTGGTGGCGCAAGAACCTGGACCTCCCGGCCTACTACTCCTTCCACGCGCTCAATCGCCTGCTCGGCAACGTCGACCTGCGGCCCGACGGCAACCACGGCTACTACCGCCACCCCGACGGCCGTTGGGCGCCGATCCCGTGGGACAACGACATGATCCTCGTCCCGCGCCACCACCAGCCGGGGTACATCGACGCGATCCGCTGCCTCGATCGCCCCGCGCTCGCGCTCGAATACCGGAACCGGGCGCGCGAGATCCTCGATCTCTTCGCCTCCGACGGCGGCGAGCGTGGCGGGCAGGTCGGGCAGTTCGCCGCCGACCTCGCGGCCGCGCTGACGCCGAAGGGCCACGCCGTCGATTGGCCGCGGCTGGACGAAGCCGTCTGGAACCGGCACCCGCGCATGAACCAGAAAGGCTCCTATTACGTCAACCCGATCGAAGCCGGCTACTTCGGCGGCAACTTCAAGCGCACCCTCGCCACCAACGATTTCGCCGGCTTCCGCAAGTACTTCGTCGATTTCTGCACCGACACGCGGCCGACGAAGAACTACGCCCCGAACGACGGCGACCAGCGCGGCTACGGCTGGGGCTACCTCGCGCACGAGGCGAAGGACGCGAAGATCCCCGTCACGCCGACCGCGAGCCGCAAGGACGGATTCACGTTCGAGGCGAGCGCGTTCCAATCGCCGACGGGCGCGACCTCCACCGCGCTCGAATGGCGCGTCGGCCGCGTCGGGAAGAACGGCTGGTACGAACTGGCCGACCACTGGAAGGGCGAATCGAAGACCGGCCGCGCGATGGCCATCCCGGCCGACGTCTTCGCGGAACCGGGCGAGTACCGCGTGCGCGCCCGCTGGCGCGACGCCACCGGGCGCTCGAGCCACTGGAGCGCCCCGGTCGCCGTCGCGGTCCGCTGACGCGATTTCCCTTGCCGATGCCCGCGCGGCGGACGAAACCATTCCCGTCCATCCTCTCCGGAACTCCGCCATGTCCGAAGCGCTCCGCCACGTGCCGGACGACGCCATCGTCGTCGGCTACGATTTCAGCACCGGCTCCGTGAAGGCGCTCGCCTTCGATCCGAAGGGGAACGTGCTGCACGAAGTTCGGCTGCCGACCGACCTCTGGACCGAAGGCGGCGTCAGCGAGCTGAGCTTCCTCCAGCTCGAAGGCCAGGCGTTCGCCGCCACCCGCGCGCTCGGCGCGTGGCTGAAGATGAACGCCGATCCGGAGAAGTGGCTCGCCGCCGGCATCTCGGCCACGCACCACACCGCGGGCCTCCTGGACGCGAACGCCGTGCAGGTCCGCCGCATGATCTGCTGGAACGACCAGACGCTGGCGAAGTACCACGCGGAGGGGCTGTCTCGCCTCGGCGGCCAGGAGCGCGTGAAGGACCTGATCGGCGGCCCCTACGCCGTGCGCTATTCGCTCAGCCACCTCGTGAAGGACGAATCCACGCTCTCGAGCGCCGACTGGGAACGGACGAAGGTGATGCTGCCGCACGGCCCGGCCGCGGCGGGGTTCCTCACCGGCCGCTTCGATTGCGCGTCCGTCTCGGCGGCGGCGTCGACGGGACTGATGGACCTGCGCACGAACGCGTGGAGCAAGGGGATGCTGGACGCGCTCGCCGATCCGGCGCATCGCGAGCGGGCCTGGAAGCACCTGCCGAAGATCGTGGACATGAACGAGCCGATCGGCCCGCTCTCGGATTCGGCGGCCGAGAACGCCGGTCTCTTCGAGGCGCGGCCGCTGTTCTTCCCAACGCTCGACGATCAGGCGGCCGGCCTCGTCGGCGGCGGCGCCGTGGACGCGGGCCACGTGGCGATCATCCTCGGCAACTCGGCGGTAGTGAACTCCTCGGCCGACGCCGCGCCGAAGTCCGGCACGCTGGACGCGATGAAGTTGAACTGGGGCCCGTACCTCTGGATGCGCTGCTACACGAACGGGGCGCAGTTCCTCGACAAGGTGGTGGGCGAGAAACCGGACTGGCCGGCGCTGGAGGCGGCGGCGCGGAAAGTCCCGGCGGGCTGCGACGGCGCGGCGGTGCTGCCGTTCCTCTATTCCGAGCCGTCCGTCGGCGTGACGGCGCCGCGCTTCCAGTGGCTGCCGTCCGAGCCGGCGGCGATGGGCGTGAAGCTGCGGGCCTCCTTCGAGGCGCTCGCGTACCTCATCGGCCTCGCCGTGAAGGAACACGAGGCGGCCGGGCAGAGCATCACGCGCGTCACGGTGTCGGGCGGCATCGCGAAGAACGATTTGATGCTGGAGATCCTGGCGAGCGTGCTGGATCGCGAACTGACGCGGCTGGTGTCGAGCGAAGTGCCGGCGCTCGGCGCCGCCGTCGCGGCGCTGGCGGGCTACGAGACGCACGCCCGGCACAAGGCGCGGGAGGCGTCGACGTACACCGTGGCCGACGCCGTGGCGGCGATGGTGAAGTTCCGCCCCGAACCGGTGAAACCGAACCCGGCCTGGACGGCGACCTACCGCGCGGGCCTAACGGAGTTCGCCGCGCGCGTCGGGGCGTGATGGGAAAGTGCGATCGTAGGTCGGGCCGAGTCTTCGAGGCCCGACACGAGCGACCATGGCCAACGTGTCGGGCCTCCCAAAGCCTCGGCCCGACCTACTGGTCCGACTGTTGCACGATGTCGGGATCAAAATTCCCCTGATTCAAAGTGGATTCGGCGAAAGACGCCTGACATCGAGAGATCGAAGGACCACGAGAACGATTCCTGGTCTTTCGAGCACCGGAGGTGCGAACGAGGTTTGCCAGGGGCGCCAGCCCCTGGTGGGCGAACCCCGAAGCAAGCCCCGGAGGGGCGACGGAACCCCTGTCGCCCCTCCGGGGCTTGGCCCATTGCGACGGGACCAGGGGCTTGCGCCCCTGGCAAACGTCGGCCGCCGCTCCGCGGCTTCCCCGGCGATGTTGTGCCCGACACCATGCGATAGGCGGACCACTACA
>CAYVRB010000215.1:0-10666 GCA_964453375.1 uncultured Alcaligenaceae bacterium
TCGGCTTCGATGGCGCGGTGAGCATCGAGTGGGAGGACAACGACGCCGACCAACTCGCCGGGGCGAAGGCGGCGCTCGCGAACTGCCGCAAGGCCGACCTCCCGCCCAGTGGCATGAAGCACGACGAGATGCTGAAGGGTTGAACCGGTCCGAAGGAGACGGACGAGCGCCCATGACCACCGACGAAAAACTCGCCGCGATCCTGTCGGCCGTGCAGATCGACCCCGGCGGGCGCGGCGTGGCCGCGGGGCCGGGGGACAACCTCTTCACGGCGACGGCGGGCGATTTCGCCGCCGCCTGCCGGAGCCTCGCCGACTGTCCCGGATTTCGCGTTTCCATCGTGTCCGGCTTCTGCGTCCCGTCGACTCCGCCGGCGTTCGAGACCGACGGCCCCCTCGGAGCATTCTTCCTGGAGCGGGCGTTCGAGGCGATTTCGGGATTCGTCGAACAGGTGGCGGACGAACCGGTCCTGCGCGCCATCACCGCCGCGCGGAAGCTCGTCGGCCACCGCGAACGGACGATGCTCGACGTGCCGCAGACGCACAAGATCGTCATCGAGCGGCCCGGCCGCGCCGCCGACGGGAAACGATACTCCATGCGCGGCGTGGATGTCGACGCTCACCACAATCCGCGCCATACCCGCTACGCCGAAATCCCCGCGCCCGGGGTTCTCTCCATCGGCATCGGCGATGGCGGCAACGAAATCGGCATGGGAAAGATCCCGCACGCCACGGTCGTCGCGAACATCCCGAACGGCGACCTCGTCCACTGCCGAGTACCGACGGACCTGCTCATCGTCGCCGGCGTCAGCAACTGGGGAGCGTACGCCCTCGCGGCCGGAGCGTTCGTCCTGCGCGGATCGCGATTGCCCGCCAACCTGTTCGACCCGGACCGCGAGCGCGCCATCCTCGACGCGATGGTCCGCGAAGGGCCGCTCGTCGACGGGGTCACCGGCAAGCGCGAATCGACCGTCGACGGCCTGACTTGGGGCCAGTACGTCGAACCGCTCGAACGCATCGCGGAGATCCTCGCACGATGACGCTCGCCACCGGAGCCGCCGTTCGCGCCGCGTGCCGCGCCGGCACGCTCTCCGGCCCCACGCCCGGCCTCGCGCCGGGATTCGTGCAGGCGAACCTCGTGGTGCTGCCGAAGGACTGGGCGTTCGACTTCCTCCTCTTCTGCCAACGAAACCCGAAGCCCTGCCCGCTGTTGGACGTGACGGAACCGGGCGACCCGGAACCGAGCGCGATTGCGCCTGGCGCCGACCTCCGTGTGGACCTGCCGGCGTATCGCGTCTGGGAACATGGCGTACTCGTCGCCGAGCCGAGCGACATCCGCGATCGCTGGCGCGACGATCTCGTCGGCTTCGTCATCGGCTGTTCCTTCACTTTTGAGAATCGATTGTTGGACGCGAACGTCCCCGTCCGGCACATCGAACAGAACGTGAACGTGCCGATGTATCGCACGAACCTGCCGTGCCGTCCGGCGGGGCGCTTCCACGGGCCGACGGTCGTGAGCATGCGGCCGATGACGCCGGAGCACGCGATCCGCGCGACGACGATCTGCGCGAAGCTCCCGCTCGCACACGGCGCGCCGATCCACGTCGGCGACCCGGCCGCGATCGGCATCGCGGACCTCGCTCGGCCCGACTTCGGCGACGCGGTCGCGATCCGCGCCGACGAGCAACCGGTCTTCTGGGCCTGCGGCGTCACGCCCCAGGCGGCGCTCATGGCGGCGAAGCCCCCGTTCGCCATCACGCACAAGCCAGGGCACATGTTCCTGACCGACCTGCGCGACGGCGACCTCGAGCGGGTTTGAAAAGAGTCCGCAGTAATGGCCGGGAATTCCGGGCGTTTCGGGCATGACACGCCGGGCGCGACTCGGCATAATGACCCTGTCGAACCTCCCACCCTCCCTCGCCCTTCGAGGCCGAATCATGGCTGAACCCACCGCGCCGAACCGCCGCTCGTTCCTGGCCACGACGGCCGTCGCCACCGCCGCCACGCTCGCCCCGGCCGTCCACGCCGCCGGCAACGAATCGCTCAAGGTGGCGCTCATCGGCGCCGGCGGCCGCGGCAAGGGCGCCGTCCGCGACGCCATGATCGCCGACAAGAACACCAAGCTCGTCGCCATCTGCGACATCTTCGAGGACTTCCTCCACACCGCGCACGACGCCCTCACGAAGCAGTTCAAGAACCGCGTGGACGTGCCGAAGGAACGGCTCTTCAGCGGCTTCGACGGCTACAAGCAGCTCATCGACACCGTCGATTGCGACATCGTCTTCCTCTGCACGCCCCCCGGCTTCCGGCCGGTGCACCTCGCCTACGCCGTCGACAAGGGCAAGCACGTCTTCGCCGAGAAGCCGATGGCCGTCGACGCCCCCGGCGTTCGCTCCGTCATCGAGTCCGCCAAGAAGGCCAAGGCCAAGAACCTCCTCTGCGCCTCCGGCTACTGCTTCCGCTACGAGTTCGCGAAGCGCGAGACCGTCAAGCGCATCCACGACGGCATGATCGGCGACGTGCAGAACATCCAGGCCACCTACAACACCGGCCCGATCTGGTACCGCGACGTGAAGCCCGATTGGGACGAAATGAAGGTGCAGGTCCGCAACTGGTACTACTACTCGTGGCTGTCGGGCGACTTCATCGTCGAGCAGCACTGCCACAACCTCGACAAGGCCATGTGGGTGATGAAGGACGAACTGCCGATCGCGGCGACCGGCCTCGGCGGGCGCCAGGTGCGCACCGACCCGAAGTACGGGAACATCTTCGACCACTTCAGCACGATCTTCGAATACGCGAACGGCCAGCGCGTCTTCTCGTACTGCCGGCAGATGCCGAAGTGCCACGGCGAGATCAGCGACATCGTCTTCGGCACGAAGGGGATCGCGAAGCTGATGGGCCATTCGATCAGCGCGGCGGGCGGCGCGAAGTGGCGCTACGAGGGCGAGGACACCGACATGTACGTGCAGGAGCACAAGGACTTCATCGCGTCGATCCGCGCCGGCAAGCCGATCAACGACATGGAGAACGCCGCCAAGAGCAGCCTGATGGGCATCCTCGGCCGCGAGGCGTGCTACACCGGCAAGCGCATCGAGTGGGACGCGATGATGAACTCGACGATGAGCATGGCGCCGAAATCCTATGAATGGGGTGCGAACCCGGTGCGGCCGATCCCGATGCCGGGCGTCGTGTAATCCGGTTTTTTTCGTTTCGCGGCGCGCGGGCCGAAGGTACCATGCCTTCGGCCCCGTCGTTTTCAAGCAGGAGTGCGCACCATGACCCCGATCGGCCGTCGCGATTTTCTCCAATACTCCACCGCCGTCTCGGCGTCCGTGTTGGCCGCGCAGGCCGGCTGGGCCGCGCCGGCGCCGAAGAAGCCGAAGCTGAAGATCGCCGTGAAGTATTCGATGGTGAAAGTCGAAGGGGCGAGTGTCAGGGATAAATTCGATCTCGTGAAGCGCCTCGGTTTCAAGGGCGTGGAAATCGACAGCCCGAGCGGGCTTGTGCTTCAAGAACTCGTGAGCGCTCGCGACGCCACCGGCATCGCCATCCACGGCGTCATCGACTCCGTCCATTGGAGCGATACGCTCTCCAGCCCGAAAGAGGACGTTCGCGCGAAGGGACTCAAAGCTCTCGAGACGGCGCTGAACGACGCGAAGACGGTCGGCGCCGACACGGTGCTGCTCGTGCCGGGCGTCGTGAACAAGGACGTGTCCTACGAACAGTGCTACGAGCGATCGCAGACGGAAGTGAAGAAGGTCCTGCCGCTCGCCGAGAAGCTCAAGATCAAGATCGCCATCGAGACGGTCTGGAACAACTTCATCACGAAGCCTGAACAGCTCGTGCAGTACGTCGACGACTTCAAATCCGAGTGGGTGGCCGCGTACTTCGATTGCAGCAACATGATCAAATACGGCGTGTCCAGCGCCGACTGGATTCGCAAGCTCGGCAAGCGCATGGTGAAGTTCGACTTCAAAGGCTACAGCAAGACAAAGCAATGGTGCGCGATCGGCGAAGGGGACGAGGACTGGCCGGAAGTGCTCAAGGCGCTCGGCGAGATCGGCTACGACGGCTGGGCCACGTCCGAAGTGGGCGGCGGCGGCGAGGCGCACCTGAAGGAGGTCGCCGGGCGGATGAACAAGGTCTTGGGTTTGGCCTGACCGGTTCCCACAATAACCCCATGGCGAAGAAACCCACCCCGCCGCCGGGGCTGCCCGAAACCATCGTCGCGGACCCCGCCGGGTTGCAGGACTGCCTCCGGCACCTGGCGGGCTGCTCCCACATCGCCTTCGACACCGAATTCGTCGGCGAGCAGACCTACCGCCCGGACCTCTGCCTCGTGCAGGTCGCCACGGCGGAACGGCTCTTCATCCTCGATCCGCTCTCCTGCGGCCCGCTCGCCGAGTTTTGGGAACTCCTCGCCGACCCGTCCCGCGTCGCCATCGTCCACGCCGGCCGCGAAGAGATGCGCATGTGCCACTTCGGCATCGGGCGCACGCCGGCGCACGTCTTCGACGTGCAGATCGCCGCCGGCCTCGTCGGCTACACGTACCCCATCGGCTACTCCGGCCTCGTCGCGGAACTCCTCGGCGTGCGACTCGCCAAGGGCGAAACGCTCACCGACTGGCGCCGCCGCCCGCTGACGCCCGCGCAGGAGAAATACGCCTTCGACGACGTCCGCCATCTCATCCCGATTTGGAAGCGCCTGCACGACCGCCTGCGCCGGCTCAACCGCGAGGACTGGGCGGCCGAGGAGTTCGCCGCGTTCGTTCGACGGTCGATCGGCGAAGACGCGGCCGTCGAACGCTGGCGCAAGATCAAGGGGATCGGCGGGTTGGACGCGAAGGGGTTGGCCGTGGCGCGGGAACTGTACCGCTGGCGCGACGCCCGCGCCGCGCAGGGGAACCGCCCGCCGCGCTCCGTGCTGCGCGACGAGCTGCTCGGCGATCTCGCGCGACGCCCGCCGACGAAGCTCGACGACTTGCTCAGCTTCCGCGGACTGGCGAAGGCGGACGCGCCGCACGTGCTGGACGCGATCCGCCGTGCGAAGGCATTGGCCCCCGCCGACTGGCCGGAGCCGGAGGAGCGCGAAAACGACGCCCCGCACGTGACGCTGCTCGCGAACCTGCTCTCCGTCGTACTCGGCGAATGGTGCGCCCGGAACCGGATCGCGCAGAGCCTCGTCGCCACGGCGAGCGACCTAAAGCGCCTCGTGCGCGCCCGGCAGCCCGGCGCGGCGCCCGCGGACGAGTCCGGCCTCGCCAACGGCTGGCGCCAGCGCGCCATCCTGCCCGAACTCGAAGCCTTCCTCGACGGCAAGCGGTCGCTCGTCGTCGAAAACCCCAGCTCGCCCCACCCGCTGCGGTTGGCGGCACTGCCGGGCGACGGGAATTGATGGCCACAAAAAGGCACGAAACGACACGAGAACTCAGAATAATTCCACAAGAATTCGTGTCAACTTTTTGTGGCTCTTGGCGCCTTTTTGTGGCCATCCTCAAGGAACTCGAGCATGCCCGCGCTTTGGAACCCGGTCGAAACGCGCCGCCGCTTCGGGTTGACCCTGTCCGCCGCCGACCGCGCCAAGATCGACGCGAACATGGTGCCGCTCGCCCGCGCGGACCAACTCTACGACGCCGACGCCGTATTCGAGGGCGGCGGCGTCCTTGGCACCGCCTTCCTCGGCGCCGTCCGCCTCTGCGCCGAGATCGGCCTCCGCTGGCACGGCATCGCCGGCACGTCCGCCGGCGCCATCACCGCGAGCCTCCTCTCCGCGGACATGAACATCGACCAGCTCGAGCAGATCGTCGCCCACCTCGACTACATGAGCTTTCTCTCGCAGAAGACGAGCCGGCTCATCTTCAATGGCGACCCGAGCGACGATCTCGAAAACCCCGTCTTACTGTTGACGAACCTCGCGCTGACCCGCGAACTCGGGCAGTACTCGTCCGAGCCGTTTCGAAACTGGATGGACGAAGTGCTAAAGTGGGCCGGCAAGCAGACGTTCGGCGAGATGTGGGACCGCAGCCGGATCGCCGCCGACCGACAGCTCAAGGTCGTCGTTTCGGACGTGACGCGCGGCGAAATGATGGTGCTGCCGGACGACCTCGAACCGCTGCGGCCGACGGTCGCGCGGCCCGCCGAAGGCGCCGCCACGCCAACGCCCGTCGCGTACCGGCCGCCGCTGACGCCGAAGCAGCGGAACTTCTCCGTCGCCGAGGCGGTGCGGCTCTCCATGAGCATCCCGTTCTTCTTCGAGCCGGGGCAGCTCGAAGGGAGCGCGATCGTCGACGGCGGCATCCTCAGCAACTTCCCACTCTGGATCTTCGACGACGACACGCCGGGCGTGCCGCCGGGCTGGCCGACGTTCGGTTTCCGCCTCGTCGACCGCGCCGACGCCGCGCCGCGGAAGATCGACGGCGCGACCGACCTGCTCTCCGCGATGCTCAAGACGATGATGGTCGCCGGCGACCGCCGCTACCTCAGCCAGCGCCACCAGGGCCGCGTCGTCGACATCGACCTCACGGGGCTGAACATCACCGCGACGCAGTTCGGCCTGACGAACGACCACAAGGACCAACTCTACGCCCGCGGCTACCTGGCCGCGAAGGACTTCTTCGCGAACCGCTGGAGCTGGAAGAACCACCTCGCCCTGCGGGGGTTTTAAGCCGACCCGGCTGCACCAATTGCCTTCATTTGCGGAAGGCGAGCGCTAGAATGAACTCAGACCAACGAGCGGGAAACGGTGTCGAATATTCCGACGGAACCGGTTGCGACGCTCTCGCCGTAGACAGAGCATTCGACGGACGGTAGGATTCTTTTGAATCGCGCGGGACCGGTTGCGTGGGGGGGGTTATCGTTGTAGGTTGAAGGGAATTATCTCGCCGCGCGATAGGTTTCGCCATCGTTCGATGGGCCGCGCGGCGCGGACCGTTAACCCAACGCAACGCGCGCAAGCCCCGGCCGGACCGCCCCGCACCGCTCCCGATCACGCCAGTCCGCCGCGATGAAGAGAGGACGACATGGCCTTCACGCTATCCATCGGCAAGTGCAGCCTGCTCGGCAACTACCGCGAAAACAACGAAGACTCCATCGACGTCAAGCAGTTCCCGGACATGATCGTCTCCGTGGTGGCGGACGGGATGGGCGGCCAGGCCGCCGGCGAGATCGCCAGCAAGCGCGCCATCGAAATCATCCCCCGCGAACTCCGCAAGAACCTCTCCGCGCACCTCAACGGCGACGGCGTGAAATCGGTCATCCGCCGCTCCATCGCCCAGGCCAACGAAGAAATCATCGCGATGGGCGCGCTCGACAAGGACATGAAGAACATGGGCACGACCGTCGTGCTCGCGATCTGGCGCAAGGGGACCGAAATGTTCATCGCGGGCGTCGGCGACAGCCGCGCCTACATGATCCGCGACAAGAAGATCCAACAACTGACCATCGACCATTCGCTCGCCCGCGCGCTCGTCGAGGCCAAGACGATCTCCGAAGCCGAGGCCAAGGACCACCGCTTCAAGAACGTGCTCTGGAAATACCTCGGCAGCAAGGAAGTCGGCGAAGGCCCGGACGTGTCTGCGATCCCGCTCAAGGCCGGCGACCGCTTCCTGCTCTGCTCCGACGGCCTCTCCGGCGTCGTGACCGACGACCAACTCGCCAGCTTCATCAGCCAGCAGACCGACATGCAGCAATGCGCCGAAGCCCTCGGCCAACTCGCCCTCGACTCCGGCTCCCGCGACAACGTCTCCACGATCATGATCGAAGTGCAGGAGACGGGCTGACCGTTCCGGGGGCGACCCCATGCGTTCCGGCATCACGCGGATCGAACTGCTCGTTTTCCTGGCAATCGGCTTGCTACTGGCCGGACTCGTCACGACCGGGATCATGAAGGTTCGTGCGGCCGCGGAAGAGTCGAAGTGCACGAACCACCTGAAACAATTCGGCCTCGCGTTCCATTCGTTTCACGACGTTCACAACCGTCTTCCTTTGCTCGTCGATCAGGGGCCTGGGTCGGTCACCGGCAAGGGTCTACCGTCGTACTTTGCGACGCTGATTCCCTATATCGAAGCAACCCCTCTTTCATTTCGAACAGAACGCTCTCCAGACTGGTATCACGGACACACCTCGCAACTCTTTGAATACGGCACGAAAGGCGATGAAAGGAAATGGATGCACGAGGGCGGCATTGCGAATAATTCTTGGAGAATCATGATCTGCCCCTCGGACGCGACGGCGAACGGCCTGCGGGACGTGCCCATGACGTTGCCCGACGGTTCGACCGGCTACTACGCGACCGGCAGCTACGCGATGAACGGCCTGCTCGCGGGGCGGAAAGGAGCGATGCACGAGATTGCGCCGCGCGGCTCCGCGAACGTGATCCTCACCGGCGAACGGCCGCAACTCTGCCGGACCGCGGCCGGCGATGAGGTGTACAACCTCTGGGGCGTCGGCTTCTACAGCCAACACGTGCCCGCCCTCGCGGCGCTGACGCCGGCGAATCCGCCCGGCTATGCGTCGACCGGACTCGCGGCACCGGCCCGCCCGTGGCCGAAGGAAAGCGATCCCGATCGCGAGACCAAGCTCCGATTCCGCATCGGTTGGGACGACGCCGAACCGGAAACGCTGAACCCGATCCCGACATTCCAAATGCTTCGCTCCGGTCAACCTTGCGACCCGCGCATCCCGGGCACGTCGCACCGTGCGGGCATGGTCGTCGGTATGGCCGACGGCAGCGTGCGGACGATCTCCAAGAACGTGACGCCGCGGGTGTTCTGGTCCGAGTTCCTGCCCGCGGACGAGCCGTGATTCGCCACGAAAAGGCACGATATGTCACAAAAAGAAAACCAATCGTCGGCTTTCTTTTTGTGACATATCGTGCCTTTTCGTGGCGATCTCCGCGCTCCGTTCCCACCGACAGGGCCATGTCATCGAGGCCTGAAAAGCACGAGGCCATTCTCGCGATCAATCTTCTTCATTGCCATTCGTCGAGATTCGTGTCTTTCCTTCCACGACGGAGATACGTCCTTGTTCGGTATAAACGCACAAGTTGACCGCCATTCGTTTGCCTTCAGTCGTCGATCGATTATATCCGTTGAGGTGACCAAGAAGTTGACCGAGACTCAAGTGCAATTTCAGAGCTTCTTCGAAGCTGATCGTGACGTTGATCGCCTTCGGCGTGCCCTCTGGCAACGGCGGACTGAAATGCTCAATGTGAGCCGATCCGAATGTACTCTTGCGTTTCACATTGTTCGACATCTTTATCTCCATGAATCCAGAAACCATCAACCGATGCGAGTCTTCCTATCGCGCCGACCGCACGAATTGCCGATCATTTTCGATTTGGAGTGCGGCGGCTGGACGCCGCTTTGGTCTTTTGTCCGCTCTGCACACCCGGATCATTTTCCACCGACAATGGCTGCGTGTGCGTAGATGTCCGAAAGACCAAAGCGGCGGCGAGCCGCCGCACTCCAAAGGGAAAACTACTCCGCCTTCTCCCGCAACGACGACGCCGGCCGTTCCGCCACGCGAGGCCGTTCGCGGCCGTAGGTCGTCGGCGCGGTCGTCGAGCCCAGGCGTTCGTGGTCGATCTTGCCCAGCAACTCGTTGTAGACGTGCTTCACGTTGTCCTTGTTCATGTCCGGGCCGGCCACGTCCACGCCGGTCCACTCCTTGTACCAGGGGAAGTCCAATTCTTTCGTGATCTCCTCCAGCGTCTTCTTCGCCTCGATCCCCTTCTTCACCTCGGCCCGCAGCTCCGTGAAGTAGCGGATCTCCTTCGCGAACAGCTTGCTGTCCGCCGGCTTGCCGTGGCCGGGGCAGACGATCTGCGGCTCGAACTTCTCCATCTTCTCCAGGCACTTGATCCAGGACGACGAGTTCGAGTGGCCCATGTAGTTGAACGCCCCGTTCACGCAGGCGTCGCCGGTGCAAAGAATCTTGTGCTTCGGCAGCCACGCGACCGCGTCGCCGGGCGTGTGGGCGTGGCCCAGGTGGTGGAACTCGACGCGCTGGATGCCGTCGTCAATCACGTACTTGTCGTCGAACGGGATATCCACCTGCTTGAGCGTGCTCGCCTTCACGTCGGGCAGGGTCTTGGCCTGGTCCTCCCATTGCTTCGGGCCGTTGACTTTCAAGAGGCGCGCCGCGTTCGTGTGGGCTACGATCTTCGCGCCTTCCTTCGCCCAGACGGCGTTGCCGTAGGCGTGGTCGCCGTGGTGGTGCGTGTCCAGCACGTACTTGATCGGCTTGTCGGTGGTCTTGCGGATGGCCGCCAGCACGTCGCCGGCCTGGCGCGGGAAGTTCGCGTCGATGACGACGACGTAGTCCTTGAAGACGATCCACGTGTGGTTCGATCCCCCGAACGGCACGGTCTTGTCCGCGGCGCTGATCGACGAATAGCGGAAGAACACGCCGGGGGCGAGTTCCTTCACCTCGTCGAACTTCATGTCGGGGATAGCGACCGGTTTCGGCGTCGAGTCCGATTGGACCTGCGAGACCCAAACCGCGGCGAGCAGGGCCGCGACGGCGAGGGAGGCGAGCGAGAGGCGGCGCAACATGATTTCGGGTTCCTCGGGCGAATGCGACGAGGATACCCGATCCCGACGCGCGGGGCAACTAGCGTTCGGACTAGCGGATTTGTAGGTCGGGCCGAGGCTTTGGGAGGCCCG
>CAYVRB010000216.1:0-10600 GCA_964453375.1 uncultured Alcaligenaceae bacterium
CCTGGGGGCTCTCCCCCCCCCGCCCCGCCCGCCCCCGCCCGCCCACACCCCCCCCCCCCCCCCCCCCCCCGCCGCACTCCAAATGTAAATCCGTTGAACCTTTCGTGGCCCTTCCGCGAAGAAGCGCGCCGTTCGTGAACGCGGCGCGAAGCTCGCGCGAATAGACGTCCCGCCCCCTCCCGCACCCCGCGCCCTCTCGATTAACCTTCCCCCGCGTGTCGGCGCCCGCCGTCGCGCGTCCGCTCCATTCGGGGGAATGCCATCATGGTCCGCACCGCTCGCCGCGGGTTCACGCTGATCGAATTGCTGGTCGTCATCGCCATCATCGCCATCCTGATCGGCCTGTTGCTGCCGGCGGTCCAGAAGGTCCGCGAGGCCGCCGCCCGGACCCAGTGCCAGAACAACCTGAAGCAGATCGGCATCGCCTTCCACGCGTTCGAGAGCGCGTACCAGCACTTCCCGCAGGGCGGCCTCGACGGCGACCCGCGCGCCGTGGATGCGTCCGGCAACCCGGCGCCCGGCGGCTACGACTACGACGAGGCCCCGACGCAGTACGAAGGCTCCACCTGCTGCCGCGCCGCCACCGCGCGCGGCTGGAACCACTGGTACAAGATCCTGCCGTTCATCGAGCAGGACAACGTCCACCGCCTCGGCAACGAGAACGCGCCGCCGATCTGGGGCAACCCGACGAACGCCGCGGGCGAGGACGACGTGGCCCGCCAGATGGTGAAGATCTACTACTGCCCGAGCCGTCGCGCCCCGACGGTCTACGGATCGCAATTCGCCCGCTGCGACTACGCCGGCAGCGCCGGCTACTACCAGGGCGAGGTCCACGAGGGCTTCGGCGACATCCCGTCCCCGCCGCTCGGCATGTCGCCCCGCCGCAACGAACGCACCTCCGAGAACTTCGGCAACTTCCCCCGCCGCGGCGGCTTCATCGTCTGGCCCGGCCGCGGCGCCAAGCGCACCATCGCCTCCATCACCGACGGCACCAGCAACACCATCGCCGCCGCCGAGAAGGCGCTCCCCACCTCCCGCCACGGCACCGACGGCGGCGACAACGAACGCTGGAACAACTCCGGCTGGGACGAGGACAACATCCGCTACCACTTCCCGCCCAAGCACGACCTCGACAAGTCGCAGATCGTCACCGGCCAGCCGAATCCGCTCAACGGTTCGCCCGTCACCGGCAACGTCTGGCGCCGCTACTTCGGCTCCGCGCACGCCGGCGGCCTCAACGCCGTCTTCGCCGACGGCTCCGTCCGCTTCATCCGCTTCAATGTCGATCCGCTCACCTACATGTACGCCGTCGTCGCCGACGACGGCATGGCCCTCGATCTCGGCGGCCTGTAACCCCCCCGGAGGACCGCACCGTGAAACGCCTGATCCTGATCCTCGCGCCGCTCGCCTTCGCCGGCTGCGGCGCCGGATCGCCCGCGATGAACACCAAGGCGATGTCCGACGAGGAGATCCGCCAGATGAAGGACGACGACCGGCGCATCGAAGACGAGGAACGCTCCGGGTCCGGCACCGCCGTCGGGAAGCCGAAACGCAAGAAGTGAATTTCCCTTCGGGGGCGGAACGCCCGTTCCGCCCCCATTCCATTTCCAGGATCAACCATGTCCCGCGCAGTGTCGGTCCTTGTGATTGGGTGTCTCGTTGGCTGTGGCGAAGCGCCTAAGGACCTTTCGCCGCCGATCGCGGTCGAAGCCCCCAGGGGCGAGCGCGTCGAGAATCCGTCCTTCGCGAGCTGGGCCGCGTTCCCCGTCGGCACCGTCGTCGTGCGCACGTCCGTGACGGAGGAGATCGGCCGGCCGGAGAAGACCACGACGACGAGCGCGTTCACGCTGGTCGAGAAGACCGACGCGAGCGTGACGTTGGAGTTGAAGACGCGCACGACGCGCTACGACGGCCTCGTGATGGACAACCCGCCGGATCGCTTTTCGACCGACCGCTACTTCCACTTGCCGTCCGGACGGAAACCAACCCCGCCCGCGCCGACGAAGGAGTTGGCCGAACCGATGATCGTCGGCGCGAAGCCCTATCGCGTGCGATGGGCGGAGTCCCGCGACCGCAACGAGGGGGGCGAGGTGTTCGTGACGACCTGGACCTCCGACGCGATGCCGGGCGGATTGGTGAAGTCGATCGCCGAGACGCCGGGCGTGAAGAAGCGCACCACGATCGAGACGACGGCCGTGACGGTGCCGGAGTAGTCACCGGTCCAGCGCGAACGTGGGCACCATCGCGCCGCCGCCGGCGGTGACGTTCACGAGCGGGACGGACGAGAGGCGCGAGAGGCAGCCGAAGACGCCGTCGTCCGGGCCGACGAAGGGGCAGGTGTCCTCCCAGCGCGGCTCGAACGCCAGGCGGCCACCCGCGAAGACCGGATAGCGCTCGCACGCCAGGTCGATCCGTTCCTGCACGATCGTGGGGGTCGCGAGCGCGGCGTTCACGGCCGCGTCCCACGTCGAGTCGTCCACCGTCCAACCGAGCGTCACCGAGCGGCCGCCGTAGGCGTCGTTCGGCTTCAGCACCAGCCGGTCCTTGTTCCGCGCCGCGAACGGGACGAGGTCGACCGTCTGCCCCGCGACGACGGTGCGGCGTTCCTCCAGCAGGCGTGACCAGGGGATGTTGTCGCGGATGGCGGCGCGTTGGACGGGCGTGAAGAGTTCGGCGTTGGCCTCGTCGGAGAGGACGGCGAAGCTGGCCTTTTTGCCGGGCAGACGGCAGGAGATCGGGTTCACGATGCAGGCCGCGCCGGCGCGGGCGGCGTCGATGAGCGGATGTTCGAGGCCGCAGCGGCCGATCAATTCGACCATCAGCACGCGGCGGTAGACGAACGGGATCGGTTCGCCGTCGGCGGCGAGGACGCGGCCGTCGAACTCCAAATCGTCGGGCGAGAGGATGCGGGTCGGGATGCCGCCGGCTTCGAAGCGTTCGCGGAGGAGTTGGAAGTCGAGGTGGGTGGGCACGTCGGGCCAGTCGACGATGGCGATGCTCGGCGGGTCGGCGGTGCCGCCGGACCAGTCGCGCCAGGCGGCGCGGAGGGCGGCGAGGGTGCCGTCGCGGGCGGCGTAGGGTCGGAGGGCGTGTTCGTCGGCGAGTGCCCGCATCGCGGGGAGTTCGGCGAAGACCTCGGAGAGCGCGTCGGAGAAGCCGGCGCCGGCCGGGGACTGCGCGTTCATCTCGGTGAAGCGGAGGCGGCCGTCGGCGGCGAAGAAGCCGTCGAGTCGGCTGACCGGGCAGGGGTGCGCGATGCGCGAGGGGATGGGGAAGAGCGCTTCTTCCCACGGGAGCAGTCGGAACTGGCGGAGGAGTTCGGGGTTTTCGGCGGCGGCGTCCTGGACGCGGCGGAGGGCGGCGGCGACGATGCCGGCGCGGTCGCGCAGGAGGCGTTCGCGATCGGGCGTGAGGAAGCGCGGGCGGAGGACGTCGCAGATGGGGCGGGCGCCGAACGCCAGCCGGCGGGATTCGAGCGCGGCGGCGAGGCGGTGCGCGGTCTCCTCGGCGACGCCGTCCCGCGCGAGGAGTTCGTGGTAGCGGTCGATGGGATCGTCCGGCGTCATGCGCGTCCGTCGGGGGAGCGGTGACGACAACCTATTCAAAGCGGGCGAGCAAGTCGCGGTCGAGCGGGTGGACGGCCTTGGCGTCGAGTCCGCGGCGGCGCGCCTCGCGCAGGGTCGCGCGGCCGGCGTCGGGCGAACGCTCCTTCTGCGCGAGCGCGAGGTGGAAGTACCGCAGCGGCGTGCGCTCCTGACGCAGGGCTTCGGCGGCGTCGCGCTCGGCCAGCTCGGGCTGGCGGGCCGCGATGCGGATGCGCGCCCGGGTGTCGAGCAGTTCGCCGGTGAGGCCGGTTTCGCGCGCGGCGCGGTCGACGAGGGCGGCGGCGCGGGCGGTGGCGTCGGCGCGCGGGGCGAGGATCCAGGCGAGGTTGTTGAGGGCGGTGGCGTTGCGGTCGTCGGCGGCGAGGACGGCCTCGTAGCCGCGCTCCGCCGCCGCGAGGTCGTCGGTGAGGAGGAAGAATTCGGCTTCGGCCAGGCGCAGGGAGAGCGAGGCGGGTTCGCGGGCGATGGCGGCGGCGAGCCAGTCGCGCACGGGCCGGGTGCGGGCGGCGTCGAGCGATCCGGCGCGGAGCGCGGCGAGTCCGGCGAGGGCGCGGTACCGTTCGGGCACGACTTTCGCGGCGCGCTCGATCGCGTCGAGCGCCTGCGGGGCGCGTCCGTCGGCGGCGAGCGCGGCGGCGAGGTCCGCGAGGTGCCGCGGGCGAGCGTGCAGGATCGATTCGTACTTGGCGACGGCGGCGTCGACGAGCCGGCGCGCCGCGGGAGTGCCGGCGGTGCCCGGCTCGCGCGCGAGGCGGTCCAGCAATTCGGCGGCGCGGGCGGTCTTGATCTCGGCTTCGCCGGCGGCGAGGTCCGCCGTGCGTTCGTAGGCTTCGGCCAACGCGATGGCGCGGCCGGCGTCGCCCCGCCGGCACTCGAACGCGGCGACGGCGGCGATCGCGCGGTGGTCGGTCGGCGCCGCGGCCAACAATCGCGTGGCGAACGGTTCGGCCGCGTCCCGCCGGTCGGCGGCGTGCAGGACGCCGAGCGCCGCCAGCAGATACTCCACGTTGTTCGGATCGGCGTTCAGCAGCGTCTGGATCGCCTGCGCGGCGGCATCCGAGCGACCGGCGGCTTGTAGGAGCTTCGCGTGCGCGAAGGCGTCCTGCCGCTGTTCGCGGGACGGTTCGGCTGCGAGGGCTTCGAGAATCGCGAGGGCGGCGGCGTGGGCGGTGGCGCGGTCCGCGCCGTCCAGGTGCCGTGCGAGCGCCGCGAGCACCGAGGCGGTCGCGCGGCGTTCGCCCGGCGCACCGCCGCGCTCCCCGGCGAGCAGGTCCAAGGCGCGCTTCCGGTCCGTCGGTTCGCCGCGCACGGTCAACACCATCGCGAGCTTGCGCCGCGCCCAGGCGGCATCGTCGCCGGGCGTGCGGTCGTCCGCGAGCACGGCTTCGCATTCGCGGATGGCGGCGGCGCGATCGAGCCGGGTGAGCTGGATCGCCAACCGCGCCTCGGCGAAGGGGCGAATCTCCCGCGGCGCGCCGGCGGCGATCGTCGCCCCCGCGCCGACGCGCGACGCGGTGAACGCGGCGGCGAGGTCGGCGTAGGCGGACGGCGCGAGCCGGGGTTTCGCGGACTGGACGACGGCGGCGCCGGCGTCGCGGCCGGAGGACTCGGCCGTGCGGAGGGCGAAGCGGAGCCAGTCGTCCGCCGTC
Organism: uncultured Alcaligenaceae bacterium; assembly: GCA_964453375.1. Lineage (GTDB taxonomy): Bacteria > Planctomycetota > Planctomycetia > Gemmatales > Gemmataceae > Limnoglobus. Next base: position 5,255 of record CAYVRB010000216.1, read on the forward strand.
GCGGCCGGGCGCGCCGTGGCGCGCTGGCAAGTCGCGAGCGCCTCCTTCGCTTGCCCGAGCGCCGCTTGCAGGTCGGCCAACCAACCGAAGCCGTCGGGCTGCCGCTCGACGATCGTTCGCACGGCGTTCAACAGCGGCTGCGGGGTTCGCGTCGATACGGCGGCGACGCGCACGGCGCGGCGGAACGGTTCCCCCGCCCAGCGCGGATCGACGGCGAACGTCAGCAGCGTTCGGTTCAATTCGGTTTCGGCCCCCGGCGCGGAGAGGTGCGCGAGGAGCGCCGCGGCGGCGTCGAAGTTGGTCGGTTCGAGCCGGACGCCGCGCGCGAGCAATTCGCGGGCGCGGTCGGCGCGGCCTTCGCGGTCGAAGATGCGGGCGAGCACGCGACAGGCGTCGGCGCGATTCGGCGACTCGCCGAAGGCGCCGCGCACGGTCACCGCCCCGCCGGCCGCCAGCTCGCGCCAGGCCACGCAGAGCGCGTCCGCCTCCGTCGGCTTCGCGTCGAGGCCCTGCACGATCGCGGCCGCCTCGTTCGCCGTGGCGGCGTCGCCGGCCGCCCAGGCGCGCTCGCAGATCGCCAGCCACGCGGCCGCCTCGCGCGGGCGGCGCGCGGCGATCTTCCGATACAGCCGCAACACGTTCGCCGCATCGCCGAGCCGGTCGTGCGCGTCCACCAGCCCGTGCAGCAGGCGAAGCTGATCGTCCTCGGACCAGGCGTCGATCTGGCTCTCGAGGTTGGCGAGCGGGCGGAGGCGCGCCGGATCGCGGGCGTAGAGGTCGGCGCGCGCGAGGCGCAGCGCGGCGCCGTCGCCGACGGCCCCCTGCGCCTCGTCGAGGATGCGGAGCGCGGCGGCCACGCCCTGCGCGTCGGCCACGAGTTCCGCGAGCTTCGTCCAGACGCGCGTGTCGGTCGCGTGGCGGGCGAGCGCCTTCTGAAGCACATCGACGCCGCGCGCCGGTTGGCCGACCACGGAGGCGAAATCGGCGAGCATCAACCCGCCGTCGGCGGTCTTCGCGCCGAGGCGGTTCGCCTGCACGACGGCGTGGCGTTCCAACTCCTTCCAGGCGTCGTCCCCGGCCCCCTGCGCGGCGAGCCGCAGCGCCTTCAACTGCACGGCCATCCCCGCGATCGCCGGCGTCGCGGCCGCGTGGTTCGCGGCCGCGTCGAACTCGCGCGCCGCCTCGGCGGACTGCCCCGCGTCCAAATACGCCGTCGCCAGCGCCACGCGCGCCGAAAGGTTCGCCGGCTCCTTGAGCGTCACCAGTTGCAGGCACTCGATCGCCTTCGCGGTCTCGCCGCGCCGCGCGTGGCAGGTCGCCAGCAGCAGGTTCGCCTGCGTCTCCAGGGCGGGCAGTTCGACGGCCGCGCCGCGCACCGCCGTCAGCGCCGCGACGGCGTCGTCCCACTTCGCGGCGTGCATCGCGAGCCGGCCGCGCAGGTAGCCGACGCGCAGCTTCGCGTTCGGCCCGCGCCGCTTCTCGATCGCGTCGATGGTCGCGCGCGTGCGCTCGAGATCGCCCGATTGGATCAGGAGGTCGGCGAGCGGCACGAGCAGCTCGAAGCCATCCTTGGACCGCGCGACCGCCTCCTCGAGCACGCGGATCGCGCCCGGCGCGTTGCCGCGATTCGACTCCAGCCACGCGAGGCTGCGCACCAGCCGTTCGTCGTCGGGGTTGTGCTTCAGCCCGTCGAGGAAGACGGCGCGGGCGGCGAGGAGGTCGCGGTGCCGCTGCAACCGTTCGCCCAGCAGCACGGCCGCCTCGGCGTTGGCGGGGTCCAGCTCGAGCGCCTTGCGCCAGTCGGGGAGCGCGGGGTCGTCGTTCGCGGGCGGCAGCGCGGCGCCCGGCGGGCCGGATTGCGCCAGGAACTTCGCCCGCCCGTGGTACGCCTCGCTCGAACGCGGCAGGGCGGCCACCATGCGGTCGAACACGGCGCGCGCCTCGGCGGGTTGGTCCCGGTCGAGCCAGAGGAATTCCGCGAGCTGGCGGTAGCCGATCGGCGACTTCGGATCGCGTTCGATCGCCGCCTCGAAGCTCTTCCGCGCCGCGTCGAACTGGCGCTGCCCGACCTGCGCGCGGGCGAGGTAGCGCCAGATGTCCGCATCGGTGGGCGTCTCCTTTAGGAGCGCCTCGGCGTGCGCGGCCGCGTCGGTGTAGCGCCGCAGTTGCAGGCACGCGATCACCGCCTCGCGGCGGACCGCGAGCCGGGCGGGATCGTTGCGAAGGATCTTGTCGTAGAGGAACACGAGTTCCGACCGGGCCGCGTCGCCGGCGCGCGCCTTCAGCAGGTTCGCGAGGCGTTCCTGCGCGTCGGCGTCGCGCGGGCGGAATTCGAGGTATTGGCGCAGGAAGCGGATGGCGGCGTCGGGCTTCTCGGCGGCCTCGGCGCGGTCCGCCTGGTCGCGCAGCGCGTCCGGGATGCGCCCGGCCTGGATCGTATGCAGCCCCGCGATCGCGCCCGCCACGAGCGCGACGACCAGCAGCAGCCGGAGGAGAAAACGCCTGTGGATCGTCGGCATCGGAGTGCGTCCTGCGGTTCGGGCAACCGGCGATGCTAAGGCGCGCGGCGCGCCGGGGTCAAGGCCAAGGCACCGCTTCACCCGGCCCGATTCCTTCCGGAAGAGAAGCCCGCCCGACATCCGCCGACGTGTTCCGCGGCGACCCGTTGCCGGCGTTCGAGGATCGCCTGGCCCACATGCTGGCGGAACGCCTCCGTCGCCAGCCGGCGCGCGTCGTCCACGTTTACGCCCTGCGAAACCAGCTTCGTTCGCATCTTCTCGATTATCGGCGCGTACCGAGGATGGCGGACCATCGCCTCGATCGCCGCCCGCTCCTTCTCGTTGAACGCCACCGGCGCGTCGTCGATTTCCTCTTCGACGGCGTCTTCCGCGTCGTCCCCGCACGGCTCCTCGATCGGCGCCAACGCCCGCAGCGGTTCCATCGACGAATGCGGTTCCGGCTTCGGCCGTGGCACCGTCGCGCCGGCGAGTTCGCCCCCGTGGCGGAGCCGCGTCTTCTCGAGGTCGAAGATCGCCTTCGCCGCCCGCTCGGCCACGCGTTCATCCGGGTGAGCCAGTTGCGATTGGTAGAACATCATCGCCGCGAAGACCGCATCGCTCCACGCTGCCGCATTGGCGTCCGGCGTTGCCGGCACGGGGATCGGCGTCGGCGTGAAGTGCGACGCGATGCGGTTGGTGATGGTCGGCACGGTGGCGAGCATGGTGCAATCTCCGAAAAGGTTTGCGACCCTTCGATACGACTGGACATAAGTCAAGTTCGGGAATCACTGGATTTCGGAGATCGGCGACTTTCCAATCAGAGTCTCGCGGGCATAGATGCGTTTTGCCGGAGTGTCTATCGTACCGAATTCGCCGCAAGGGCAAGCACCGGAACAAGTTGGTTCTTGCGTTCGATTCTGAAGTGACAGTATTATGTGACCTGTGGATTGGGATAAACACCTGTTCGGCGGCGGAGGGCTTGTTTCGACCCGAAGCAAGAGGTATTCTTCCCGTATGGCGGTGCTTCGACTCCTAGCCGTGCTGTGCTGTGTCAACCTGGCTTTGCCGCCGGGGTGGTGCAGTGTTGTCCGGCTCGCGCGGGCTGAGCCGTCGTCCGCCGCGAAGCACGCGGGTTGCTGCGACTTGTGCGGTTGCCCAGAACGGGAGAAGCCCGCGCCGGTCCCGTCGGAGCCGACACCGCCTTCGCGGTGCTGCTGCTACGAGTTGGACTGGCTCAAGCCGCCGCCCCCGGACAGCGCCGAGGGCGACCCCGCCCCGGTCGCCTTCTTCCCGTTCGCCGACGCCCACCGGGTCGCCCCACTGCTGTGGTTCCGGTCCGATCTGGCGATCCCCGTCCCGTCGCCCCCGCACCGCATCCTCCACTGCGCTTGGCTGTGTTAACCGACACGGTTCCGCGAGGCGATTCGGCCTCCCCGTAGTTCCGTGTCATCGGTTTCAACACACCATCTGTTCTGGAGAAAGATCATGCGTTTCAAGTTGCTCTGCGGCCTCTGTCTGGCCGTCGTCTTGTCCGCGGCGGCGTTCGCGCTGGCCGGCGGGTTCACCAAGTCCCCCGTTGCCGTCCAGCCGACGGCGACCGCCGACCAGCCGTGCTGCGCGGACTGCTGCCCGGAGTGCATCACCTGCTGTGCCCTCGACGGGTGCTGCGAGGAGTGCATCCTGTGCTGCATCGAGATGGGCTGCGACCCGTCCTGCTGTTTCCCGGCCCCGGCCGCGAAGGCCCAGCCGCAGGCGTGCAAGCCGTCCGCCGGCTGCACGGGTGGTAGCTGCAAGTAGCGCGGTGTAGTCGCCGGCGGCTCGGGGCGTTCGCGTCTCGGGCCGCCGGTGCGCTGATGGTGAATGCAGCATGAGCTACGTTGTCGTCTGCTCGGTGGCACTTCTGGCGTCTGGCTTGACGTTCTTCTCAGGCTTCGGCCTCGGCACGCTCCTACTTCCGGCCTTCGCCCTGTTCTTCCCGATCGAGCAGGCGGTGGCGATGACCGCCGTCGTCCACTTCCTCAACGGCCTGTTCAAGCTGGCGCTGGTCGGGCGGCAGGCCGACAGACGAATCGTTCTCCGGTTCGGCCTACCCGCCCTGGTCGCGTCGTTCGTCGGTGCGTGGGTACTGATCGGGCTCGCGGGCATCGAGCCAGTCCTGACGTACACCCTCGGCGGCCGCGAGTTCAAGGTCACGCCCGCGAAGTTGGCCATCGGGGTGTTGCTACTTCTGTTTGCCATCGCCGAATTACTCCCGCGATTCCGGGACATGTCGTTCGGGCCGCAGTACCTGACATTGGGCGGTGTGCTGAGCGGGTTCTTCGGCGGCCTGTCCGGGATGCAGGGGGCATTGCGGTCAGCGTTTCTCGCCCGCGCCGGTCTCTCGAAGGAGGCGTTCGTCGCCAGCGGTGTCGCGATCGCGTGCCTAATCGACGTGTCTCGCCTGGGGGTCTACTCGCGGTCGCTGCTCGCCGAGGGTGCACGCCTCGACTACGGGTTGCTCGGCGCGGCCGTCGTGTCCGCCTTCGCCGGCGCACTGCTCGGGAACCGCTTCCTCAAGAAGTTAACCATGCAGGGCGTGCAGCGCATCGTGGCGGTCATGCTGTTCGCTGTGGCGGTCGGGCTGGTTTGCGGTATCCTGTAGCCTGCTCGGGGCCGCGCCCAAGACGCCGAACCCGGATAAGGTTTCTTAAGTCAAGAGAAAAACTCTCCCAGCGCACGGCTCATCGCGGCAGCGATCAGCGTGTCCGATTCGGGGCAGAGCGTTCTCGCGGACCCAACGGCTTGTGGTGATCGATCGCCTCGGTGTCCGACGCGAGGATGAAGTCATCCGGCGACGGCACCCAACACG
>CAYVRB010000217.1:0-10596 GCA_964453375.1 uncultured Alcaligenaceae bacterium
CGACGTGAGCGCCCGCGACATCGAGGGCGAGAACCCGCTCTACCTGCCGCAGGCGAAGATCTACGCGAAGTCGTGCGCCATCGGGCCGGTCGTCACGCCCGTCGCGGCGATGCCGAAGCTGGAGGAAACGAACATCCGCCTCGTCATCCGCCGCGCCGGCGCGGTGGCGTTCGAAGGGACGACGAGCCTGGCGATGATGGCGCGGACGCCGCAGGACCTCGTGAAGTGGCTCGGCACGGAGAACGAATTCCCGCACGGCGTGCTGCTGCTGACCGGCACCGGGATCGTCCCGCCGGACGCCTTCACGCTGAAGCCGGGCGACGCGGTGGACATTTCGATCGACGGCATCGGCACGCTCTCGAATCCGGTCGGGGCGTGATCAGGCGCGGCCGAAGTGCTTGCGGCCCTCGTCGGAGATGAGGGCCATGAATCCCCAGATGCCGACGACGACGCCGACGAAGCAGCAGCCGATGTCCGGCGAGTTGACGGCGGCGAGCGCGCACGACAGGAAGCAGATCGGGTAGCCCCGGCGCAGCGCGAGGCCGAAGCCGCCGGCGAGCACGCCGAGGCTCACGATCGCGAAGGCGACGCGGATGCGGATCATCCCCTCCACGGAGACTCGCGCCGCCGCATCCTTCGCCAATTGTCCTTGTTTCTCGGCCATCGCTTCGCGGCGTTTCTTCTCCTCCTCCGGCGCGAGCTTTTCGTCTTTTCCATCCTTCGTCTTCGCGGCGGGCGGATCGGTCTCGAGCATAAAGAAGAGATTCGCCTCGGCGAACTGCCGGGCGGCTTCCGGTTCGTTCATCATCCAGACGGCGAGGTAGACGTTGATGAACAGGCCGGCGAAGCCGAGCAGCATCAGACCGAACGTGGGGATGAAGAGCTTGGCGGGGATGCGCGTGGGCTTGGGCAGGGGGATCGGTTCGGTGAGTCCGTCGCCGGCGCGCACCGGGGCGCGGAAGGGCGCGTGGCATTCGAGGCAACTGACGACTTGGCCGAGGTAGTCTTCCGGCAATCGGAGCGCGTGGCGGCAGTGCGGGCAACGGGTGAGCAGCGGGTCCGGCATGGAGATGGGGTACGGAAACGACCGGGGCCGGGAAGGGCGATCCCTCCCGGCCCCGGCCATCGTTCGCGGCGACTACTGCGCGGCGCCGCGCGTGATCTTGAACTCGTTCTCGCCGGTGACGCGCTTCTTGACGCCTTCGCCGGAGGTGTCGAACTCGAATTCCTTGGTGATGGTGGCTTCGACGACGACGCCGGTGTCGATTTCGACCCACGCGAGGCCCTTCACGGACCCCGTCACGGTCTGCTTGGAACCGGGGGCCTGGATCGACTTGCCCTCGACCTGCACGACGGCCTCCTTGCGGCCGTTGCGCTCGCGCACGCCGAGGTAGGTGTAGGTCACCATGTCGCGGTATTTGAACTCGCGCGGCTTGGGTTGCTTGACCGCCACTTTGCCGCCGGCATCCGGCGTCAACGTCGTCGGACCGCTGATGATGTAGAGGCGCATGTCCTTGGTGGAGGTCCAGGTCTCGCCCGGATTCACTTGGCGGTTCGGCATCGGCAGCGAGGTGGCCTGCAGCGCCTCGAGCGCGTCGCCGGCCATCGTGTTGACGAGGAAACTGAAGAGCGGATCGGCGACGCCGCGGACGCCGATGGTGTACTTGTACATTTCGCCGAAGCGGTTCAGGAGTCCGTAGGCCTCGGCGACCTTGATGAGCGCGTTGAGCTGCTCCTGGTTCTTCTTGCTGATGATGTCTTCGCGGATCGCGCCGCCGAGCGCCTCGACGCCGAGGTTGATCGACTCGAACTTCAGCCGGAGCTTGGCGGATTGGATCTGGTCGGTGTTGTCGGGCTTCTCGACGGTTTCGTTCAGCTTGAGGGTGGTGGTCAGTTTGGTCTTTTCGTCCTTCGATTCGCCTTCGCCCTCGTGGGATTCGGTGAGGTCGCTGCTATTGGAGAGCGTGACGGCGCGGCGCGAACCCTGCTTGGGGTTGGACGTGAGGTTGGCCGGCACGCGTTCGACCGGCGGGCCGGACATCGGCACCTTGATGCCGGGCAGCGAATAGGACGTGAAGACGTTCGAGTAGTAAGGCTGCACCCAGTAGGTGCGGCCGGTGGGGGCCTCGTTGTAGACGAGTTCGCCCTTGGCGGTGTTCGTGGCCGGATCGAACTTCAGGTCGACGACGCTCTCGTCGGCGTCGTTCGCTTCGCCGGTGGGTCGGAATCCGCCCGGCGGGCGGTACTTCGCGTTGACGTCGCCGATCCAGGCGCGGGCCTTCACTTCGATGGTCTTCTTGAGGGGGTTGAGCACCTGGGCCGTGACGGGCACGCGGATCTTGCCCTTGTCGCGGTAGGGGGTGCCGTAGTCGATGGTGGAGACACGGCCGGCGACGAGGCCGTTGACGTATTCGGTGGGCACGCAGAGGGTGATGAAGTTGCCGCTGCGGGAGCCGCCGTTGGTGCCTTCGACGACGACGCCGACGACTTCGGCGTTCGCGTCGATGACGGCGCCGCCGGAGTTGCCCGGATTGGCGCCGCTTTCGAGCTTGACGCGGCGCGGTTGGCCGTATTCGTTCGACGCCAGGCCGAAGTAGGAGGTCTTGCGCGCCGAGACTTCCGGTTCCTTGGCGGAGCGGCCGGCGACGGCGGAGAGCGTGTAGCCGAGCGGGTAGCCGATGGTGAAGACGTTCTGGCCGAGCTTCAGTTCGGACGAGGGTTTCACCTTGAGCGGCGAGGGCAGGTCGGGCGTGCCGATGACCTGGATGACGGCGAGATCGATCTCGCGGTCGACGGCGAGGATCTTGAGTTTGGAATGCGGAATCTCGCGTTGGTCTGGCGTGCCGGCGTTGAGGAAAAAGGTGAGCTTCTTCGGTTCGGGGCTGTTCGGGGATTTCATCATGAGGACGTGGGCGTTCGTGAAGACGATGCCGTCCTCGACGCCGAACCAACCGCTGCCGGTGCCGGCACCGAGGTCGGTTTCGCACTTGATGAAGACGCTGGCGCGGGTGGCCTGCTTCATCTTGAGGTCGGGGATGTTGCCGTTGAAATACTCGGCGTCGGTAAGGCCGGACGGGTTGCGGCTCGTGCCGCCGGTCCCGCGGCTGAAGGAGGGGCCGGGATCGTTCGTCATCGGCATTGGGGCCGGCGCGGGGGGATTGCGCTCCGCCGACGTGGGAGTCGGCATCGGCGTCGTCGCGGGGGTGGTCATCGGCATCGGCGCCGGGTTGGGCGCCGGGGTGGGCGGCGTGGACTTCGCGGTGTTCGTGTTCGCCGGCGTGGTCTTGGCGTTGCTGGGCGTCGGGTTCGGCGCGGGCAGCGGCGTCGTGGACACCGGGCTTCCATCGCCGTTGACATTGGCCGCGACCGACTTCTTGTCGTCGTCGCCATCACCGTCGAACGCTCCGAACATCGCGGCGGCGCCGGCGCCCCCGCCGATCAGCACGAGCGCCAGCAGACCCGCGATGAGAAGGGGTTTCTTCGATTTCGGGGCGTCCTCGTCGCGATTGCGGCCGCGGCGCGGGCGATCATTGTCCTCGTCGTCGTCTTCGGAGCGCCGGCGCGACCGCGCCTTAGGGGCCTCGACTTCCTCGTCTTCCTCCTCTTCGTCGCGTCGTCGCATCGGGCGGCGCGGCGCGTCGTCGTCGGACTCTTCGGCCCGGGCGCGGGCGGGCCGGCGCGGCGCGGCCTCCTCGTCGTCCAGCGCGATGGCGGGCTTGGATTTGCTCGGCGCGGTCACCGGCATCATCTCGCCGCACTTCTTGCAGCGGATCGTCTTGCCGATGAGGGCTTCGCCGACGGGATACACGGCATCGCAGCCGGAGCAGGTGATCGAAAGCGCCATGGTCCGGGAACTCCCACGCACACGGGATGATTTGAGAACAGTTTAGCCGTTGCGGTGTTGGCCCGTAACAGGAAAATCCGGTTGGAGGCAAAATGTCATTTTACGGGTTCATGGGTGCCGTCGGGCCGCAGGCGCTCGAAGTACCGGGCGAGTTCGGCGTCGTAGTCGGCGAGCGGCTTGCCGACGAGTTTCTCGAAGGCCGGGCCGGGGTCGCCGCCGGAATTGACGGCGACGAGGTAGCGATCGAGTTCCGGCGTGCCGAAGAGCCGGCGCTCGAAGACGAGGTGGAAGGCGACGGCCCAGGCGCCGAGGTAGGCGCGGTCGGCGGCGGTTTTCTGGACGGCGTGCGTGGCGAGGAACGCGTCGCCGCCGACGCGCACGAGTTCGGCCGCGGCGGGCACGCCGCCCTTGGCGCGCAATTCGCGGAGCCGTTGGAGGCGCTCGCGGTCGGCGTGGCCGACGCGCAATTCGCCGCCGTCCAGGATCGCCGTCTCGAAGATTTGCGCGAGGCCTTCGTTCAGCCAGCGGGGCAGTTCGCCGGTGCCTTTGCCGGCCTTCACGTCCGCCGCGGGCAGCGGGGGGTAGACGAACGTCGTCACGTAGGCGTGGAACGATTCGTGGTAGAGCAATGCGAAGAGCTGGGCCGTCGTTTCGTTGAATTTCGTTTCGTTGGCGACTTCGACGGCCCAGATCTTCTTGCGTTGTTCGGACACGGTGGCGAGGTGGCGATCGCGTTCGACGCGGCTGTCCTTGTAGAGCCGGCGCACGTCGGCTTCATACTGGTCGAGCGTGGCAAGTTGCTGGACGTTGTGGACGCGGGCGGCAGTGAGGTCCTGGCCGAGTCGGCGGAGGTCGGTGCCGCAGGTGATCCGGTTGCGGGCGGGGTCGTAGATGGCGGGGTTGAGCACGGGGCCGGTCAAGCCGTGCAGGAGCTTGGCGTATTCGGCCTTGTCCGGGGCCAGGAACACGGTGAGGGGGCGGTCGGCCGCGGGGCGGACGCGCGGCGGCAGGAAGCGCCCGTAGGCGATGAAGATCTGTTCGAGGCGGACGGCGGCGCGGCGCGTGATCTCCTCCGACGCCGACGACACGAGGATGAACTGGTCCCCGTCGTAGCGCTTCGCGGCGTTCGGCGCGCCGAGCCATTCGGCGGCGGTCAGTTCGAGGCCTTCCATCCGTTTCCGTTCGCCGGCGCCGGTCGGGTCGAGTTCGGCGAGCTTGAGTTTCACGGCGGCGCGGTCGGCGTCGGCGATCTTTTCGATGCGCGCGACCTCGTGCTTGAGGAAGAACGACGTGAAGGTGACGGCGGAGCGCCCCGGCGGCCGCCGCACGACGCGGAACCGCACGCCCTTGTCGGTTTCCTCCAGCACCAGCCCGCGGTAATGCGCCCCGTTGGTCGCGACGAGTTCGTCGAGTTTCCATTCGGCGACCGGCGCCGGGGCCGGTTGGCCCGCGAACATCAGGCAGAGCAGGGCGGAGGTCATCGTTTCGCGGTCCGGTGGGAAGCGGCGTGCGGGAGATTGCTATCGTGATTGTGTCCGCGCGGCGGGCGAACGGGAAGCGGGGGAACGCGAATGGCGTCGAAAACCATCGTGGTGGGCATGACCGGGGCGAGCGGTTCCGCCTACGCCGTGCGATTGCTGGACGTGTTGCTCGGCGCCGGTTGCACCGTGCACCTGTCGATCAGCCCGGCCGCGGTGGAAGTCTTCGATCGCGAGATCGGCCGGCCGCTGAATCTGGAATGCTTCGATCCGGCGGCGCTGCTGGGCCGCGCGCCGGGCGACGGGGCGAGGTTGCGCTACCATCGTTTTCGCGATTTCTCGGCCGGGATCGCGAGCGGGTCGTTCCCGACCGACGGGATGGTGGTCTGCCCGTGCAGCATGGGTACGCTGGCGGCGATCGCGCACGGGATGTCCGAGAACCTGATCCAGCGCGCGGCGGACGTGCACCTGAAGGAGCGTCGGAAGCTGATCGTGGTGCCGCGCGAGACGCCGCTGGGGGTGGTGCAGTTGCGGAACATGACGGCGTTGACGGAGGCCGGGGCGGTGGTGCTGCCGGCGATGCCGGGGTTCTACCACCGGCCGCAATTGGTGGCGGATCTGGTGGATTTCGTGGTGGCGCGCGTCTGCGATCAACTGGGCGTCGCCCCGGACCTCGCGGCACGGTGGGGAACCGGCGCGGGATGAATTGACACGCGGCGAGGGCGGCGGTATGGGCCGGTGGAGCCAACGACTTTCCCGGCCCCCGCCATGCCCCACGACGCGCCGCACCTGCGACTCTACGCGCCCGACTCCGCGGACGCGACGGCCCACGAATTGGCCTCCCGCGAATTGCTGCGCCCGGCCGGCGAACGCGTCCGCGATCGTGAACTGGAACCGTACTCGCGCGCCTGGTTCGAGGAAATCGAACAGAAACGCTACGCCCGCGCCGGCGAATGGCTGCCCCGCGTCCTCGAGTTCAGCCGCCACCGCGACGAATCGCTCGTGATGCTCGGCCCCGGCCTCGGATCGGACGCGATCCAATACGGCCGCCACGGCACGCGCGTGACGATGGCGCTCGCGCCCGCCGATCCCGTCGACGCGATCCGCCGCAACTTCGCCCATCGCGGCGCCGAGCCGGCGATCGTCCCCGTCGCGGCCCTCGACCGGCTCCCGTTCGCCAACGGCGAGTTCGACCTCGCCTATTGGAACCTGCTCCACGACGCGCCCGACGACCCCGCGCCGACGATCGCCGAACTGCACCGCATCCTGAAGCCCGGCGGCAAGCTGTTCGCCCTCGCCCCCGCCCGCCATGACATCGATCATTGGCAGCGTTGGCTCCTGCCCTTCCGTCGCCTGTTCGCGACGCCGTCGAACCCCTTCGCGGCCCCCCGGCGATCCGCGCGCGAGTTGCGGCGCCGTTGCGCCGAGTTCGAGCGCGTTTCGATCCTCCAGCGCCACCTGCGCCGGTCCGAAATGCCGCCGTTGTGGCGGGCGTTCCCACCGAGCCTGCTGGATCGCGTCGCGGGCCGCGTGCTGGCGCTGCGCGCGACCAAGCCGATCCGCGTCGCGGCGAGTCGCACCCGCACCAGCGCCGCTTGAAATGCGTCGCACAGCGAGGCGTCTACTTCTTCCGATGGATGTCGAACAGCCCGAAGATTTCGTCTTCGGACAGGCCCAGCGAGACGGGCTTGTCGGCTTGGCCGATCAGGTCGTTGAAGATTTGGCGCTTCGCCTCCAACACCTTGGCGATGCGCTCTTCGATCGTGTTCGCGGTCAGGAAGCGCGTCACCGTCACCGGGTGGCGCTGGCCGATGCGGTGGGCGCGGTTGATCGCCTGGTCCTCGATGGCCGGGTTCCACCAGCGGTCGAAGAGGAAGACGTAGTTCGTGAACTGCAGGTTCAGGCCGACGCTGCCGGTGCCATAGCTCATGAGGATGACGTGGGCGTCCGGGTCGGCCTTGAAGCGGTCGAGGATCGGCGTGCGCTCGTTCTGCGGGATGCGGCCGTGGTACTGCAACGGGCCGTAGGGTCGCAAAGCGTCCGCGATGGTGAGCAGCGGCTCGACCCACTGCGAGAAGACGATCGCCTTGCGGCCGTTCTCGGCCACCTCCTCCATGTCGTGAACGAGCTGTTCGAGCTTCGCGCTCTCGCCGGTGCGCGGATCGAAGTTGCAGATCTGCTTCAGACGCATCACGAGCTGGAAGACGTGCTGCACCGTCAGCGTGTCGCCGAGTTCGTTCAGGTGGATGACGCCCTCGGTCTCGGCCAGGTCGTAGGCGGCGCGCTGGGCCGGCGTGAGATCGACCTCCACGTCCTTGATCATCTTCGGCGGCATGTCGGACTGGACGTCGTCCTTCGTGCGCCGCAGGATCGTGCCGCTCGTGAGCGACGGAATCTGCTTCGCGGGGCAGTCGGGCGGCAGGCGGCCTGGATCGATGAACGAGAAGAGATTCACGAGGTCGTCGGGGTGGTTCTCGATCGGCGTGCCGGTCATCGCCCAACTACGGGACCGCTTGATCGAGCAGACGACGTTGGCCGTCTTCGATCCCTTGTTCTTGATCCGCTGGGCTTCGTCCAGCACGACGAGGTCGAACTCGACGCCCGGTTCCATCAGCACGTCGGCGTCGCGCGTGAGCGTCTCATAGTTGATGAGCTTGAGCGGACAGTTCGAGACGGTCCAAGTTCTTCGGCGAGTCTCGGTGTCGCCGCCGATGACTTCGAAGGGCACGTCCGGCGCCCAGAGCTTCAGTTCGCGGCCCCAGTTGTGGATGAGCGGCTTCGGTGCGACGACGAGCGCCTTGCCCATCATTCCTTGATGGAAGAGAAGTCGAATCGAAAGAATGGCCTGGGCCGTCTTGCCGAGTCCCATCTCGTCGGCCAGAAGGGCGGCGTGCCGCGGCATGAGAAAGGCGATCCCTTCGAGTTGATAGTCGAACGGGTCGAATGGCAGGGCGAGTTGGCGGCCGTCGAAGAGGCCGTCGAGCGGCGGCTGGAGCAGAAAGAGGAGGCGGTCCTTGAAGAGGACATGGTCCGCCGTCGGCCGGGCGCGGACGCGCTTCGCGTCGTCGTTCGCCTTGCGGAGATCGACGACGCGGCGCGCGGGCGCGTCCCCGTCGCGCGGCGGCTTCGGCACCGTCGCCGGCTCGAAAGCCGGCGTCGGGAACTTCCAGCCGTCGGTCTGCACCGCGAGGTCCAGTTTGCCGACCGGCCGCACCCACGGCACGTGCGAGAGCAGCCGGGCCTCCTTCACGTTCGCGGCGATCTGCTCGCTGAACTTCGGCACGAGCAGCACGTCCGGCGTCAGGTCGAGGTTGATCGGGAACGTCTGGAACGGCTCGCCGCCGTCGAACGACGGGCGCGCGAGCGATTGCAGCGTGAGCAGGCCCGGTCCGTCAGGCGGCACGGCTGGTCACTCCCATCTTGCGGGCCTCGACGATCGCCTCGCGCACGCGCGTGAACGGTTCGGCGAGTTCGACGGCGGCGTCGACGACGTCGAGCAGCTGCGTGATGCGCGGGCCATCGTCGGCGTACTTCACGAGGTGGAGGATGGGGAACTTGGAGCGGTCGTGCCGGAGCGAGAGCGCGTCCGGCGGCGCCGTGCCGTCGCCCGCGATCGCGACGACCGGGATGTCGATGCGGGCGCGCAACGGCAGGAGCGCCGGCGAATCCACGACGACGAGCGCCGGTTGCGTCGCGGTCTTCTCGACGAGCGTCTTGCCGATCAGGTCCGCGAGGACGTACTCGCGCAGCGTGGCCCCGTAGAGGATCTCCTGCACGCGGTTCGGCTGCACGTTCGTCGTCAATCGAAATTCGAGTGGGCGGCCCCAGGCGTTCGTCACCAGGTAGCCGCCCAAGTGTCCATTCCCTTCGGCGATGGCGGTCAGGAATCCAAGATTCAAGGATGTTGGCGTTGGGCGATCAATCACGGCTGGCAGTCCCCCCTGTCGGCCATTCATGGTGCGTATTGGCCGGTTATCGACGGGGGAGTGCGCGGACCTTCAGCACGGGGCGGTCCAAGTTCGGAGGGAATCTTCATAAACGGAGGGGGACTGTCACGATCAACGCATCTTGACAGTTACCGTGCCGATGGTAAATTATCTTTATCAAGATAGTCGAGTAATTGAAGCGATGTTGTCGGCACGAATGGCCGATCATACCAAGAGTTCAGGAGCCGCCGTGCGGAGCGAGTGCGCCGTCGGGGCGGTCCTTAACAAAGGATGACGAACACCGATGTCGAACGAAGCCGCCAAGCCGTCGCCCGTGGAAGGAATCAAGATAGCGAGCCGCTTCCTGCGAGGGACGCTGGCGGAGGAGCTGGCGTCGGACGCCGATCATTTCGGCGAGGATAGCAAGCAACTCCTGAAGTTCCACGGCAGCTACCAGCAGGAAGACCGGGACGCGCGGAAGAAGCGCGACAAGCCGGCGGGCAAGGCGTACATGTTCATGATCCGCCTGAAGCTGCCGGGCGGGAAGCTGACCTCGAAACAGTACCTCGCGATGGACGATATCTGCGAGAAGTATGCGAACAGTACGTTACGGCTGACCACACGGCAAAGCATCCAGTTCCACGGCATTCTGAAGGGCGGATTGAAGGCGTCCATCGCCGCGATGAACGACGCGTTCGTGAGCACGCTGGGCGCATGCGGGGACGTGAACCGAAACGTGATCGCGTGCCCGGCACCGACCGGCGATCCGGTGCGCGTGCAGATGCAGGAGCTCGCGGACCAGGTGGCGGCGCACTTGGCCCCGCGCGCCGGGGCCGGGGCTTACCACGAGATCTGGCTCAACGGCGAGAAGCAGACGGCGTTCGCCGAACCCGATGTCGCCGAACCGATCTACGGCAACATCTACCTGCCTCGGAAGTTCAAGGCCGGCTTCGCCCTGCCGCACGACAACTGCACCGACATCCTCGCGCAGTGCCTTGGCTTCCTCGCCATCAGCGAGAAGAACCAGCCGATCGGCTACAACCTCTACGTCGGCGGCGGGCAGGGGAACACGAACAGCAAGCCGGACACGTATCCGCTGCTCGCGCAGCCGGTCTGCTTCCTCGAACCGGACGAAGTCGTTTGGGCGGCGGAATCGGTGGCGCGGCTCTACAAGGACCACGGCAACCGGACCGACCGCAAACGGGCCCGACTCAAGTACGTCATGAAGGACTGGGGCGTCGAGAAGTTCCGCGAGGTCTTCGCGCGGGACTATTACAAGAAGCCGCTGAAGCCGCTCGTCGATGCGCCGATCACCGGCCTCGACCTGCACCTCGGCTGGCACAAGCAG
>CAYVRB010000218.1:0-10576 GCA_964453375.1 uncultured Alcaligenaceae bacterium
GGCCGGGGCGGCTACGGCGGCGGTGGCGGCGGCCGCTATTGATCGATTCCCACGACAATCCCACCCCGGCGATCCTTCGCCGGGGTTTTTCGTTTCCGCTGGTGCCCCCGCCCCTCCGCCGGTAAAATAAAGCGAACCTCGGAGACGGGAATGACCCTCAACGACGACGATCTCGGCGAAGGCGAAGGAGGCGGCGTCGGCCTCGACTACGCCACCGCGCGCGGCCGCGACTGGCCCAGCGTCCGCCAGTTCAACGTCTTCCTCGCCAACCGCATGGGCGCGCTCCTCAAGCTCGTCAAGCAATTCGAGACCACCGACGTCCGCGTCGTCTCCCTCAACGTCGTCGAAACCACCGACTGCGCCATCATTCGGCTGCTGCCGAGCGACTACGAACGCGCGTACGAACTACTGACCGCCGGCAAGTTCCCCTTCACCGAGAGCGACCTGCTCGTCGTGAAGTTGCCGGACGACGACCGCCCGCTGCTGACGATCGCGAAGGCGCTGCTCGCCGGCGAGATCAACCTGCACTACGCCTATCCGCTCCTGATCGGCGTCGGCCCGCTCGGCAGCACCGCCCTCGCGATCCACGTCGACGACCTCGAAGCCGCCGCCGCCACCCTCTCGAACCAGGGTTTCACGCTCTTCACCGAAGACGACCTCGCCGGCTGACCGGTCACACCACGCCCAGCATCCGCAGCGCCACGCTCGCGATCAGGCCGGCCACCAGCGGCGGCGCCACGCGCTTCACGATGTCGAACGGCTTCGCGCCCGTCAGCGTGCCGCACATCAGCACCACCGCCGCCACCGGCGACATGGTGCGCCCCGCCGCCGCCCCCATCGACACCACGGCGCCGACGGCGTTCGGATCGTGCCCCGCCGCCTCCGCCGGATCGTGGAAGAATTCGTACAGCCCCTTCGTGCTGGCGATGCCCGATCCCGACACGAACGCGAAGAGCATCGGCACCGCCGCCGCCAGCGGGAGCAGCAACTCCGGCGAGCCGGCGATGGCGTGGCCGAGGACCGCCGCCAGGCCGCAGAGCTTCAAGCCCTGCGCGAAGCAGGCGCCGGTCACGATCAGGCTGATGACGTTCGTGAACCCGTAGCCGGCGCCTTCAAAGAACTGCTTCGCGCCGTCCTTCGCCTGCCGGGGCGACGCGAGGAGGGCGCAGACGACGCCGACGAGCATCGCCGCGCCGATGAGGCGGCTGCCGAACGACTCCGCCGTGCTCGCGAGCCAGTGCTGCGGGATCGCGATCAGGTTCAACGGCGGCCCGGTGAGGAACAAGAGCGCGAGCGGCACGAGCGGCACGGCGGCCTTGAGCACGTCGATCGGCTCGGCGTTCGCCGCCGGTTCCACGACCGCGTTCCCGCGATTCTCCCGTACCGATTGAATCCAGAACACCAGGCCCGCGACGAGCGCGTACGGCACCAGCAGCGGCGGGATGTACTGCCGGGCGAGCGTCATCGTCTCGGCGCCGGTCTTGCCGCGCACGGTGAGCAGTTCCGGCGCGCCGGGGTTCAGCAGCTCGCCGCCGATGGACGCCCCGAGCGCGAGGCACGCGGCGATGGTCATCGGCCCGTAGCCCGCCGCCTTCAGCAGGGGAATGACCACCGGCCCGACGCAGACCGCGACGCTCGTCTGGCTGATGACCGGGATGTTTACGGTGAAGGCGACGAGCAGCACGCCGGGGATCAGCAGGGCGCGCACGCGGCGCACCGGCTTCATGAGCAGGCGCACGAGGTGAGCGTCGCAGCCGGTGTGGCGGAGGATGTACGCGAAGCCCATCGCGCAGCAGATCGGCACGACGAACTTCTCGTCGCTGAAGGTGGCGAGGAACTCGCGGACGATCGGCGCGGGATCGCCGGCAAGGCACCCGAGCGCCAGCGCCGCGACGATCAGCACGAGGCGGACCTCGCGGCCGCGGACGATGGCGGCGACGGCGAGGCCGACGACGGCGAGCGAAAGCCACTGGAGCGCGGACATGGCGGATTCCGTGGGGGAAATCTCTTCACGATATATCGGATCGCGCGGGGATGCCGAGCGTGCGCGTTGTTCGGTTCCCGCCGAAGGGCGATCGCGGGAATGTTCGGGATTGGGCTCAAGTCGGGCTGTGGATGCGGGAAACCCGAACGATAATCGCATCGTGGCGCGGGAGGTTCTTCCATGACCGACGAAGCGAAACTGGGCCTGGTGGCGGGCATCTTGGCGGTGGTGGGCGTGGCGGTGTTCGGGCAGCCGAAGGAGCCGCCGCGGACGCTGCCGAAGCCGACGCCGGTGGTGGCGTCCGCGCCGCCGTCGCTGCCGCCGGCCGCCGTCGTCCCGGCCCCGTGACGGTCACACGTCGATCCAGCGCCGCTCCCGATGGCTGGCCAGAATCGCCTCGCAGATCTTCACTTCGCGGTGGCCGTCGGCGAAGGTCGCGTAGAGCGGCTCGGCTGATTTCCCGTTCTCGATGTCCGCATAGATCGCCCGATAAAGTTGCTTGAACGTATCGGGGAACCCCTCCGCGTGCCCGCCGGGGTAGCTGGCGTACGCCGCCGCGCCGGGCGCGAGCAACGACGGATCGCGGATTAGCCGTTCGTTCGGCCGGTCGCGATAGCCGATCGCCAGCGCGTTCGGCTCTTCCGAATCCCAGCTCAGCGACGCCGTCGTTCCGGCGAGGTCGAACCGCAGCGCGTTCTTCCGGCCCGCCATCGTCTGCGACACCGCGAGGCCACCCCGCGCGCCGCCGCGGAAGCGGACGAGCACGTGGCCGGCGTCCTCCGTGTCGATCGCGACCGGATCGCCATCGGACCGCGAGGCGTTCGAGAAGGTCTCGCTTCCGCCGCGCGGGGCGAAGCGCGTCGGATGAACCGTTTGCAGATCGGCGCAGACGCTCTCGACTTCCAGCCCGGCGATGAAACAAACGGTGTCGATCCAGTGCGTGCCGATGTCCGCGAGGGCGCGCAGCGGTCCGCCGTGCACGGCGCGCACGCGCCAGTTGAAGTCGGTCGGATGCAGCAGCCAGTCCTGGAAGTAGCCGCCGGCGACGTGCAGCACGGCGCCGATGTGGCCGGCGCGGACGCGCTCCCGCGCTTCGAGCACCAGCGGGTAGAAACGGATGTTGTAATTCACGGCGGTCACTCGGGGCGATGCGTTCGCCAGCCGGACCAGTTCCGCCGATTGCGTCGAATCCATCGCGAGCGGCTTCTCGCAGACGACGTGCTTGCCGGCGGCGAGGGCGCGCCGACACTGCTCGAAGTGCGCCGCGTTCGGCGTCGCGAGGTGGACGGCATCGACGGCCGGATCGGCGAGCAACTCATCGAAATCGGCGTAGCCCCGCGGCACGCCGATCGCTTGGGCGGCCGCGCGCGATTTCTCGAAGGTCGAACCCAAAAGGCCGACCACGCGCTGCCCGGCGCGCCGCAACGCCTCGACGTGCACCGGCCCGATGAACCCGGTGCCGGCCACGGCCACGCCGAACGATTTCATGAGAAACTCCCGAACTCTCATCGAACTTTCTGAACTCGACCGCCCGCACGGACGATAATATCGGGAGAGACCGCCTCCGGGGGATCGACCATGCGCATTCGTCACTTGCTCGCCGCGTCCGTCGCCGTGGCCGCCTCGGCCCTTTCGGCGTCAGCCCAAACCACCGGTGGCACGGGCAACACGGGCGGCGGCGGCGGCATCTCCGGCCTTCAGACCACCAGCGGCAGCAACTTCCAGATCCAACAGATGCAGCAGGCGCAGCAGATCACCGGCGGCGCCACGGCCGGCTCCAGCCTGAATTCCACGAACGCCTTCAGCCAGTATTACGCGAACCCGTTCTATCAAGGCCGCGCCGGCGCCACGGGCCAAGACAACCCCGGCGGCTTCGGGTCCGCTCTCTCCGGCGGCGGCGGCACCGGCCGCGCCGTCGGGACCACCGGCCTGAACGCCGGCCGCACCGGCGCCACCGGGGCCACGGGCGCGACCGGCGGCCGCACGGGCACGACCGGCACCGGAGCCACGCAAATCTCGACCACGCTCGGCGGCACCGGCGGGACCGGCGGCCTCAGCGGCGTCGGCGGAGGACTCGGCGGTGGCGGCTTGACCGGTGGCCGTACCGGCACCACCGGTTTCGGCGGCCAGACCGGCCGCGCCGGCGGCCTCGGCGGACTCCTCGGCGGCCTCGGCGGCAACACCCAACAGCAGCAACAGGGGAACGCGATCGTCCAGTTGCCTCGCGACATCACCTACACGATGTCGATCCGCATGCCGATGCCGAAGACCACTCCGCAGCAAGCCGCCACCGCGATGCAGACCGAACTCCGCGGCCTGCTCGACCGCTCGACGCGCATCGCCAATCCGAAGGGGATCGAGGTCCAGACCGACGGCGCCGTCGTCGTGCTCCGCGGCACCGTGCGGGACGAGGAAGAAGCCGCGACCGCCGAAGGCGTCATCCGCCTCACCCCCGGCGTGAAGGCCGTCAAGAACGAATTGAAGTATTGAAACCGTCTCCGCCAACGCACGCTCCCCGGCGGTATCCGCCGGGGAGTATTCATTGAGGGACCGTTGGAACCCGATTCGCTCACTTCGCTTCGACGATCGCGCGGAGGTTGGCGAGGCCCTTCTCGAAATCGCCGCCGACGAGCTTGTCCATATTCACCATCATGCAGAACGCCTTGCCGACGAAGCCGTTCGTCCCGGTCATCGCCCAGCGGAGGGACGTGCCGCCGTTCTCGGGCCAGAAAGTGAACTCGGTGGCGTTCGTGGCGCGCATCGGCCGCAGGAATTCGAGCTTCATGCGGATGAGTTCGTGCGGTCGCGATTCGAGAATGGTCATGCGGCCGGCGCCGACCTGCTTGTTGCCGTTCCAGCTCATGACGGCGCCGGTGCCGCTCGGGGCGCCCTCGTGCGTCTCGACGGCGTTCGGGTCGAGCTTCGCCCACGTCGACCAGCCCTGCCATCGATGAAGGTCGTTGACCTGCTCGAAGACGCGCTCCGGCGGCGCCGCGAACGTGGCGGACCGCTCGATGCGGAACTCGCCGGGCCGCCGGGCGACCACCACGAAGAGAATGGCGAACAGCACCGCCAGGACGACGGCGACGCCGAGCAGGATGTCGAGGAGCACGGGAACCTCCCGGCCGCGCTACTTCGCGGCGGCGTCAATCATGCGGATGTACTGCTCGGCGACGGCGCGTTGCGGCAGGTAGCTCGGCAGGTCGATCGATTCCGGCTTGAGCGCCTGCTGGAAGCGGTAGCGCGCCTCGGACGGTTTGCCTTCGAGCAGCAGCACGACGCCGCGGTGGATGAAGAAATCGACGTGCGTCTGCCATTTGGTGAGGCTGAACTGGACCGCGCCCTGGCCGTACCAGCCCGGCCCGCCGACGACGCCCATGAGGTGCGGCGTGCTGACGAAGTTGTCGAACTCGCGGAGGGTCGGCTTCGCCGCCGCGGCGCGGACGAACCCGCGTTCGAGGTCGTTCATCGCGAGCTTCTTCATCGACTCCTCCATCGCCGCGCCGACGCGGGCGAAGTCGCCGCGCAGGTGTAGCAAGTCGGAGCGCATGCCGACGACGAAGCGCGAGTACGCCTCCGCCTGAGGCCGCTTGGCGGGGTCCTCGCCGAGTTTTTCGAGGCTGCCATCGAGTTCGCGGAGCAGGTAGTCGGCGTCGTCGAGCCGGCCAAGCTCGAGGTAGATGTCGACCATCTGCAGGACCAACCCGATCGGATCGGGTCCGAGGGCGTCGGGCCAAGCGTCCTGGAAGAGGGCGTGGGCGCGGCCGTAGAGGCGGAAGCGGGCGGCTTCGGCGATCTGCTGGTGCAGGTCGCGGTTCTTGGCGCGGTCGAACTCCGTGAAAGCGCGGACCGTGAGGAGTTCCAACTGGTTCGCCTGGCGATCGAATTCCTTCATCATCGCTTCGGCGCGCTTGCTGTCGCGGGCGGCCAGCTCGGTGCGCGGGAAATACCTACGCACCAGCGAAAAGGCTTCCGACATGGATTCGGCCATGGGCGGGCGGCGATCGCCACCGCTCAGGGCGTACAGGCGCGTCAGCCAGAGCGCGGCGTAGTACGCCACCGGCGCGGCGTTCGATCGGATGGTTTCCGGCGGTTCGATCCGATCGAGGTAGTTCCGCAGTCCGGCGATCTCCAGCTTCCGCTTGAGGTCGTCCCGCAGGCCGGGGATGGACGCGGGCACGCCCTGGTCCTCCGGCCCGCGGCCGGAGCCGCCGGCGTACGCCAGCACCAGGTACGCATCGGCGTGGTCGGGGTTCTCCGCGATCGCCCGGTACGCGGCGCGCAGCGCGAGGAAATGGTACGCCGTCGTCAGGTCGTCCGACCGGTACGTCGCCTCTTGGACGTGTTGGGCGAGCCATTGGCTGCCGAGCGCGCCGCCGACTACCGGCCACGCCACCGTCTTCTGGAAGAAATCCATCTCCGCGTGCTTGATCGCGATCTCGTTCCAGATCGTCGCGTCCAGCGCCTCCAGCGGCGGCGGCTTCGGCGGATCGAGCACGAACGGGTCGAGGAATGTCGGCTCGGTCGGCGTCCGCCGCTGGCCCGGCTGCGGTTCCTTCGCCGGCTGCGCGAGGTCGGGGTGGAACGCCAGGCGGACCGGATTGAAGGCGAGCGCGCGGAAACGATCCAGGTCGTAGCGCGGCGCGCTGCGGTCGCCGAGGACGACGCAGCGGCCGTCCACGTGCCAAAGCGAGTGCGTGCCGTTGAACGACGAAAGCTGGTACAGAGGGGCGGTGTCGACGCGCAACGCCGGCGGCAGCGTGATGCCGGTGTAGATCACGTAGGTGGCGTCGTGCTTGCGGCAGAACTCCCGGAAGTTCGCGATCTCCACGTCTTCGATCCCCTCGCCGGACTGTCGGTCGAGGAAGATGCGGCGCGCCTTGATGAACCCTTCCAGTTCGGGCAAGTGGAAGCCGTGCCGGCCGTTCACCAGCACCTTTTCCTTCGGGGCAAACCAGGCGATGTGGTTGGCGAGGTCAAAGTTGATCGCGACGCCGCGATAGTCGTCGGGCAGCGTGCCGGCGTCGCGCCAGCGCTGCAGCATCTCGGCGGTGCGCTTCAGGCCGGGGTCGGGTTCGACGCCCCAGGCGCAGCGGCGCACCATCGACGGATGGTTCGCGGGCGGATGCAGCCAGCCGGGGTACGCGGCGGCGACGAGCATGAGCGCGAAGGGGAACGCGATCAGCCGGCCGACGCTCGCGAGCATCAGCAGGATCTTCGCGCGAGGGCCGTCCGGCGCCCCGAGTTGGACGCGATCCACGAGGCCGCCGAGCGCCGTGCCGAGGACGGGCACGGCGACGATGGCGAACGGGAGGATGAGCCAGTTGTGCACGAGGGCGAGGCCGGCGAAGGCGATCCAGAGAAGCAGGTGGGCGACGCGCAGGCGGGCGTAGCCGAGCGCGAGCGCGGCGCCGCCGCCGAACAGCAGCGTCGCGAACGCCAGACCGTTGCCGTTCCATCCGCGTCCGGTCAGTCGGAGATAGAGCCGCTCGTTCAACGGCGAGAGCGAGATCATCGCCGTCTCGTAGTCGGATTGGTAATTCGGCGGCAGGGCGAGGCCGAGTTCCACCGGCAGTTGCCAGACGCGCACGTGGTGCGGCGTCAGGCTCGCCGCCAGCACGCCCACGCCCAACGCCGCCGCGAGTTGGCCGACCGACGGGAACACGGTTTCCGTGTCCGGCGCACGGAACGTGCGCTGTACGAATTCCCCGACGAGCGCGACCGACAGCGCCAACGGCCCGAGGAGGAACCACGCGTCGCACGACGCCCACAGCCAGAACAACACGCCGAGGCCGATCGTGTTCGCGCGGGCGCCCGCCTTCCAATCCCGCCCCATCAGGATCGCGAGCGTGAACGCGAGGAACAAGCCGTTAAGCAGGAACGGGCGCAAGGTCGACTGCGGCGCGGCGGCGACCATCGCGATCGCGGCCGCCCCGACCCACGGCCACAGCGGCTGGCCCGAACGCCGAATCGCGAACAGCACCCCGAACGACAGCGCGAACAGGAACGCCTTCACCGCCACCAGGACGAACCCGGTCGGATCGGCCTTGTAAACGAGGTACATGCCGACCGACGCGAGCCAGTTGTGGTTGACCCAGACACGGCCTTCGGTGGCGTACGAGAAGGGATCGGTGCCGAAACTGTACGAGCCGTTCAGGAGCGCCCGGCCGCCCGCGTAGTTCAGCCATTGATCGCTGTTGCGCGCGACGTGCGACGCGACCAGGAACGCGGCCACGAGCACCAGCGCCGCCATCGCGGCGTCCACCGATTTCACCCACTGCGGCCAGGCGGCCACGCGCGGCGCCGTCGATGGCGCCGGCGCGGCCGGAACGGCGGGGGCCGCCGGCGGAGACTCCACCGGCGGTTCGATCGGCGTGGGTACTTTCACGAAGGCCTCGGCGTATCGACTCGCGGACGACGAAAGGTCACGGTAGATACGCCGCGCGGGCCAGTCAAGTTCACGGCGAGCCGGTCGACCGCGACTCGACCGAGCGGCTCGCCGGCCGCGGCGACGGCGAATACCGCCCGAACCAGCCATACCGCAGGTGGGCGCGCGGCCCCATCGCCGCCGGCGCCTGGATCGGCGAATAGAACGGCACGGCCTGCTTGTGGTGGCCCAGCACCCGGTGTACGCCCGGCGCCGTCGGGCCGTTCGGCAGCTCGTGATAGTGCCAGTCGTGCGGCGATTGGGCGAACGCCGAAGACGCGGCCGGCAGGAGGGCCGCCAAGACGAGCAGACGCGGGATCATGGCGAAGTCCGTTTCGAGATGCTTCGCTCATCGGCCGATGGGGGAATTCCCGACGAGAAGGACCGGCGCCGCGCTCCTCCGCGAACCCCGGAACGCCCCGCGCAACCCGCACGACCGGTCAGGGCGCCGGTTCCACCGTCACGCGCAGCGGCTCCGCCCCGGCCTTCACCCGGTCCGGGTCCGGCCCGCACGAAATGATCTGATCCGCCTTCAACTCCGCCAGTTCCATCGCCCCGGTCCACACCACCGCCCGGTGCGACTTGTGCGCCTCCAGCATCAGCTGGACGCACTTCTCCACCGTGTAACCGAACACCTTCCGCAGCACGGCGGCGACGTACTCCATCGTGTTCACGTCGTCGTTGTGCAGGATGACGGAATACGGCGGCTGCCGCCGCGTGCGGCTCGCGGTCTCTTCGGCCGGCAGCGTGATCGTCGAAGCGGGCATCGGTAAGGGTCTCGCGGGTCGACGCCATTCTACCCCGAAACTCCGGCCCCGTCACGGACCGGCGACACGGGAATCGCTTCTCTCCGCCGCCCCCGCGCGGTACGATGGGGCATCGCCAGCCCGGAGGCCGTCGCGTGCGCGCCCTGATCCTGCTGCTCCTCATCGCCAACCTAGCCCCCGCCGCCGACCCGGCGAAATCCACCATCGAATTCGTCCCCGTCGGCGACGACGCGGCCGTGCCGGAGCGCTTCCGCCTCGCGAAGCATTCGTTCCCCGTCGAGCTCGAGAAGAAGTACGACCTGCCCGCCAGCGGCGTGGAGATCTTCAAGCTCCGATTCCCCTCCCCGGTGGTCACGCAATACCCGGAGAACAACACCGTCCACTGCGAGTACTTCGTGCCGAAGGGGAAGACGAACGTGCCGGCCGTGATCGTGCTGGACATCCTCGACGGCGCGCAGGTGGTCTCGCGCGGCGAGGCGATGTGGCTCGCGCAGAACGACGTCGCCGCCCTCGTCGTGCAGATGGCCTACTACGGCCCGCGCCGTCCCACGAAGGAACGCGTCCGCATGCTCTCCACCGACATCGACCACTCCGTGAAGGCGATCACGCAGACGGTCCTCGATTGCCGCCGCGCCGCCGCCTGGCTCGCGCAACGCCCCGAAGTGGACGCGAAGAAGCTCGGCATCGTCGGCACCAGCCTCGGCAGCTTCGTCGGCGGCCTCGTCGCCGCCGCCGAACCCCGCCTCACGACCGCCTGCCTCCTCCTCGGCGGCGGCGACCTCGTCGACGCCTTCTACCACCACCCGAAGGCCGCCCCCTTCCGCGCCGTCAACGAGTTCCTCGGCGGCGACATCAAGAAACTGAAGAAACTGATCGACCCGGTCGACCCGATCACCTACGCGAAGTGGCTGAAGGGCAAGCGGCTGCTGTTGATCGCCGCGAGCCGGGACGACGTGGTGCCGCCGGTGGCGATGAAGCGCCTGTGGGAGGCGACGGGCCAGCCGAAGCTGATCTGGCTGGACGCGACCCACGTGGGCGCCGCCGCCTACGTCTTCCCGACGATGAAGGCCGTGATCGCGCACGTGAAGGAGTAGAGGGTGATGGGTTCTTCTTGTTCAATAATTATGAGTGAATGGCGAATGTCGCGACTCCCAAATTATTGTAGTCACCAAAGTGCCCGCGTACCTTTGATTCTAAAAGTGTATGTTCCGGAATCCGTGACAAATAATCATTGCATCTGAATAGAAAAATAATATGCTATTTTTGTGTCAAAAGACACAAGACATTCATGGTACATAACATGCCCCGTGTCGTGTTCAGTAAAGAGTTTGGAAAATGCCTAACAGTACAGCGCAGTTTCCGGAATGCCGATGAGCTTGTTATCGGGAGGGACTCCGA
>CAYVRB010000219.1:0-10553 GCA_964453375.1 uncultured Alcaligenaceae bacterium
CGCGATGTCCTCGGTGCGAACGCTCAGGCCATAGCCGCCGGTGGAGATCCCCTGCGGACTGAGTTCCCACGTCGGGTTCTCGATGCCGAGCGGATCGAACAATCGCGGCTTCAGGTAGTCGAGTGTCGTTTGCCCGGTCGCCTTCTGAATGGCGGCCGAGAGCATGTAGGTGGCCGACGTGTTGTAGAGGAAGTGCGTGCCCGGCTTGAATGGCACCGGATGCGCGAGGAAGGTCTTCGCCCACGATTCGTCCGCCTTGCGCGGCGGTTCCGTCTGGTGCCCCGTGGACATGCGCAGCAGATCGCGAATCCGCATCGACTTCGCGTTGGAGCTCGGCGAGGCCGGCGCGTCGTCGGGGAACAGCTTCGTCAGTTCATCGTCGAGGCTCAGCTTCCCCTCCGCGACGGCCAGCCCGATGGCCGTGGAGGTGAAGCTCTTGCTCAGCGAGTAGAGCTGGTGCCGGGCTTGCGGCGAATACGGCGTCCACCATCCCTCGGCCACGACATGACCGTGGCGGACCACCATGACGCTGTGCAGCGAGTCGATGGTCTTGTCGGCCGCCTCGACGAACGCGAGGACCGCCGGGGACGAAATGCCTTGCGATTCCGGCGTGCTCCGGGGCAGGTCGGCGGCAACGGAAGTGTGGACCATGACCGCGAGGACGAACAGGGAGAGGATTCGCATGCAAGGTCCTCGGAAGAGTTCTCGCCAATATATATCGGCGATGCCCCAAATGAGTACGGCCGGCTGGCTCCCGCTCGCGTGCCCCGCCGTGCGCAGGACCTTCTTGGACGGATCGATCCCGGGTAGACTGGACTTCGGACAGGAGGTAACGATTGCGGCAGTCGTTGCCGAGGCCCGCGCGGGAGACCTGCACCATGTCGATCTCGAACGGGATTCTCGCCGGACTCGCGATCGGCGCCCTCCTGGTGTCCGGACAAGGTTCGCCGACGGCCGACCCCGTGGCCAAGCCGTTGGATGAGCCGGCCAAGTCGTTTCTGACCACGCACTGTCAGTCCTGTCACGCCGGGACCAAGCCCAAGGGCAAGTTCCGCATCGACAGCCTCTTGCAGGATTTCGACGACAAGGCGAATCGCGAACGGTGGATCGCCGCGCTGGAACAAGTCGAGAACGGCACGATGCCACCCAAGGAGAAACCTCGGCCGGAAGCAAAAGAGATTCAGGCATTCACGAAGGGGATTCGAGACAAGATGGCGACGGCCGAGGCGAAGCGCAACGCCGCGCAGGGCCGCGTCGCGATGCGCCGCCTCAACCGGGCCGAATACCTGAACACCGTCCGCGACCTGCTCGGCGTGGACATCGACCTGAAGGATTTGCTGCCGCCCGACCCGACCGCGAACGGTTTCGACAACGCCGCCGAAGCCCAGCACGTTTCGTCGTTCCTGATGGAGCAGTACCTGGAAGCGGCCGACAAGGTGCTGGACGCGGCCATCGTGAACGGGCCGAGGCCGTGGATGATCAAGAAGCGCTTCGACATCAAGGACGAGAAGTCCGTCAAGGCGACCGGCAGCGTCTACCGCCACCTCGAAGACTCGGTCGCGATCTTCAGTTCGTGGGTCTCGGCCAACATCCAGGTGACGATGTGGAATTTCTTCTCGCACTTCCGCGGCAACTACCGCTTCCGCATTTCCGCCTACGCCTTCCAGACCGATAAGCCGGTCACGTTCCACATGACGGCCGGCACGATGAAGGCCGTGACCGAAGAGCGCATCGTCGGCTACTACGACGTGCCGCCGGGCAAGCCGACGGTGATCGAGTTCGTCGAGAAGCTGGAACCGCGGAACACGGTGCGGTTCGTCGTGGACAATCTCGGCGTGACGCCCCCGGTGATCGAGAAGGCCGGCGCGGAGAACTACAAGGGGCCGGGCCTGGCGATCCAGTGGGTGGAGATCGAAGGACCGCTGCACGAAACGTGGCCGCCGCCGAGCCATCGCCGGATCTTCGGCGACCTCAAG
Source organism: uncultured Alcaligenaceae bacterium (assembly GCA_964453375.1). GTDB lineage: Bacteria > Planctomycetota > Planctomycetia > Gemmatales > Gemmataceae > Limnoglobus. Next base: position 1,977 of record CAYVRB010000219.1, read on the forward strand.
CAAGCCCCGGCGCCGACGGCCGGGGACAAATCCCGCGTGGAAGTCGTGTCGAAGGAGCCGCTGGCGGATGCCGGGCGCATCCTCCGCAACTTTGCCCGCCGGGCCTTTCGTCGGACGGTGACGGATGCCGACATCCAGCCGTTCCTCGACCGCGTGAAGGCGAAGCTGGACGCGAAGTCCTCCTTCGAGCAGGCGATGCGGGTCGGCCTCAAGGCCATCCTCGTTTCGCCGCAGTTCCTGTTCCTGCAAGAGAAGCCCGGCCGGCTCGACGACTTCGCCCTCGCGAGCCGGCTGTCGTACTTCCTCTGGAGTTCGATGCCCGACGAGGAGTTGCTGGCGCTCGCCGAGACGGGCAAGTTGAACCGGCCCGAAACGCTCCGAGCACAAGTCGAGCGGATGTTGAAGGACGCGAAGGCAGCGGCCTTCGCCGAGAACTTCGTCGGCCAGTGGCTGAACCTCCGCGCCATCGACGACACGGCCCCGGACCCCGCGCTCTACCCCGAGTACGACGACGTCCTCAAGGTGGCGATGGTCAAGGAAGCGCTGTTCTTCTTCCACGAGGTGCTGAAGGACGACCTGAGTCTGACGAACTTCGTCGCCTCGGATTTCACGATGCTCAACGGCCGCCTCGCCCGGCACTACGGCATCCCCGGCGTGACGGGGCAGGAGTTCCGGAAGGTGACGCTGCCGAAGGACAGCCACCGCGGCGGCGTGCTGACGATGGCCGGCGTGATGAAGGTGACGGCCAACGGCACCACGACCTCGCCGATCCTGCGCGGCGCCTGGGTGCTGGACCGCATCCTCGGTACGCCGCCGCCGAAGCCGACGGTGGACGTCGAGGCGGTCGAGCCGGACATCCGCGGCGCGACGACGATCCGCGAACAGCTCGCGAATCACCGCCAGCGAGCCGAGTGCGCCGGCTGCCACGCGAAGATCGATCCGCCCGGCTTCGCGCTCGAGAGCTTCGACGTCATCGGCGGCTGGCGCGACTACTACCGCAGCGTCGGCCAAGGCGGACCGGCCGTCGTGAACGGCCGCACGATGCGCTACAAGAAAGGGCCGAATGTGGATTCTGCCGACGTGATGCCGGATGGTTCGAAGTTCCGGAACATCGACGAGTTCAAGCAGGTTCTGTTGAAGGACAAGGACCAGTTGGCCCGCGCCTTGACGGAAAAGCTGTTGACGTATGGGACCGGCGGCGCGCCGACGCGTGCCGACCGAGCGGAGATCGAGGCGATCGTGGCGGGCATTCGCGGGAAGAGTTATGGGTTTCGGACGCTGGTGCATGAAGTGGTGCAGAGCGAGGTGTTTCGATCGAAATGAATAGTGCAAATTAGAAAGTGCAAAATGCAAAGTGCAAATTGGAAGACCGTTCGGCGGAGGCCGCGATGAGCGAGAAACCGATTCGCAAGAGCGACGCTTTGCTGGAACGGCTGCTCGACTTCGCGGCTCGCATCGGCAAAGTCGTCGATGCGCTGCCGGAAACGAAATTGGGGCGACACATCGCCAGCCAACTGGTACGATCCGGCACGTCTCCCGCGCCGAACTACGCGGAAGCGTGCGGAGCGGAAAGTCGGCGCGATTTCGTCCACAAGCTCAGCATCGCGTTGAAAGAACTGCGCGAATCGCATTGCTGGCTGCTGCTGATCGTGAAGGCGAACCTGCTCCCGGAAGAACGAATGTCGGATCTGGCCCAGGAATGCATGGAACTCATGAACATCGTCGCGAAGTCGATCGTGACGACAAAGGCCAACGCAACGCGCGCAAAAGCGACCTGACCCGTTCACCCACTGCAATTTGCACTCGTGACGACGAAGGCCAACGCGACGCGCGCAAAGGCGACCTGACCCGTTCACCCACTGCGATTTGCACTCGTGACGACGAAGGCCAACGCGACGCGCGCAAAGGCGACCTGACCCGTACACCCTCTGCAATTTGCACTTTGCATTTTGCACTTTCTACTTTGCACTGTCTTCGTCCGAGATCTTCAAATGCAACCTAATCTCCTCCGTCGCCGCTTCCTCCGCGCCGCCGGCGTCTCGCTTGCGCTGCCGTGCCTCGACGCGTTCGCCCGCGCCAACACAATATCGCCACGCCGAAGAATGGTCTGCATCTGCACGCCGCTCGGCTTGCATCCGCCGCACTTCTTCCCGGAGAAGGCCGGCAAGGACTACGAACTCACGCCGTACCTCGACGTCTTCAAGGAGTTCCGCAGCGACTTCACCATCGTGTCCGGCTTGGCGCACGCGGGGATGAGTCCGGGGTTCGCGCACCAGGCCTCGGCCAGCTTCCTCACCGGGGCGCAGAATGCGGGGCGACCGGGGTTCCGCAACTCGATCTCGCTGGACCAGTTCGCGGCCGAGAAGATCGGCGGGCAGACGCGCTTCGCCAGCCTCGCGCTCTCGGGCGAAGGAGCCGGGCTGTCGTGGACGCGCACCGGCGCGCTCGTGCCCGCGGCCACGTCGCCGGCCAAGGTGTTCGCCAAGCTGTTCCTCGACGGCAATCCGAAGGAGGTCCGCGACCAGGTGGACCGCCTCGCCGACGGCCGGAGCATCCTCGACGACGTCCGCGGACAGGCCGGCTCGCTGCGGACGAAGCTCGGCTCCGACGACCGCGAGAAGCTCGACGAGTACATCGCCGGCGTCCGCGACCTGGAGACGCGCCTCGCGCGCGACGAGGCGTGGGCGAAAACGCCCAAGCCCAAGGTGAACGTACCGCCGCCGACGGACATCCCGAGCGTCGCCGACCTCCTCGGTCGGACGAAACTGCTCTTCGACCTGACGCACCTCGCCTTCCAGACCGATTCGACGCGGATCGTGACGATCATGCTGGCCGGCTCGACCTACGTGCCGCCGATCCCCGGCGTGTCGCTCGGCCACCACGACCTCTCGCACCACGGCAAGGAGCCGGGCAAGCTCGCGCAGCTCAAGATCGTCGAGACGGAAACGATGAAGACCGTGCGCGACCTGCTCGCCAAGCTGAAGGGAACGAAAGAGGACGGCGCCAACCTGCTCGACCGCACGTCGGTCTTCCTCGGCAGCAACCTCGGCGACGGCAGCAGCCACTCGGTGAAGAACCTTCCCGTCTTCCTCGCTGGCGGCGGCTTCCGGCACGGCCAACACCTCGCGTTCGACCCGCAGAACCCGCCGCCACTCTGCAACCTCTACGTCAGCCTACTCCAGCGGATGGGCATCGAAACCGACAAGTTCAGCTCCGGCACCGGCACGCTCACCGGTTTGCAGATGGCCGTATGATCTCGAAGAATTCGTCCGTCGCGAGGCTTAGGCTCAGTGGGGATCCGCAAATGACGGGACGCGATCGCGTCCGATCGGTCGTCCCCGTTCGCATTCGCACGATTGACACGGATCTCCCGTTCGAACGATCTCGTCGTTCCGGGTCACGGATTGGTTCTTCGTAGAATCGCGACTGCTTGGCATACCTTCCGGGGCGGTCGCGACACCGATGGGCTTACTCCTCCAAACGAATTCAAATGTCACATGATCTGAAGCAATCCGCTCGTGATCCGTCGCGTGGCTGACGGAACTCGGCATCCCGAGTGACGATTCGGCGTCGTCGCGAACCTTCGCCCGGTACCACAGCGTCGATCGATACACCCCCCCAACGTCCGCGGGATGGCAAATACCATCGGGATTCGTTTTCGACTGGAGACGGGAGCGGCATCATTTACAATGATCGGGTTGGTCGCTTGTCCTCGCCGTTGCCGCCATTCCGCCGGTCGTGTCATGCCCGAAGGAAATCGTTTCCTCGAGTCGCCGAGTCCGAAGTCGCCGAGTCCTGGCAGCTCGGCGTTAAGGGTCGCGCTGGTGATGATGCTCCTCGGACCGGCCGTTGGCCAGGCCGACGAGGGCGTCGACTTTTTCGAGAGGAAGATTCGGCCGGTCTTCGTCGAACATTGCCATTCCTGCCACTCGGCGGCCGCGAAGAAGTCCCAGGGCGGCCTCCAACTCGATACGCCGGTCGGCATCCGCCAGGGCGGGGACTCCGGCCCGGCCGTGACGGCGAAGGACGAGAAGAGCCTGCTCCTGCGCGCCGTCGCGCACGCATCGGACGCCCCCGCGATGCCGCCGAAGGCGAAGCTGCCGGACGCGGACGTCGCCGATTTGAAGAAGTGGGTGGCGATGGGCGCGCCGCTTCCGGCCGCGACGTCCGCCAAGCGCGAGATCGGCGAGGCGGCCCGACGGTTCTGGTCTTTCCAGCGCGTCGCCGAGCGCCCGGCGCCGAAGGTTTCGAATCCGAAGTGGCCGATCACGAAAGCCGATGCCTTCATTCTCAAGGCGCTCGACGACAAGACGCTCGCGCCCGCTCCCGCCGCCGACCGGCGAGCGTTGATCCGTCGCGTCCACTTCGATCTCGTCGGCCTTCCGCCGACCTTCGAGCAGGTCGAGGCGTTCGTCGCCGACGAACGAACCGACGCCTACGAACGGCGGGTGGACGACCTGCTCGCGTCGCCGCGGTTCGGCGAAAAATGGGCGCGTCACTGGCTCGACGTGGCCCGGTACGCCGAGGACCACTCGACGGGCGAATCGACCTGCAAGCCGCCGCGCTTCCCCTATCGCTACCGCGACTGGGTCGTCGCCGCGTTCAACGCCGATGTGCCGTTCGACCGATTCATCCGGCTCCAACTCGCCGCCGACCGCCTGCCCGACACGCCGCCCGCGGACTACGCGGCGCTCGGATTCCTCGGCCTCTCGCCGGTGTACCACAAGGAACCGAAGCTCTCGAAAGACGTGATCGCCGCGATCGTCGCCGACGAATGGGACGAGCGCGTCGACGCGGTCACGCGCGGCTTCCTCGGCCTGACCGTCGCGTGCGCCCGCTGCCACGACCACAAGTTCGACCCGATCAGCACCGAGGATTATCACGCCCTCGCCGGGGTGATGGCGAACACGCAGCTCGCGGAACGGCCCGTAACGGCGGCCGCCGACGCGATTCAGAACGCACTCGTCGCCGCGAAACTCGAGCTGCTCGACGCGACGCAGCGCCTCGGCTACGCCAAGGAGATGCGCGGCACGGCGAAGAAGGAGAAGAAGGATCCCGCTCCGTTCGAGAAGCAGGTGAAGGCGTTCGAGGCGCGCGTGGCCGATCTGGAAAAGCAGGTGAAATCGCTCGATGGCGGGGCGATGGCGAACGTGGTCCGCGACGCCGGCACGTGGATCAACGGCGACGACCCGGCGTGGACGGTCATCGACTACAAGCCGGGATCGTTCCGCGACTTGCCCATCTTCGTGCGCGGCAATCCGGCCCGGCCCGGCGAGATCGTGCCCCGCCGATTCCTGACCGTGCTATCGACCGGCGAACCGCGCCCGCTCCGATCGGGCAGCGGTCGGCGGGAACTGGCCGACGCGATCACGACCGACGCCGCCGGCCTGACGGCGCGCGTCTTCGTGAACCGCGCCTGGGGCTGGATCTACGGCCGACACCTCGTGACGACCCCGAGCAACTTCGGCGAACTCGGCGATCGGCCGACGCATCCCGAACTGCTCGACGATCTCGCGGCGCGGTTCGTGTCCAACCGCTGGTCGATGAAGTGGCTCGTCCGGGAGTTGGTGCTCTCCGCCGCGTACCGCCAATCGAGCCGGCACGACGACGCGTTCGCCGCACTGGATGCCGACAATCGCTGGTTGTGGCGGGCCAACCGCAAGCGGCTCGAACTGGAAGCGTGGCGCGATGCGATGCTTCTGGTGAGCGGCCGGCTCGATCTCGCCGGCGGCGGGCCGTCGGACAATCTGGACGGCCCGCGCAGCGTTCGCCGCACGATCTTCGGCAAGGTGAGCCGCGAGAAACCGGCCGACATCCACCGGTTGTTCGACCTGCCGGACCCGCGCGGCCACGGCGAGAAGCGCGAGACGACGACCACGCCGGTGCAGCAGCTCTACTTCCTGAACAGCCCGTTCGTTCGTCAGTCGGCGACGGAGCTGGCGAAGTTCGTTGCCAATCAATCGGCGGCGGATGGATCGAAGGAATTGTTCCGAAGGATCCTGCGGCGCGACCCGAAGGCCGACGAGCTGGCGACGGCCGTGAAGCTGATCGCCCCCGCGAAGGACGGCGACCCGCCCGCGTGGGAGTTGCTCGCGCAGGCGCTGCTGGCCTGCAACGAGTTTCTGTTCCTGAACTGACGGCGAAACCGTATGGCCCCGTTCGATCTCACGCGCCGTCGGATGCTCCGCGAACTCGGGGGCAGCGTCGGCCTGCTCGGACTGGCGAGCTTCCTGCGGGCCGCCGACGCGCCGACGAAGCGGCCGCACTTCCCGCCGCGCGCCAAGCGCGTCGTCTTCCTGTTCATGGCCGGCGGACCGTCGCACCTCGACCTGTTCGACCCGAAGCCCGCGCTCGCCAAGCACGCCGGGAAGCGCCCCGGCGCGGCCGATCTCCGCACCGAGCGCGTCACCGGCGGACTGATGCCCTCGCCGTTCTCGTTCCGACCCGGCGGGAAGTCCGGGCTGCCGGTCAGCGACCTGCTGCCGAACCTCCGCGACTGCGCCGACGAACTCTGCGTGCTGCGGTCCGTCCACGCGACGAACCCGAACCACTCGCCGGCCGCCAACTTCCTGGCCAGCGGCCGGATCGACGCGATCCATCCCGGCATCGGTTCGTGGGTGTCGTACGGCCTCGGCAGCGAGAACGCGGACCTGCCCGGCTTCGTCTCGCTCGGCAACGGTTTCGGACAGGTCGGCTTCGAACGCAGCGGCTACCTGCCCGGCCAGTTCCAGGCGACGCGCGTCGCCGCCGCCGAGGCCGATCCCGAGAAGATGATCCGGCACCTGAGGAATCCCGCCGTCGGTTCGGCCGACCAGAAGCGGCAACTCGACGCGCTGCAGGCGTTCAACGCCTCCCACGCCGCGGCGAACGGACACGACCCGCTGCTCGAAGCCCGCGTGAAGGCGATGGAGACGGCCTTCCGCATGCAGACCGCCGCCGGCGACGCCTTCGACACGCGCCGCGAGCCGATGAAGGTGCGAGACGCCTACGGCCCCGGCGAGTTCGCCCGCGGTTGCCTGCTCGCGCGGCGGCTCGTCGAGCGCGGCGTCCGCTTCGTGCAACTCTCGCTCGGCGGCTGGGACCACCACGCCAACATCAATGCCGAATTGAAGAAGAAGTGCGGCGAGATCGACCGACCGATCGCGGCGCTACTGAAGGATCTCCGCCAGCGCGGGCTGTTGGACGATACGCTCGTGATCTGGGCCGGCGAGTTCGGCCGCACGCCCGTGTCCGAGAACGGCGACGGCCGGGACCACAACCACTACGGCTTCACCGTCTGGCTCGCCGGTGGCGGCGTGAAGGGCGGGTTCGCCCACGGCGCGACCGATGAGTTCGGCTTCAAGGCCGCCGAGAACCGCGTGAGCGTCCACGACTTGCACGCGACCGTGCTCCACCTCCTCGGCCTCGACCACGAGAAGCTGACCTATCGCTACAGCGGCCGCGACTTCCGCCTCACGGACGTCCACGGCCGCGTCGTGGACGCGATCCTGGCGTGAATTGCCGACTCGCGCCCATCAGGATTCCAATCCTTCGTCATTCCTTCCGCCCGGGCTTGGCGTTTGCTACGATCTGGTCGAGCTGGCCGGGGGAGGTGTGCCGGCGGATCAGTTCGACGATCCGGCGGGCGCTCCTGAGGTCGGCGCGGAAGCCGTGGTCTGTCGGCTTCTGGATGAGCCACGCTTTCACCTGCTCCTCTTGGTCCGGGGTCAGGTAGCGGGGCCGACCGGGCGTCGGTTTCGCGTCCATGCCGGTGTCGCCATCGGCCCGGTGGCGGGCCATCCACTTGGCCACGGTCACGGGGTGGACGCCGAACGCCCTGGCGACGGCCGCCTGCGTTTGGCCGCTCAACACCCGTGCGACCGCCTGTTGCCGAATTGCCTCGAGTGCGGACGCCGATCCTTGGCTTCTCATGCTTCGGTCAGAAGCCAATCGAAGCGGACAATGCAATAGTTTTACTTAGGCTTGAACCAGTAGGCCGCCGGCGGCCTGCGAGACCCGGGTGACCGGCTGCTATCGGTGTAACATGGACCTGCTCCAGTACGATCTCGACGAATGCGACATCTCCATCAAATTCTCATGTGTCAATACTTCGGAAAGATGGCCGGCGAGGGGAAGCGTTCTTCCAGATTGGCTCCATCTTCGAGGTATTCTTCGCAAGGCACCTGGACCAGCGGCCACGTGTTGGGTCGTACGCGCACAACGCGGGTCGGCCGAAGGCCTTCGATGATGAGATCCGTTTCAAAACGAATCTGGATGCCGCTGCTGCCGAGGGGCGGTTCGCCGGTGGACTTCTTGACTTCGAGGATGGAACCCCGTGAGGCCATGTGCGCGGGGCCGTAGGCGCCATGGGTGTGTTTCAAGGTGTTCTCGACCGAGTTCATCATCGCGGGCACGTCCTTCTTGAAATCGGCGTAGAGCGTGGCGTCCATCCCGCCGAACAGAGTCGCGGTCACGGTCGCGCGGCCGAACTTGCCATATTCAACAGCATCCACCCAGGCGGGCATCCAACGGCTGCGGATGAACGCCTTGTGGATTTCCGTCTGATTTTTGGCGGCCCGTTGCATCGAGGTGTCGTCC
>CAYVRB010000220.1:0-10536 GCA_964453375.1 uncultured Alcaligenaceae bacterium
GTTCGCCCCGCGCGGGAAGTACTGGTCCGGCAGCGTGTCGGACATCATCTCGTAGTCGATCTTGAAGTCGTCGATGACGATGCGGCTCTTGGGCAGGCCGGTGGTGCCGCCGGTCTCGAAGACGTAGACGCCGCGGTGCGCGTAGGCCTTCGGCACCCACTTCCGCACCGGGCCGCCGCGCAGCCATTCGTCCTCGAAGATCGGGAACCGCCGGATGTCGTCGAACGACTTCACGTCGGTCAGCGGGTTGAAGTCGAACGTCTTCGCCTTCTCGAGCCAGAACGGCGTGCCGGTCTCGGGGTTGAAGTGCCACTTCACGGTCTCGACGAAGTGCGCGTCGAGTTGCTTCTTCGCGTTGGCGATCTTCTCGTCGAGGGTGGCGCCGGTCACGGGCGCCGTCTTGCCGGGAGTATCGGGGAGCACGGGCGGGAATCCTGATGATGGAAAACGGGAAGCCCGCGGACGACCGTCCGCGGGCGCGGGCCGTCACTTCTTCTTGAACGCGACCAGCGACTTCTCGGTCATGACGTAGAGCACGCCGTCGGCCACCACCGGCGTGCTGCGGATCGCGGAGTCGAATTCGACCTTCGCGACGAGGTACTCCTTCTCGATTTCCTTGCGCATGGCCGTCACCTTCGCCCGCAGGTCCTTGTCGTTGGCGGCCACGATCAGCAGCTCGTCGAAGGTCTTCGGCTCCTTCGCGTGCTTGAAGACGAACAGCTCGCCGCCCTCGGTGGCGAGGTAGACCTTGCCGTCCACGACGTACGCGGAGCCCCAGATGGCGCCCTTGGTGTCGTACTGCCAGAACTGCTTGCCGGTCTTGGCGTCGAGGCAGTGGAGTTGCCCCTGGAGTTCGGCGATGTAGACGATCCCGTCGACGACGGCGGCGCTGCTCATGGTGCGGCCGAAGATGAAGTCGCGGCCGGCGACCTTGCGTTGCTCGGCGCCGCCGAAGTGCCAGACGACGGCGGAATTCGGGTTCGGCTTGCCGGTCATCTTGCTCCGGCCGTCCTCGATCTTTTCGATCTTGTCGACGAGTTCGGGGGAGATGTCGCCCTTCTTGCCGGCCGGGTCGAGGCACCAGAAGTGGCCGATGCCGGTGAAGTGCTCCGGGTCCTGGCCGACGCCGATGTAGACCTTGCCGTCGACGACCACCGGCGTGCCGATGAAGTCGTTGCGGGTGCCCGAACCGCCGAGTTCGTACATCGAGTCCTTCGGGTTGGCGTCGAACTTCCAGAGCAGTTCGCCGCTGGTCGGCTCGAAGCTGTAGAGCCAGCCGTCGCCGCCGGGGAAGATCACCTGCTTGACGCCGGCGATCTCGCCGTAGACGGCGTTGGACCACTGGCCGTGCATGATCTCCTTGCCCGGCAGGCTGCTCTTCCACTTCAGCTTACCGGTCTGCTTCTCGAGGCAGACGAAGCTCGGCGCCTGCGGGGCGGGGATGTTGATGTGGTTCTCGTCCACGCCGTTGGCGGTCACGACGTAGATGTAGTCGCCGACGACGAGAGGGCTGCACGCCGACATGTTGTGGGGGAACACGTTCAGTTCCGCCATCAGGTCGTATTCCCAGAGGATGTCGGCGTCGGACTTCTCCTTGTACTTTTCGTTGGCGATCCCCTGGTTGCCGTCGGCCATGCCGTTCACGTCGAGGCAGACGACGGTGCAGCGGTTCGTGACGTAGTAGAGGCGGTTCCCCTCGACGTGGGGCGTGGAGCAGACGCCTTCCTTGGGCCAGTCGACGACCATGCCGCCGGGGAGCTTGTCGTTGACGGCCTGCCAGAGGAACTCGCCGGTCTTCACGTCGAAGCACATCAGCACGCCCTTGTCGATCGGTTCCTCGTCGCCTTCGGCGTTCTTGCGCGCGTCCCGCTTGTTGCGGGGGTGTTCGTTGTTGGTGCCGACGTAGACCTTGCCGCCGGCGATGATCGGGCCGCCGTAGGCGCGCGAGCCGAGCAGCGCCGTCCAGAGTTGTTCGGGGCCGCCCTGCTCCGGCTTCTCAATGATGTTCTTGTCGACGGTGTTGATGAAGTTGCGGCCGACGGTGCCGCCGAACATGGTCACTTCACTGCCGCCGCCCGCGCCGCCGTCGGCCTTCGGGTCGGCCTTCAATTCGGCCTTCGCCGGTTCCACGAGCGGCGTCGCGACGGCGCGGCCCGGCCCGCCGATCGACGCGCTCGCCGGCGCCAGTCGCGCCTCGGCCGACACCGGCGGCAGCGGCGCGTTCTCGGCCTGCGCCTCCGCGTTCGCGCGGTACAGCGACCATCCGAGGTAGCCCAGGCCGCCCACGATGCCCAGCGACACGATGGCCGCTCCGGCGCTTCGCACGAGATTCATAACAGCTTCCCTTGGAAGGTTGGTTCGCGTCGTATCGCGTTACTTGCCCGCCGGCGCCTTGGCCGCCGGCGTGATCTTCAGGTTGTCGTAATGGATCTCCGAACCCGGCATCGGCTCGGCGATGTTCGTCACGTAGCCGTACAGCGAGGCCGAGCCTTCCAGGTTCGGCAGCGGATCGCTGAACTCCAGCGTCCACGCCGCCGGTTCGGGCTTCCCCTTCTCCCACACCTTGCCCTTGATGTCGGCCCCCTTCGCCGTCGGCTCGACCACCAGCTTCGCCGTGTACCAGACGTCCGGCTTCCAGTCGAACTCGATCACCTTGTTCACGCGCAGGCGCGCCTCCCACGACACGAGCCGCAGGGTCTTCTTGTTGTCGAGGTTCGGGTCGGGCTTGCCTTCGAACACCATCAGGTAGCGGCTGTTGACGATCCCCATGTCGGGGAACTGGTCGCGGACCTTCGTGCCGAGCAGGTCGCACTCGATGGCGTAGGCCTTCGCGGTCGTCGCCGTGATGAAGCCGTTGGCGCGCGCGAACGGCGGCCGGCTGTCGGTGTTCACCTTCGCGAGCACCTTGTTCCCGTCGGCGAGCTTCTTGACGAGGAACTTGCCGTTCGCGTTCACCCAGCCGCCCGGGGCGATCCCCTCCGGCACCTTCTCGAAGTCGTTCATGTACGGCACCTGCGGGGCGACGCGGACGCGCGCCCAGGTGTTCACGGTCGTCGTCAGGTTCCCGGCCTTCACGCTCACGTAGCCCTGCTGGTTCGGTACCTTCGCGATCTCGACGGACGCCATCGCGCCGTCCGCCTTCAGCACGCCGTTGAGCGCCGGCGGCTGCGCCCCCATCGGCGTCGGCGCCGGCGGTTGCGGCAGGCTCCACTCGATCTTCGCGTCCGCCGGCGCCTTCACCTCGCGGCCGTTGGCGTCCAGGAACTTCACGGAGAAGTTGACCGTCTGGCCCGGCGCGGTCGTGATCTCGGCCGGGAAGATTCGGAGCGAAGCCGGCGCGGCGTCCGCGTTGAACGGCGTTTCGGCCGCCGGGATCGCGGCAGCGGCATTGCCTAGTACCGGCTTCTCCGCACCGATGGCATAGGTGAACTCCCGCGTGCTGAAATAGAGCCGGCCGTTCACCGCGATCGGCGTGCCGTGCGTCTCGACGAACCCGGCGCCGGCCACGGAGCGGAACGGGATCTCCGCCAGCACCTCCGGCTCCTCCTTGCCGTTCAGCTTGAGCGCCGTCAGCTTCGCGTTCACGTCGAAGACGTAGAGCTTGCCGTCGACCACCAGCGGCGCGCCGCGCGAGACGGTGCCGAACTTGTGCGTCCAGAGGCACTTCCCGTCCTTCGCGCTGAAGGCATACAGTTCGCCCGCGTCGTCCGGCAAGTACAGCACGCCATCGGCGAGCGCCGGCGACGACAGCCCGAACCGCACCCCCTGCCGGCTGCCGCCGGAAGGCATCGCGATCCGCTTCGTCTCCCACACCACCTTCGGCGCCTTCGTCTTCGCGTTCACCTGCGACGCGTCGATGCAGAGCACCTTGCCGATCGGACCGCCGCCGATGTTCTCCTCGCCATGCGAGATGTACACGAGGTTCCCGTCCACGACCGGCGACGGGTTGACGATGTTCACGGCGATCGGCAGCGACCAGACGACTTCGCCGGTGCGGACCTTCATGGCGTGGACCGCCCCGTCGGCGCCGCCGGTGATCAGCAGGCGCTGACCGCCGATGTTCGCGATCACCGGATTCGAGTAGTACGTCCCCTTCATCATCCGCTGCGGGTTGGACACTTCGGACACCCAGACGACTTCGCCGGTCTTGCCGTCGAACGCGTAGTAGCGGTTCCCGCCGCGGGCGTGGGTGCCCCAGGAGGAGTTGACGAAGCCGACGATCACGAGGCCGCCGTCGAAGATCGGGGAGGAAATGCGTCCGCCGTAGCCGGTGATGCGGCCGAACTCCTCGGTGAGATTTCGTAGCCACTTGATGTCGCCGGTCTTGGCGTCGAAGGCAGCGATGTTCCCCTGCGTGCCGTGGCAGTAGACGATGCCGGAGGCGGGGTCGGCGGTGAGGCTCGTCCAGCCGAGCCGGCTGGAGACGATGTCGGTGTGGAAGACGTTGAACTTCTTCTCCCAGACCGGCTCGCCGGACGTTTCCTTGAGGCAGACGACCCGTTCGCCTTCGGTGATTCCCGATCCTGAAGCCGAGATCAGGTAGAGGTGCCCGTTCATGACGAGCGGGGCGGAGCGGCCGCCGACGTTCGAGCGCCAGACGAGGTTGCCCTGGCCGACGGCGCCGACGGCGAAATTGTTCGGAATGCCCGTGACTTCCGAGACGCCGTTCTGGTTCGGGCCGCGCCAGTGGATCCAGTCGGCCGCCGACGCGGGCAGCGCGGCGAGGACGAGCGCGAGGGCGGCGAAGCGGGAATTCGTCATCGCTGAATGATCCATCGTTGGGCCTTCATCTCGAATCGGGGCAAGCTGCCCGGGGGGAGGACGGTCACGTCGGCGCGGAACAGCAGGTCGTCCTGGATGGCGCGGACGATCGCGGGGGCGAGGTCGGCTCGGGCGGTTTCGATCTCCAATTTCAATCCCGCCAACGGTCCGGTGCCATCGATCGTGGCACGGTACTCGGCCACGTCGGGGAACCGCCGCACGATCGCCTCGATCGCCGAGGGGTACAGGTTGTTGCCGCGGACCTGCACCATCTCGTCGGCGCGGCCGAGGATGCCGCCGTCCAGGCGCGTTATTGTAGAAACTCCCGGCCGGCGCCGCACCAGGTCCCCGGTGCGGTAGCGGATCACGGGGCAGGCGCGCCGGGCAAGGGTCGTCAGCACCAGTTCGCCCGACTCGGCCGGTTCCAGCGTCGCCGGGTCGATCACCTCGGCGAGGCAGGCTTGCGGCAGGATCGCGAGGCCGCCGGGGTCGTCCGGCGATTCGAGCGCGATCGGGCCGGTCTCGGTCAGGCCGTAGTGGTCGACGACCTTCGCGCCCCAACCGGCCTCGATCCGGGCGCGCGTCGCGGGGATGTTCCCTCCCGGCTCGCCGGCGACCACGAGCATCCGCACCGCCGAGTCCTTCAAGTTTAGTCCGTCGCGCTCGGCCACTTCCACCAGGTGCCCCGCATAGGTTGGCGTCGCGAAGACGACGGTCGCGCCATGGCGGAGCAGGAACTTCAACCGCGCCGAACTCGTCATGCCCCCACCGGAGAGGACGCGGAGTCCGAGTCGGGCCGCCCCCTCGAAGCCGCTCCAGAAGCCGAGGAACGGGCCGAACGAAAACGGGAAGAACAGCGTGTCGTTCGCGGCGATGCCGAGGGCGGCGTAGATCTCCTTCCAGATTTCGAGGAGGGATTCCCAGCTTGCGAGCGTGTCGAGCCAGACGAGCGGTTGGCCGGTGGTGGTGCCGGAGGTCTGGTGGAACCGCGTGTAGCGTTCGAGCGGTTCGGTGTGGTTGGTTCCGTAGGGCGGATTCTGGAGCTGGTCCGCGACGAGTTCGGCCTTCGTCGTGAACGGCAGGCGGCGGAGGGCGGCGGGGGAGTTCAGGTCCGCGAGGTTCAGGTCGCGGAGCTTGTGGGCGTAGAACCGGTTGGTCGGCCGGATCGCCGCGATCAGGTCGGCGAGGGCATCGATCACGCTGCGCCCTCCGATGCCGCCGCGACGGCGAATACCGCCGCGGCGCGCGAAGCTTACAGGTTATTTCTTCAGATCGAAGCAGAAGAGGTAGTCGAAGTCCCGAAGGAAGAGCTTGCCGTGCGCGACGACGGGGTGGGCCCAGATGGCGCCCCGACCCTTGGAGGTCTTGCTGCGCTTCGGCAGTTTCAGACTGCCGACCTGTTCCCAATCCTTGTCGGTCGCCTTGATGACGGAGATGTCGCCGCTGCTTTCCGCATAGCAGAGGAAGTGGCCATCGACGTAAGTCATCGATCCTTTGCCGAATTTGTCATAATTCCAGGCGGGGCCGTCCGGCGCTTTCTTGAAATCGAGGCAGGTCCAACCGCCGCGGTCGCTGTGGCCGTACACCTTGTCCCCGACCTGGATCACGCCGCCGTGGTGGTTCGAGAGGGAGGAAATCTTGGAGTAGACGGATTCGGCTTTCACCGTGTCGCCGGTGGCTGTCAGCTTGAAGGATTCGCACCCGGCGCCGTATCCGGCCGTGAAGAAGACATAGTTGTCCGCGAAGACCGGCGTCGGGATGACCGCCGTTTGCCGGTTCAACAACTTGTTCTGGAACATCAGTTTGCCATCCTTCGCGCGGACCGCCAGCGAGGATTCCATGGTTTGCTGGAGATAGATGCGGACGCCGCCGACCTCGACGGGAACGATGGAGGAATAGCCGGCGCCGTCCTTGAATTCCTTGCAGCTCCAGACCGTCTCGCCGGTCTTGGCGTTGAGCGCGATCATGCCGGTGCCTTTGCCCGGCGTGCAGATCAGGTTGTCGCCGTCGACGAGGGGCGATTCGCTGTAGCCCCAGTTGAATCCTCCGACGAGGCCGCCATAGTCCTTGACCAGATTCTTCTTCCAGACCTCCTTGCCGTCGCTCGCCTGGAGGCAGGTGAGATCGCCGGTCGCGCCGAGACAGTAGACCATTCCGTTGGCGACCGTCGGGGAGGAACGCGGTCCGCCACCCCAGCCGGCGTTGAATTTGCCGGGACTCGTTCCGAGCGGCGACTTCCACACTTCGGTCCCATCTTTCAGATTCAAGCAGAGGCAATGCTCCGCGTCGCCGGGCTGATTGCCATCGCCACCCAGGATGTAGACCTTGTCGCCGACGACGGCCGGGGAGCCGTAGCCGTGGCCGACTTTGAGGTTTTCCCAGGCGACCGCAGGACCGTTCTTGGGCCAATTCTTGATCAGCCCGGTTTCGAGCGATTTGCCGTCGCGGTTCGGGCCGCGCCATTGGGGCCAGTCGCCATCGCCGACGGCGGGCGCGGCCAGGAGGCAGGCCGTCAACAGGAGTGCCGGGGACATGCATCGACCTCGCGAATAGCGGATGATTTGAGCGGGGAGGGACGGGGAATGATATACGCCGCGCGCCTTCGGCTGCCACTCTGACAGTGATGAAAACCCTTGGAGAACCGCCCCTTCGCGGCAAATTTCGGAAGCTCCGCCACTTGCGTCGCGCGCCCGGAATTGGCACGCGGGTTGTATTCTCGGATTCCAGTCGAGGCGTCGTCTTCGCCGTGCGTCGCGGGCCGGCGGGGCCGCCTCACCAATCTGAACCCACGGTTCGCCCGCGACACGAGGAGGCTGGATTCATGTTCGCCACGTTCCCCAATGGCTCGCTGGTTCCCACGACCAACCGTCTCGCGAACCTGCTCGACCATTTCTTCCACGACGCGCCGTTCGATCGCGCCGCCGCCCCGGCCCCGACCCTGCCGCTGGCGATCTGGGACGACGAGAACAAGGTCGTCGTCGAACTCGACGCCCCCGGCATCCCGGAAGGCGGCTTCGACATCGCCCTGCACGAGAACGTCCTGACCGTGAAGGCCGAACGCAAGCCGCGCGACGGCGCCGGCTACGACAACCGCAACTACGGCTCGTGGGAGCAGAGCGTCCGCCTGCCGAAGACGGTCGACGCCAACGCCGTGAGCGCCAACCTGGCCAACGGCGTACTGACGATCGCCGTCGGCAAGCGCCCCGAGGCGCAGCCGAAGAAGATCGCCGTCACGGCGCAACTCGGCCAGTAAGTTCCGTTCAACGATCGGGCACTCGCGCGGTGCGAGTGCCCCTTTCGTTCCTTCCGGAGCGTATAATCGGTCGCCCCCGCGACGGGGGCCTTTCCTCGATCGGAGTTTCCCCCATGAAATTCCTGGCCCGCATTCCCCTCGCCCTCTTCTGCCTCGCCCTCGGCGGCTTCGCCGCCATCCTGCTCGCCGACCGACTCCACGGCCAGGCCGTGCCGCCCCCGCCGATGCCCAAGGAGTTCGGCTCCTACCGCGAGGTTGTCCAGCGCGTCCTTCCCGCCGTCGTCAGCATCGAGGCGAAGGCGACCAAGCGGGCCGTTAACCCGCGCGTCCGGCAACTGCCGAGCAACATCCCCGAAGAGTTCCGCCGTTTCTTCGAGATGCAGGAACCCGAAGCCCCGTTCTCTCCGAACCTCGGCTTCGGCTCCGGCGTGGTCATCGACGCCGACGGCGTCATCCTCACCAACTTCCACGTCGTCGACGGCGCCGACACGCTCGAAATCGCCTTCCACGACGGTCGCAAAGTCACCACCAGCGACATCCGCCGCGATCCGAAGACCGACCTCGCCGTCGTGCGCATCAAGGCCGACCGCCCGCTGCCGTTCCTCGAATTCGGCGACAGCGACGCGATGGAGGTCGGCGACCGCGTGCTCGCCGTCGGCGCGCCGTTCGGCCTGACCGGCAGCGTCACGCAGGGAATCGTCAGCGCCAAGAGCCGGCAAAACCTCAAGCTGAACCAGTACGAAGACTTCCTCCAGACCGACGCCGCGATGAACCCCGGCAACAGCGGCGGGCCGCTCGTGAACCTCGAAGGCAAGATCGTCGGCATCAACAGCGCCATCAAGACGCGCAGCGGCGGCTCCAACGGCGTCGGCCTCGCCGTCAGCAGCAACCTCGCCCGCGACGTCGGCCGGCAACTCCTCGCCGACGGCGTCGTGAAGCGCGGCTACCTCGGCGTCGCCGTCCGCGCCGTCGACGCCGAACTCGCGAACCGCCTCGGCGTGCCCGCCGGCGGCAACGCCGTGCTCGTCACCAAGGTGTACGACAACACCCCGTCCGCCAAGGCCGGCCTCCAGGCCGGCGACGTGATCCTCTCCGTCGGCGGCACCAAGCTCCAGGACGTGAACACGCTGCCCCGCGTCGTCTCGAAGCTCCCGCTCGGCAAGCCCGCCGAGATCGTCTACATCCGCGATGGGAAAACCATCGCCCAGATGGTGACGATCGAGGAACAGCCGGAGGAATATGGCCAGAGCGAGCGCATCGTTCGCGGCGGCCCGGCCCGCGTGCCGCTCGACGCCGGCCTCGCCATCGCCGGCCTCACCGTCGCCGACCTGACGCCCGCGCTCGCCCAGCAGCTCGGCTTCCCCCGCGACGCGAAAGGCGCGATCGTCCTCGGCGTCGAGCGCGGCTCCGCCGCCGCCGAGGCCGGACTCGCGAAGGGCCTGCTCATCGTGAAGGTGGACAAGGCCGCGATCGCCGGCGCGAAGGACTTCGAGGCCGCGATCGCGACCGCCTCGAAGGAGAAGGGCGCCCTGCTGCTCGTGACGCGCCCGACCGGCGAATCGGACTTCGTGGTGCTGAAGGTGAAGTAGCTTGTCGTTCGTCTCGGCGACGTCGAGTCCGCCCGCCGGTCCGCGTAGCTAATCCCGCGTCGGATCGCACGGGGCTTCCGGCGGGAAGTCTAACCGAGAACGCCCGCCCCGATCGAGAGGGACACCTTGCGGGGGACTCGTTGATGGGATCACGCGCAAAGCCGCAAGATGCCAGGAAGAAGAAAAAGTAAAAGACGAGGAACAAGAGGCCCATCGTTGGCTTCTTGTTCCTCGCTTCTTTGCGACTTCGCGACTTTGCGCGAGAAACTCTTCCCTTACTTCACGTCCAGCATCACGCTCTCGCTGTGGCTGTTGAACTCCGGCGCGTACATGCACTGGATGTTCGCCAGGCCCGTCGGGTACTGGCCCTTGTGCTGCACCCGCACCGCGTACTCGAAGACGTACACGCCCTTCGGCAGGTAGTCGATGAAGAAGTGGCTGGCGGTGTCGCGGGTGCTCTCGTAGTACCCGAGCCCGTCCTGCCACTTGTACCGCGACAGCACGTTCACCGGCTCCGTCCCGCTGCCGCGCTGGTCCTTCAGGTGGACGTACTCCATGTCGCGGTCCGTCCGCAGGACGACCCGCACCACCACCTCGTCGCCCACCCCCAGCGCGTCCCCGTCCTTCACCGGGTCGATCACCGGCCCGGCCTTCCCGTAGGTCCGCTTGAACAGCCGCTTCTCCAACTTCAGCGGCGTGCCCTCGTGCGGCGTCACCTTCGAAATGTCTTCGAGGTAGCTCCAGTGGACGCTCCCCCAACTGACGCCGGGGTCGGTCTTCTTGACGGTGATCGTCGCCATCGACGGGAGCACCTCGGCCTTGAGGAACTTGTGCTCGTAGAACCCGGTGCCGGCCTCGACCTTCTCCGGCTTGATCTGCTGGTTGCCGACCGACACCTCGACGAGCGCGTCGGACTTCAGCAGGTTGTCGCCG
>CAYVRB010000221.1:0-10509 GCA_964453375.1 uncultured Alcaligenaceae bacterium
CAGGAGGCTTAAGCCGCGCGTCGGTGGGACGACTTGACCGCGCGGCTTACTTCCGCGTGCTCGTCAGTTCGGCCAGGCGCTTCTCGGCTTCCTTCATCCGGTCCTTGTCGGCGTCGTTGAGCATCACATCGCGGTAGAGTTCGATCGCCTTGGTGCGTTCGCCGAGTTGCTTGTCGTAGAGCCGCGCGGCGCGCAGCCGGGCGTCGGTGCCGCTCCCCTTGCGCCATTGGTACGCGCGCTCGTAGTAGGCCGCGGCGCGGTTGTACTGGTGGAACGATCGGCTCTCGTACAGTTCGCCGAGTTCGTACGCCACGTCGGCGATCTTGTCGCTGTCGGGGTATTTCGAGATGAGTTCCTGGAAGACGATCTCGGCCCGCCGCTGGTTCAGCGTGTACTCCGTGCCCGTCCCCTTGCCCTTGTACTCCTTCGCGATGCGGTAGAGGTTGTTGGCTTCGGGGCGGTTCACCTTCGCTTCGAGCGTCGCCGGCGGCACGTCGTGGATGTCGAGCCGGTACGACGGCTTGTTCATCAGGTGGTAGTCCTTCAACTCCGCCTCCACCCAGCGCGCCCGTTCCTTGTCGCCGATCCGCGCGTAGTGCTCGTAGAGGCTCACGAGCGAATTCTGGTACTCCTTGCGCGCCGCGATGACGCGCTCGACGAGCGCCGTATCGTCCGTGGGCTTCGCGGGAGCGGGTTTCGGCGGATCGGCGGACACGCCGACGCCCACGCCGACGAGAACCAGGGCCATGCCGGTCAGGAGCCAACTGCGCAAAGTCATCGCCACCCCTCCGAACGAAAGAACCCACGGCCGAGCCGTGGGTTCGTCCCGCGCGCGTCGGCCTCGATCACGATTTCGGCGGTTCCTGCGCCGGTCGCACCGGCACGTTCGGGCCGGGCGTCTCGGACGACGCCAGCGGCTTGTGCGTCGTGCTCGTTTGGCCGGTCGCCGGCACCGGCTGGTAGTTGCCGCTCGAGCCGACCGGGACGAAATTGCCCGACGGCCGGCTTTCGATCCGTCCGAAGATCATCCGGCCCGCCGGCGTCTGCAGCACGCTCGTCACGACGATCGACACTTCGTTGCCGATCTGTCCGCGGCCATGCTCGATGACCACCATCGTGCCGTCGTCGAGGTAGCCGACGCCCTGGCCCGGTTGGTCGCCCGCCTTCGCGATCCGCAGTTGCAGGTATTCCCCGGGAAGCGCGACGGTCTTCAGCGAGTTCGCGACTTCGTTCAGGTTGATGACGTCGACGCCCTGCAGTTGGGCGATCTTGTTGAGGTTGAAGTCGTTCGTCACCACGCGGCCGCCGATCGCCTTGGCGAAGAGGACGAGCCGTTCGTCGACCTTCACCTTCTCGCCGGGCTTGATCTCGCCGACGCTGTCCTGGACGACGAGTTCGATCTTGGCGTTGTTCTGGAGCCTCTTGAGGACGTCGAGGCCGCGCCGCCCGCGGTTCCGCTTCATCTTGTCGCCGCTGTCGGCGATCGCCTGCAATTCGTTCAGGACGAATTTGGGTACGACCAGCCGCGTGTCGATCATGCGAGTATCGCACACGTCGGCGATCCGGCCATCGATGATCACGCTGGTATCGAGCACCAGCGCCCGTCCGCCCTTCACCTGCTTGGAAAATTCGACATAGGGGATCAGGAAGCGAAACTCGTCCTTGGTCTGCAAAAGCAGCGAAATCGCCGCATACGAACAAATCAGCATGATCAGCAGGCGCGACAGATCCACCATGCGCCGCTGGGTGTGCTCCAGGTAGCCGTTGCAGAGCGACCGGACGATCGGCTCGGCCGTGAACGAGATCTGCCAGCCGATCAGCAGGCCGAGCAGGAGGCCGAAGAACAGCGAGGTGATGACGCGGATGTCCTTCTCGCGTTCGCGGAGGTCGGTGTAGAGGACAACGCCGCCGAGGCCGAGCATCATGACGGTGCCGAGCAGGGCGGCGAGCAGCGTGCCCCGCTGGGGTTCCGCGTCCGGGTCGGTCGGAGGCTCGTTCAGCACGACGAAGGCGAACACCGACGTGCCGAGGAGCAACACCACGAAGCAGATGCGCAAGAGCAAGAGGAGCATGGAACCCTCGGATTCGGCGGTCACAGGTCGATGGTCGGGTGGAACAACCGTCGGTATTCGCGCTGGGCGTAGCGGTCGGTCATGCCGGCGAGGTAGTCGCCGACGACGCGCGCGATCGGGGCGCCGGCGCAGCGGCGGAACGGCCGTTCGGGCAGCAGTTCCGGCGTGCGGACCAGCTCCTCGAAGAGCATCCGCAGGATGCGCTTGCCGTTCGCCGTCATCCGCAGGACGCGGTGATGGCGATAGACCCGATCGCGGAGGAATCGCTCCAGCCCGCGCTTGAGCAATTCCATTTCGAGGCTCAACCCCACCAGGGGCGTCGTCGCGCGGCGCACGTCTTGGACGCCGCGAACCCCTTCGCGGTTCAATCGGCGCGCCGTTTCTTCCAATAAGTCGTTCACCTGGGCCGCCAGCAGCTCGCGCACGACGGCGGTGCGGAGCGGTTTTCCGGCCAGTCCCGGGTACCGCGAACGCACGATCTCCACGGTGCGGTTCCAGAACTCCACGTCGCGCAGGTCGGACTCCGAGACGAAGCCGATTTCCATTGCGTCGTCCACGTCGTGCGTGTCGTAGGCGATGCTGTCGACGAGGTCGACGAGCTGGGCTTCGAGCAGCGGGGCGCCGGCGTCGCGAAACTCGGCCGCCTCGGGGGCGTCGCGCATCTGGCCGTGCTGCACGAACGCCTCGCGGAGTTCGTAGGTCAGGTTCAGGCCGGGGAATTCGGGATAGCGTTCCTCGAGTTCGTCGACGCGGCGGAGTCCGTAGAGGTTGTGGTTGAAGCCGCCGTGGTCCCGCAGGCACTCGCCGAGCGCCTGCTCGCCGGCGTGGCCGAAGGGCGGGTGGCCGATGTCGTGCGCCAGCGCGATCGCCTCGACGAGGTCTTCGTTCAAGTGCAGGCGTCGCGCCGCCGTGCGCGCCACCTGCGTGACTTCGAGCGTGTGCGTCAGCCGCGTGCGATGGTGGTCGTTCACGGAGGCGACGAGCACCTGCGTCTTGCCGGTCATGCGGCGGAACGCGGAGCTGTGGACGATCCGCTCGCGGTCGCGCTGGAAGGCGGTGCGGAACGGATGCGGCGGCTCGGCGTGGCGCCGACCGCGCGACTCCGTCGTCCGCATCGCGTAGGGCGCGAGCCAGCGGTCCTCGAAGTCGATCCAGTCGGTGGGCGGCGTCGTCATCGGCCGGTCAGTTCCCGCGTCAGGACCTCGTGGAGCGATTCGAGCGATTGCACGATCACTTTCGTGTCGGCGATCGCGGGCAGGAAATTCACGTCGCCGGCCCAGCGCGGCACGACGTGCCAGTGCAGGTGGCCGGGAACCCCGGCGC
Organism: uncultured Alcaligenaceae bacterium; assembly: GCA_964453375.1. Classification (GTDB taxonomy): domain Bacteria; phylum Planctomycetota; class Planctomycetia; order Gemmatales; family Gemmataceae; genus Limnoglobus. The sequence goes on from CAYVRB010000221.1 coordinate 3,396, forward strand.
CGGCGGCGCGGCCGAGATTCAACCCCACGTTGAAGCCGTCGGGCCGGATCGCCCGGCGCAGCGCCGCCATCAACCGCTCCATCGTCCGTTGCAGATCCAGCGTTTCCGCGTCGGTCAGTTCCGGCAGGTCGGCCTTGTGGGCGCGCGGGCAGACGAGCAGGTGACCGTTATTGTACGGGTAGCGATTCAGGATCGCGACCGACAAATCCGTGCGCAGCACGACCCAATGCTCGCGATCGTTCGCCGCCGCGGCGGCGCAGACGAAGCAGCCGTCGTCCGCCGGCGCCTTCGGCGCGGCGGCGTAGTCCAATCGCCAGGGTGCCCAGAGCCGATCCATACGCGCTCCCGCGGGGAGGATCGCCTTATCTTAAGGGACGAGATCGCGGAGCGGGGCGAACGAAAAAAAACCGGACCGTCGCGGGACGGTCCGGCGTCGAGTGGTATTCGCGAGTTCTACCAGTTCCACTGGAACCCGAAGCTGACCCCTTGCGCGAAGAAGTCGGTGTCCTTCAACGGCACGATCGGCTTCTGGAGCGGCTGCGCCGTCACGCCCGCGACGGGGAAGTTCGGGATGCGCGTCACGTCGATCGTCGGATCGATCTGCTGGCCGGGCCGCAGGACGGAGTTGATGTAGAGGAAGTTGTAGCCGACGAAGGCGCGGCAGCGGGGCGTGAGCTGCACGCCGACGTTGAACGCCAGCTCCGGCACCACGGCGAACTTCCGCTGCGAATACACGCCGATGTTCCCCGGCACCGCCAGCAGCCCACCCGTGAACTGGCCCGTCGCGCCGTTGCTGAACAGCACCGTCTGCGCGCCCTGGATCGTCAGTTCCTGTTCCACCTGGCCGAGCGACACCTTCCCCGTCAGGCTCGTGAACCACCGGCCGCGACGCCGCTCGCGCGAGAGGCCGACGGTGCCGCCGTAGAAGTGGTTCTCGGTGCGGAACACGTCGTCCACCGTGCCGGACATCGCGGTCGGCACGCCGATCGACGGCGGCGAGTTCGCCGACCGCGCGAACGATTCCCGGATCGACAGTTCGTCCGACACGTTTAGGTAGCGGAAGCCGAACAACACGTCGTACCGCGAGCAGGCCATCCCGCCGATCCGGCGGCGCAGGTTCATTTCCGCGCCCCACGCCATGTTCTCGAACCCGACGACGGCGGCCCCGGTGGACAGCCCCGGCGCGGCCAGCACCTGCGCGAACGGGATGTTCTGGTTCGCGTTCGTGAAGGGCCGCGCGAGGACCGGGAACTCGCCGCTGGTGGCGCGGAACTCCTCGTTGGCGTTGCCGAGGAAGAAGACGCTGCCGTCGAGACTCCAGCGGTCGCCGCCGCCGAGGCGCCGGCTGAAGCCGAAGCGGCCGCCGTGGTGCAGCGTGTCGCCGAAGGCGCCGTTGCCGAGGATCGCGCGCGAGTCGCCGGCGCCGAGGATGCCGTTGAAGCCCGCGGAGCTGGTGGAGAGCAAGGCGGGGAAGCGGGCGCTCTTGGAGAACCAGAGGAGGTATTCGGCGGAGTAGGACCAGCGGCCGGGGCGGCAGTTCGGGCCGCAGGCGCCGAGGATGTTGGCGAAGCGCGGGCCGCCGTAGTCGTAGCCGCCGTAGCCGGGATCGCCATAGCCGCCGTAGCCGGGCGCGGATTGGCAGCCTTCGTAGAGCGGGGCATCGAGTTGGGGGAAGCCGGCGCCGCCGTAGGCTTCGGGGCCGACCGGTTGGGGATAGCCGCCGGGATAGCCGTAGCCGGCGTCGGGCGCGAAGGAATAAGTCGGGCCGAACGCGCCCTCGGGCGCGATCCCCGGTCCGCCGCCGAACGGGGTCGGCATGCCGAGCTGCACCGGCGCGGGGGCGCCGGACATCGGCATGGGCATCGGCACGCCGGGCATCGGTTTCGGCATCGGCGCGCCGGGCATCGGTTTCGGCATCGGCGCGCCGGGCATCGGCATCGGAGCCGGGGCGCCGGTTTGGGCGCGGACGAGCAGCAACGGCTCGTCGGCCGAACGGACGCCGACCAAGCGCACGGGGGATTTCGCGGGGGATTGGGCGTGCGCGAGCGCGGGAACCAGGGCCAGGCCGCAACCGAGACTGGCGGCGAGTAGACGACGCATGGGGAAAGTCCTCCTGACACCCAACCCGTTCGGCGAATCGTTCGCCTCGCGGCGGCCCCCGCTGGGGGAAAGACCGCTCCTCTCCTCTCGTTCGGCTATTTCGCCGGATCGACCGCAATCGAATTGTCTTCCGGGGCCGGCGCAGTCCGCGCCGTTTCCGCCGTCGGCCGGGGAATGCGTTCAAACGGCGGAATGCGGGCAAGCGTCGGAGACGGGAGAACCGGAAGACCTTCGCGGATTGGTTCCAGAGCCGCAGTCCAAATTGCCGATGTTATCCGCAGCACCTGAACTGCGCCGGGGAACGGATCATGGCATCGGAATGGAACGATTGGCTGCGGACGGTGATTCCCGCGGGCGTCGTGGGCGCGGCGTTCACGATCTGTTCGCCGCCGGCGGCCGCGTTCTTCCCGCCCGTGACGAACACGCCGAACCGCGTGACGGTGGTGCCGCCGGTCGTGCCGCCGCCGGTGGTGGTGGTGCCGCCGGTCATCCCGCCGCCGTTCGTGCCGCCGACGATTCCGCCGACGCACTGTTCCTGCCCGCCGGTGGTGAACCCGCCGAACCGCGTCCCGGAGCCGGGCACGCTGGCGCTGGCGGGGATCGGTCTCGCGGCCGCCGCCCTCGGCCGACGGATGCGCAAAGATGATTCGAAGCCGGACGTCTCTTAAGGCAACACGAGCACCGCGAGCGTGCCGTCGGCGTTCGCGGCGATCAGCTTCTTGCCGTCGGCCGTGAAGGCGACGCCGTTCACGCCCGTCGGCATCTGCCACGAACGCAATTCCTTGCCGGCCAAGTCGAACGACTTGATCTCGCCCTCGGTGCCGAAGACCGCGAACTTGTCGCCGGTCGGCGCCACCATGATCCCCGCGATCCCGGCGACGCCCGTCTTCGCGGTCGCGGTCGTCTCGCGCTTCTCGACGTTCGCCACCTTCACGGTCCCCTCCTCGTCGACCGCGAGGATCGTCTTGCGGTCGGCCGTCACGGCCACGTCGGCCACGCGCTTCGCGTGGATCGCCCACAAGTCGCCGATCGGTTTGCGCTGGGCGGCGTCCCAGATCCGCAACTTCCCCTCCTCGTCGCCGGACACGATCCACGCGAGGTCGCCGGAGAACGTCACGCAGCCCAGTCCCTTGCGGTCGGTCTCGACGATCGGGTCGGGGCCTTTGGAACCGTCGGTGTTCAGGAGGTGGTAACTGTCCTTCCCTTGCGTATCGCGCGACCAGACGCCGATGCGCTTGCCGTCGAGCGAAGGGATCAGCACGTAGATGTTGCCGAGCTCCGTGTTCGTTTCGATCTTGGGCGGGTTCGTGGACCAGAGACGGAAGCGCATGTCTTCGCCGCCGGTGGCGACGCGGTCGGGGCCGACGAAGGCGGTGGAGAAGATCGCCTGGCCGGACCCGCCGAGCGTGGCGATCTCCTGACCGGTGGCGAGGTCCCAGATTTTCGCGGTGGTGTCGTCCGAGCCGGAGACGATCAGCCGGCCGTCCTTGCTGACGGCGACGGAGCGCGTCGACTTGGCGTGGCCGACGCGGGCGGCCTCTTCGGCCTTGCTCAGCTCGAAGACGCGGGCGGATTTGTCCACGCCGACGGAGAGCAGCCGCTCGCCGGACGGGTGAAACGCGAGCGCCGTCACCCAGTCGGCGTGCCCGCGGAGGGTGCGGACTTCCGCGCCGGTGTTCACGTCCCAAACATGCAGGGCCATGTCGGCGCCGGCGGAGGCGGCGAGCTTGCCGTCGGCGGAGACGGCGACCGCCGAGAGCGCGACCGCGGCGCCGGCGGGCTTCTTGCCGTCGTCCTTGGTGATCGCGGACGGCGTGCCGTCGTCACCGATGCTCCAGATCGTGAATTTGCCGTCGCCGCCCACGGTCGCGAGTTTGGTGCCGTCGGCGCTGTAGGCGACCGCCGCGACGCCCGCGACGTGCGCCTGCTGTCCGGAGCCGAGCGGCTTGGGCGCGCCGCCCGCGAGGTCGAGGATCGTCAGCCAGCCGTCGGCGGTGCCGACGGCGATCTGCTTGCCGCCCTTGCGGATCGCGAGCGCCGCGACGGCGGACCGGCCGGTCCAACTCCACGTCGGTTTGCCCGACTCCAAATCCCAGGCTTTCACCGATTTGTCGATGCCGCCCGAGACGAGCGAGGTGCCTTCGCCGGCGACGGCAAGGACGGCCGACGTATGGCCGGCGAGGTCGCGGATCGGTTTGCCCGCTTTCGCGTCCCAGAGTTTGACGAGCTTGTCGCCGCCGGCCGATGCCAGCCGATCGTTCGGCAGGAACGCCAGACCCGTGACGGCCGCGCCATGGCCGGCGAGCGTCGCGAGCAACTTGCCGGTCTCCGTGTCGTAGAGGCGGATCGCGCGGTCGGCGCCGCCGGTGGCGAAGCGCGAACCGTCGGCGTTGAACGCGCCGGTCCAGAGCGAGGCGGTCGCCTCGGTGGCGGCGCGGTGATCGTCGGTGGCGCTTAGATCCCAGAGTTTGAGTCCGCCGTCCTCGGTGCCGGCGGCGATCTGCTTGCCGTCGGGCCGGATCGCGAGCGCGGTCGCCTTCGAGAGCAGCCCTTGCAGGTGGCGAAGCGTCTTGCCGCTGGCGGCGTCCCAGACGCGCACGCTCGAATCTTCGCTGGCCGTGGCGAGGAGCTTGCCGTCGAGCGTGCCGGCGACGGCGTTGATGCGCCCGGCGTGGCCGGGGAAGCGGAGTACCGTGGACGCCATGCCGGGCACGCTGTCCCCGGTCGGCCCGGGGGCGACGGTCAGGCGCGGGTTCTGGTCGCCGCCGCCGGTGAAGATCTTGGTGCCGTCGGGCGTAAAGAAGATGCCGAGGTTGGCGGCGTTCGATTCGCTGCCGGACGTGGCGATGATTGACTTCTTCTCCGAGCCGTCGGTTTTGTAAACGACGATCAGGCCGTTGGCGTCGGTGGCCGCGACGAGCTTGGCGTTCGGGCTGACCGCGAGCGCCTCGATCCGGTGCGTATGCGCCGGGAAGGCGATCGTCTCCTTGCCAGTTTCGAGGTTCCAGAGGCGGACGATCTTGTCGTCGCCGCCGGTCGCGAGCGACTGGTTGCCGACGAACGCCAGCCCCTTGATGAGGAACGGGGCGTGGCCGACGAGCTTCTTCTTCAGCTTGCCGGTGATCGGGTCCCACAGGTGGATTTCGCCGGTGCCGGTCGAGGCGATGGTGGCGCCGTCGGGCGAGATGGCGACGGCGGGGACGCGGAAGATGGCGCGGTCGTCGATGTTCCCCTTGTCGTCCGGCTGCGGCGCGGGGTGGTTGCGGTAGGCGAGGAGTTCTCGGCCATTGCCGAGGTCCCAGATGCGGACGGTGCCGTCGCGGGAGGCGGAGATCAGTTTTGAACCGTCGGGCGAATAGACCATCGCGTTGATGCGGTCGGCGTGGCGGAGCCGCACGTAGCCGATGACGCGCTCGACGTGCTCCGGCAGGCCGACCGGCCGCGCCGGCAGCGCCCACCGCGCCTCGCGCAGGAGTTTGGCGGCGTTGGCCTCGTTCCCGGCCGCAAGGGCCGTCTCGGCCTTCGCGAGCAACTGGTCCGGCGCCGCGAAGCGGGTCGCCGGCTCGCCGAGCTTCTCGCACGCCGCCCGTTCCTCCTTGTACTTCGCGACGAGCGACTTCGCGTCCGGCTGCGCGAACGCGGGCCCGGCGAGGCCGAGGATTGCCGTCAGTGCCACGATGGTCCGGCGCATGGTCGATCTCCCGGGATTCCGTGTCGAGTATACGCGGCCGGCTTTCGATAGGGAACGAAGAGAACGAAGGTGTTCCCGAATCGCGGAATCGGATAAGATGCGGGCGAGGGTTTCGGGAGGGCCTGCGATGAGCGTTATTCGAGGACGAGTCAAGAACGGGGTGTTGGAGTTCGACGGCCCATTGCCGGCGGAGTGGAACGGTCGGGAAATGGACTTGCAGCTTTCCGACGAGCTGTTGCCGGACGATGAATTGAATACGGACGAGAAATGGCGGCAATTCTTCGTGTCGATCAAAGACGTCCAAATGAGCGATGCGGAGTCGACGGAGTTCGCGAGAATTCTCGAAGAAGATAAGCGACTCGAACTTTCAAATTGGAATCGGCTCCAGCAAACAATCGATGGGCTGTTCCCATGAGACGAAAGTACCTCCTCGATTCGAATGCCGTTACGGACCTGTTGAACCAGAAGCGAGGCGTCGATCTCAGAGCCGTCGAGGAATCCAAACTTGGTTCGATCCTCGCGACGGCCACTCCGGTCGTCGGCGAACTCTATCGGGGCGCCGAGGCCAGCCAGTCGCGCGAACGAAATCTGGTCCTCCTGAATCGTGGTCTTTAAGAAGGTTCGAATCTGGCCCTTTGACTTGGCCGCCGCGCGGGAATTCGGACGTATTTCGGCCAGTCTCAAAATATCGGGCCGACCGATGCAAGTCGTCGACATGCCACTCGCCGCCATCGCGCGACTCCTCGGCGCGACGGTCGTCTCCACCGACTCCGACCTCGCCGCGGTGCCCGGTCTGGCGGTCGAAAACTGGGCGGCGGTTTCGCCTCCCCCCGTCTCGCCCACCTCGTAAGATGCCCGGCAGAGTCGCGTCCGTTCCACCCTTCCATCAGGTGCCCGAATCATGTCCGCCACCGCCGACATCGGCCTCATCGGCCTCGCCGTCATGGGCGAAAACCTCGTCCTCAACATGGAAAGCCGCGGCTACACCTGCGCGGTCTACAACCGCAGCACGGAGAAGGTCGACGCGTTCGTCAACGGTCGCGGGAAGGGGAAGAAGTTCGTCGGCGCGCACAGCCTCCAAGACTTCGCCGCCAGCCTGAAGCGCCCGCGCAAGGTCATGATGATGGTGAAGGCCGGCCAGGCCGTCGACGACACGATCGCGTCCGTCGCGCCGTTCCTCGAAGCGGGCGACATCCTGATCGACGGCGGCAACACGCACTTCCCCGACACGAGCCGCCGGATGAAGGCGCTCAAGGAAAAGGGGATTCTCTTCGTCGGCAGCGGCGTGAGCGGCGGCGAAGAAGGCGCGCTGATGGGGCCGAG
>CAYVRB010000222.1:0-10493 GCA_964453375.1 uncultured Alcaligenaceae bacterium
AGCGAGGCGCTCGCCGGCGTGCGCCGCCGCACCGACGAGGACGACGAGGAAACGGCCGCGCCCGCCGGCGGCTACGCGCCCCCGGCCAAGTGGCCCGGCTGGATCATCGCCCCGCTGGCGCTCACGTTCCTGTTCACGTTCCTCGGCGGCGTGATGTCCTACGAATTGCTCAAGGGCATGTGGGGCTACCACGACGGCCGCACCACCACCGGCGGCATGGCGAACATGGTCGCCGGCACCCTCGGCCTGGAGCCGGACAAGGCGAAGTGATGACGCGATTCAAGAGAGAACGGACCGGCGGGAGCCGGTCCGTTTTTCATTGGGTGACGCGCTCGGCGCCGCGATTGTGTCGTGCGGTTCGTCGGTGACGCGCTCGGCTCCGAAGACTCCGCCTCGCCGCTAAACGGTCGGTGGTTTTCACTCCGCACTCCGCACTCCGCACTTTTCATCGACTCCGCCTCGCCGCTAAACGATTAATCCTCTTTCACCGTCCGGTTCGCTTTGCGCTTCGCGTCGCGCTTCTTCGCGTCGAGGCGGCGCAGCTTCGAGCCTTTCGTCGGCTTCGTGGCGCGGCGGGGCGTCGGCCGCTCGGCCGCCTTGCGGATCAGTTCCGCCAGCTTCGCCAGGCACGCCTCGCGGTTGCGCTCCCGGTCGCGGAATTCCTGCGAGCTGATGACGAGGTCGCCATCCTCGGTCACGCGGCTCGGATAGAGTTCGCGGATGCGAACCTTCACGCGCGCCGGGACCGCTGCGCTAGCCGCCATCGTCCAGCGCAGCACCGCTTTCGTTTCCACCTTGTTCACGTTCTGCCCGCCCGGCCCGCCGGACCGCGCGTAGCTCCACGCCAGTTCCTCCGACGGAATGCGGATCGTGTCGTCGACTTCGAGCATGTTCGGCTCCGCGCGATTCCCGGCTTGACGGCCCATTCCGCTCTAGCCTACGATTCCGGGCCGAACCGGGACGAGGAGAGTGCATGGACGCGCGCGTCGGGGCGAAACTCGAAATCGTGGCGCCCCGCCGGGTGCTGACGCCGACCGACTACGGTTGCCTGCTGGCGCTGCTCGCGGTGTCGCTGGCGCTGCACGGCTGGCTCGTCCTGCGCGCGAGCGTGACGGCGCGCGACGGCCTCGAATTCGCGCGCATCGCCATCAACCTCGGTGAGTCGAGCCTCGGCGAAGGCGGCGGCGCGCCGTCCGTCTCCGAGACGATCCGCCGGTCCGTGCATCCGCCCGGCTACCCGGCGGCGATCCTGGCCGTGGCGCAGTTCCTTCCGGCCGGCGAGCCGCAGTATCGGTACCTGAGGGCGGCGCAGATCGCCAGCCTCTTCGCCGCGGCGCTCGCCGTCGTCCCGACCTACTGGCTCGGCCGGATGCTCTTCGCCAGCCGGTTCGTCGGCTTCGCGGGCGCGCTGATCTTCCAGACGCTGCCCACGATCGCGCACCTGACCTCGGACACGCTTTCGGAATCGACGTACCTGCTCTTCGCGACGACGGCGCTCGTGTTCGGCGCGCGGGGCCTGCGGCGGCGCAGCCCAGGGATGATGGTGCTCGCGGGCCTCTGCGCGGGGCTGACGTACCTCGTGCGGCCGGAAGGGATCATGCTGCCGCTGGCGCTGGGGCTGACGGCCGCGGGCGCCGGCATCCTGCGCGTCTGGTCGCGGGGCGAAGCGCTCGGCCACCTCGCGGCGCTCGGCGTCGGCTTCGCGCTCGTCGGCGGGCCGTACATGCTCGCGATCGGCGGCGTCTCGAACAAGACGACCTTCAACGAGCTGCTCGAACGCCTGAAGGGAAAGGCGCCGCGCCCGCTCTGGCAAGGCGCCGCCCACGCGCCGCGCCCGGCCCTCCCGCTCGCCGACTTCCACCAGGAGGGCAACCTCGCGGCCTGGGGCGCGACGGCCATCGTGAAGGAAACCTCCAAGGCGGCGCACTACACGACGTTCGCACTCGGCCTGATCGGGCTGGTCGCCCATCGCCGGCGGATCGCGGCCGACCCCGGCCTCGCGGCGCTGCCGATGCTCGCGATCGTCAACGTCGCCGTCCTCGCCGCGCTCGCGCTCAAGATCGGCTACGTCTCGGAGCGGCACACGGTCGTGATCGTGCTGGTGCTCGCGGTCTTCGCGGCGGCGGCGCTCGAACCGATCGGCAGACTGATCGGGCTGGGCCACCGCGGCGGGATTCGCGGGCTGCTCGTCGCCCTCGTGGCGGCGTCGGTGCCGTCGTCGATCAAGGCGCCGCACGAGAGCCGCGCCGGCCACCCGCACGCCGGGCGCTACCTGGCGGCGCACGTAGGCCCGCACGACGCGGTGATCGATCCGTATTGCTGGGCCGAGTGGTATTCGGGGCGGAGCGTGCGCGCCGTGCCGCCGGACCCCGCGACGCCGGCGGCGCGCTGGGTGGTGTTGGAGGGCGGCAAGTCCCCGCACTCCCGATTGCCGCGCTACCCCGACGCGATGAACGTGTTGAACGACAAAGTCAACCCGCCGAAGCTGCTGTATTGGTGGCCGGAGCACCTGCCGGAATCCGAAGCGCGCGAGACGGCGAAAGTGATGGTGTTCCGGCAGCAGGTCGCGGGGAAGTGAAATCCTCGCACGCCGTTTAGCCGCGAGGCGGAGTCTTCGGAGCCGAGCGCGGCACCGAAGTCATTCGACTCGAACTCCCACTCAAAACCGCTCGTACCCGCCGCAGACGCGGAGGATGTCGCGGAACGCCTGCACGGCGACCGGGAACAGGTCCGGCCCCGTCACGCCGCCGGTCGGGCCGCCGCCGCGGAGGTGCGGCTCCATCACCGCGAAGCCGTCGTAGCTGCGCTTCACGGCGTCGTAGATGCTGCACGCGATCTGGCCGTCGCCGTACCCCGGCAGGCAGCCGGTGTGCGATTCCTCGCCGGTGCCCTTCCAGTCCTTGATGTGGAAATGCTCGACGTAGTCCTTCGTCAGTTCCCAGCCGAGCTTCGGATCGTAGCCGCAGAACACCCAGTTCGCGGCGTCGTACGCCGAGCGCAGCGCGGGGTGGTTCACCGATTTCATCAGGTCGGCGACGCGTTCGGGCTTATCGCCGAAGATCTTGTGCTCGTTCTCGTGGAACAGCTTGATCCGCTCCTTGCCGGCCATCTCGGCCTTCACGCGCATGCGGCGGATCACCTCGTCGCGATACGGCGCCCAGTTGCCGTCGAACGGCTTGTCGGCCGGCGGGTAGTAGCTGAAGACGCGGATGTTGAACGTGCCGAGGCGATGGCACAGCTCCATCGCGCGCTTGAACTTGTCGAGGTGCGGCTCGAAGGGGGAATCGATCGGCACCTTGCCGATGGGCGAGCCGATCGCCGAGAGCGCGACCCCTTCGCCGACGATCAGCTTCTTGAACTCGGCGATCTGCTCGTCCGTGAGGACGAGGACGTTCGTCTTGTGGATCGAGCGGAACTCGATGTGGCGGACGTTCGCGGCCTTGAGGACGGCGACCTGCTCGCGCGGGTCCGGGGAGATCTCGTCGGCGAAGGCGGAGAGCGTGAACATGGTGCGATCCAATGGAGAAAACTATTCCTTGCAGAGTCGCGTGATGTGCCGGAGCACGTCGCGGACGGAGACGACGCCGATGGGGCGGTCGTTGTCGCCGACGACGGGCAGGTGGCGATAGCCGCCGGTGTCCATCTTCTGCATGGCGAAGGCGAGCGGGTCGAGCGGGGAGACGGTCTCCGGATCGGCGGTCATGAACTCGCCGACGGGGAGCTGCTCGAAGCCGGGCTGGCCGGCGACCTTCGTGAGGAAGTCGCGTTCGGTGAGGATGCCGACGAGCTGATTCGCGGCGTTGACGACGAGCAGGGCGCCGACGCCGCGGTCCATCATCGTCTTCATCGCCTCGGCGAGCGGGGCCAGCTCGCGGACGGTCACCGGCGGCTTCGGCCCCAGGCACGACACCGGCTCGGACATGAGGCTGGCCTCGACCTTGTCGATCGGCGTGGGCCGGTCGAGGGCGGTCAGGTCGGCCTGGCACTTCTCGCAATCCTCGGCGCCGGGGACGTTCAGGTGGTTGCAGGTCGGACAATACATGGGAGCATTTCGGAAAGCGGAATTCCGGGGAAAACGGCCCGTCCAACCCGGTTTCTTCTATTCCGAATTCCGAAATCCGCAATCCGAATTCAAAAGCCGGGAACTTCCGCGCGGGGCGGGGCGTCGGAAGGGGCGTAGGGCGGAACTCGGCGAAACCTATTGCGGGGCGCGGGGTTTCATCCCATAATCACGGAAACCGTTCTCCGGCCCGCGGGCCAGTCAATCGAGGGAATACGCGATGTTCGGAATCACCGACCGCCGTCACTTCATGGCCCACGCCGCCGGGGCGGCCGCCGTCACCGTGCCGGGAATGTCGTTCCTGGCGAACCTCCGCAGCCAAGCCGCGGAGATGAAGAAGAAGAACAAGAGCCTCATCATCCTGTGGATGGGCGGCGGCCCGGCCACCATCGACCTCTGGGACATGAAGCCCGGCAGCCCGAACGGCGGCGAGCACAAGCCCGTCTCCACCACCGCCAGCGGCGTGCAGATCACCGAGCACCTGCCGAACGTCGCCAAGCAGATGAAGAACCTGTCGATCGTCCGCTCGCTGCAAACGCGGGAAGGCGACCACCAGCGCGGCACGTTCCTCATGAACACCGGCCGCTCCCCGAACCCGCTCACCGAGTTCCCGAGCATCGGCTCCGTCATGTCCTACTACCAGGCCATGGACGTCGAAGCCATGAAGCAGGCCGACATCCCCAGCTTCATCAGCGTCGGCGGCGGCCGCGTCGGCCCCGGCTTCCTCGGCATGAAGTACGCCTCCTTCAACGTCCAGAACGCCGGCACCCCGCCCGAAAACGTCAACCCGCCCGTCAGCGGCGTGCAGATGGACCGCCGCAAGGTGCTCTTCGAGTCGCTCGAAGGCAGCTTCAAGACCAACGTGCCCGCCGACGCCGCCAAGGCGCACAAGGAAGTCTACGACAAGGCGCTGAACCTCGTGACCAGCAGCCGCAAGGAAGTCTTCAGCCTCGACAAGGAGCCGGCGTCGCTCCGCGAGGAATACGGCCGCACCGGCTTCGGCAACGGCTGCCTCCTCGCCCGCAAGCTGGTCGAAGCCGGCGTCGCCGCCGTCGAAGTCAGCCTCGGCGGCTGGGACATGCACAACGGCATCTTCGCCGCCCTCCAGCGCCGCCTCCCTGAACTCGACAAGGGGATGGCCGCCCTGACCCGCGACCTCGCCGACCGCGGCAAGCTCAAGGACACCGTCATCGTGTGGATGGGCGACTTCGGCCGCACCCCCAAGATCAACCAGAACGGCGGCCGCGACCACTGGCCCCGCTGCTGGTCCGTCGTCGTCGGCGGCGGCAACATCAAGGGCGGCGTCGCCTACGGCTCCACCGACGAGAACGGCACCAGCGTCAAGGATAACCCCACGGACATCCTCGACCTCTACGCCACCATCTACAAGGGCCTCGGCATCGACCCCACGCCCCAAGCCGTCGCCGACGTCCGCGACAACCTCGGCCGCCCCTACTACATCGCCGGCGACAAGCCGAAGTGGATCAAGGAACTGGTCGGCTAAGCCCGATCCGTTCCCGCGAACGCCCGGAATCGGCGGCTCCCCAGAGCCGCCGATTTTTTTGTCGGTACGCGAGAAAATGGGAATTGAACAGCTCGAAAACTCGCGGAAGGATTTTCGAGAATTGATTTGACACGCGGGGAATCGATCGTCAAAATCGGGGCCGCAAGGACGTGCCGTGTCACCCAATTTTCATCGAGGTGTTCGCATGTACCGCAGCCCGCAGCCCGCAGCCCGCAGCCCGCAGCCCGCAGCCGTTGGTATGAATAGCGCGAGTCCGGGAGTACTCGCCCGGGCAATTGGATATCTTTTCAAGCCAAGTCCCTCGGCCGCCCCTTCCAATCTGAACGGCCGATTATCGCGATTCGCTGCATTCTGTATTCTCGCTTTTGGCCTGTTCGCGACCGTCGCTAGCGGACAGAATATCACCACCAAAGCCAACACGAAGAAAACGGCCACGAACCAAGTCAACGGCATGACGATCGACACCTACAAATCCGTACCCGATGGAACGTACACCGCTCCGGCCGGCTCAAACATGCCGGATTGGGACATCCGAATCGAGAAGGGCACCGTGAATTCCCAAGGTGCATTCGTTTCCAACAATCCGGTGGAATTACCGTCGAGCGATACCCCTCCGCCCACGACGTTGAATGCGATCACATTTCAGCAAAACTCGGCCGTGGCGGCAAACTGGTCGGCAATAGGGTATAATTACACTTGGGTCCTCAACGATCCGATACCGCAAGGCACTCCGACGCAGTACGTTCGTGTACAGTTGCGAAAGAAAAACTTTTTTGGATTCATGTCTCCTCAGGCGGCGGCGGTTGTGCCGCTCTGGTAGCTGCGGAATGGTCGCGGTATTCACACACATCACCGCAGAGGGAGAGATGATTTCAAGAAAAGGATTGAGTCTGATCGAACTCCTCGTTGTGATCGCAATTCTCGCGATCTTGATCGGCCTATTGTTGCCGGCCGTGCAAAAGCTTCGAGAGGCGGCGATCCGAACGCAATCGATCAACAACCTGCGTCAAATCATCATTGGTACCCATCAATTCGGCACGTCTTTCGGCGATTTTATCGGCGGATATCCGGAACCCATGGATCCCAAGAGTTACCAAGAACAAGCAAAAGCGTTCGATCGAGTCCAACTGTTTGGCAGCCCGTTGACTTTTTCATATAAAACGATTCATGGACAAGCAATAATTCCCGATTCCAATGATAGATATCTCTGTGACGGTCGCCAGCCGGTGCTCATCAGTCCCGCGGATCCCTCTCCCGAATTGCAATGGCCGTTCGAGTTGATGAAGAATAGCTTCTCGCCCGGCGCGCCGACCAGTTACGCCTACAATATGGTGGGTTTCGCCGGGCCGGTGAAATTCCCCGTCGGCATCACTGATGGCACGGCGAATACGATCGCGTATTGCGAGCGATATCATTCTCGATACGGCGGCTCAATGGAGGGATCCACGACAAATCCGACGACAAGGATGCCCGAACGAGCGCCGGCTGCATCGTTGTTGAGCATGAGCGAAGTGAACGCGAAGTGCGATGCCAGCGTCTACGGCGTGAGGCGATCGTCCTTCGCCGACGCCGGGTGGGGCGATGTCGTGCCCGTGCACGACCCGGTGACCAAGAAGACATTGCCCAGCCGTCCGGGTGCGACCTTTCAGGTCCAACCTCGTCACGGCCCTTCGGATGAGCCAGGTACCGCCGATTTATTTCTCCCGCAGACGCCATTTTCCGCCGGACTTCCGGTCGCCATGTTCGATGGCAGCGTTCGCACGGTGAAACCGGGCGTGGCCCCGGAAGTTTTTTGGGCTTGCGTTACGCCTAGCAACGGAGAGGTCGTATCGCTCGATTGAGTGAGTACCGGCCCGAAGTAGAACAAGAAACATGTCGGCGGCTCCCCAGAGCCGCCGATTTTCGTTTCCAGACTTGAGGGAAAATCTTGCCGTCAAGGTGAATTTTTGTTCGAGGCCCTTGACTTTGCCGACAACCCGGAACTAGACTTCCCTGAGGAATTCGGAAAAATCGTTGAAAACCGAGCTGTAAGACTCTTCGGTAAGATCGGTAGAATCGTTAAACCCGGCGCAGGAAGCCCAATTTTTCGCTCCCGGCGGAAAATACCATCAAGGAGGAACCCATCATGCTCGTCCTATCCCGCAAAATCGGCGAATCCATCATCATTGGCGATACCGTTCGCGTCACGGTCGTGGAAATCGGCCAGGGCCGCGTAAAGATCGGCGTCCACGCTCCCGACGATATCTCCGTCGATCGCGAAGAGATCCACGCGCGCAAGTCCGTCGAACGCGAATTGACCACCATCGACTTGGTCGCGGACCTTCCGGCTGCGGTGCACAATCGGTTACTGACCCACGTGGAACCGGCCGCCCCGAAGGCGCTGCCCGGCGGTTTCCGCCGAAAACCGCGCTGACCTTCGCCCGAACGACGCCGAGCCTACCGAAAACCGGTAGGCTCGTTGCATTTCCCCCGGTCGGCGTGATCCGCGCGGTCCGACCGGGAATCGGTCGAAAGTCAAACCGTCCGACCGGTCGATACGTCCTGACCGTAACCCTCACCGCGTTCTCTCCCGCAAAGGCGCCCCGCGATGCAAGACATGATGTCCACCCCGCCGGCCGTGAACCCCGTCGCCCCGACCGCCACGAACAGCTACGACGAGGTGCCCTACGAGAGCCATCCGTTCAGCCAGACGCATCCGAGCCGGTTGTTCGTGATCGGCTCGCTGTTCGGCCTGCGCCCGGTGCCGGTGGCGCGCTGCCGCGTGCTCGAACTCGGCTGCGCCGCCGGCGGGAACCTGATCCCGATGGCGGACATGTTCCCGGACAGCCAGTTCGTCGGCCTCGACCTCTCGAAGCGCCAGATCGAGGACGGTCAGAAGAACGTCGCGGAGCTTGGCCTCAAGAACCTCACGCTCCGCCACGCCAGCATCACCGACGTCGACGTCGGCTACGGCATGTTCGACTACATCATCTGCCACGGCGTCTTCTCCTGGGTGCCCAACCACGTCCAAGAGAAGATCTTCGACATCTTCGACAAGAACCTCACCGCCAACGGCATCGCCTACGTCAGCTACAACACCTACCCCGGCTGGCACATGCGCGGCATGATCCGCGACATGATGCGCTACCACTCCGGCCGCTTCAACACCCCGCAGCTCCGCACCCAACAGGCCCGCGCGCTCCTGGACTTCCTCGCGCAAGCCGTGAAGCAGGAAGGCCCATACTCGCAGCTCCTCAAGACCGAACTCGAAACGCTCCGCCACCAGGCCGACCACTACCTCTACCACGAGCACCTCGAAGAGAACAACGAGCCGCTCTACTTCCACCAGTTCATGGGCCGCGCCGCCGCGCACGGCATGCGCTACCTCGGCGAATCCCGCGTCGGCACCATGGTGACCGGGAACTTCGGCCCCGACATCGAGAAGACACTCAAGATCCTCGCCACGGACCAGATCCAGGCCGAGCAGTACATGGACTTCCTGCGGAACCGGATGTTCCGCGAGACGCTCTTGGTGCACAGCAAGGTGAACCCGAATTGGAGCGTGCAGCCCGACGTGCTGCGGGCGCTCCACGTGGCCAGCGGCGCCCGCCCCGCGGCCGCCGTCGCGAACCTGAACACCGACGAGAACATCCAGTACAAGTCGGCGAGCGGGATGCAGATGGCGACGAACCGCCCGCTGCTCAAGGCGGTGATGCAGGTGCTCGGCGAGGCGTTCCCCGGCACGGTGCCGTTCGACGTGCTCCGCAAGACCGCCCGCGAGCGGATCGGGGGCGACGCGAACGATCCGAAGACCGTCGCCGAGGATATGAACGTCGTGGCGATCGGCCTCTTGAACTGCTACATGTCGAGCGACCTGATCGAGTTGCACGGCATGCCGATCGTGGTGCAGAAGAAGCCGGGCGAGAAGCCGCTGGCGCTCAAGTGGGCGCGCATGCAGGCCGGCCGCGCCGCCTCCGTCACGAACCGCCGCCACGAAGTGCTGCGGCTGAACGACTTGGACCGCCACCTCATCCCGCTGCTCAACGGCGAGAACACGAAGGACAAGATCATTGACGGATTGGCCGCGGTGTCCGCCTCCGGCCAGTTGAATGTCCAGAAGGACAATATCACGCTCAGCGACCCGAACGAAATCCGCGCCGCGCTCTCGTCGGTCATCGACCAGGCGATCCAGAAGGTCGCGGACCAGGCGCTGCTGACGGCATGACCCCAATTCGGACTGCGGAATTCGGAATGCGGATTTTCCGAATTCCGAATTCCGAATTCCGCAGTCCGAATGGGATGGCCGCATGTTCTCGCAGACGGTCGAGTACGCCCTCCGGGCCGTCGTCTACCTCGCCCAGAACCGGGGCGGCGCGGCCACGGAGCAGGTCGCCGAGGCGACGAAGGTGCCGCCGGCGTATCTCGCCAAGGTGATGCAGGGCCTCGTGCGCGGCGGCATCGTCGTCAGCCGCCGCGGCGTCGGCGGCGGCGTCGCCCTCGCCCGCCAGCCCGAAGAGTTGACCGTCCTCGAAGTCGTCAACGCCGTCGATCCGATCGTCCGCATCCGCTCGTGTCCGCTCGAACTCGCGTCGCACGGCGCGAACCTCTGCCCCTTGCACCGCCGCCTCGACACCGCTCTCGCGATGGTGGAGGACGCCTTCCGCGCCACGACGCTGGCCGAAGTGCTGAGCGCCCCCGGCGAGAGCGTCCCGCTGTGCGACTTCCCGCCGACGCAGGCGCTGGGGAAGCGGAAGCGGTGAATTCGTTGAGCGGCGACGCGGAGTCTTCGGAGCGGAGCGCGGAGCCAATGCGCTCCGCGCCGACATCGTGAACGTGTCGGACGACGACGCGGTGAAGTGCCATTTGCCACTCACTCCGGCACGGCCACCACTTCGCCGCCGGCGCGCGTCGCCAGCGCCGGCATCACGT
>CAYVRB010000223.1:0-10471 GCA_964453375.1 uncultured Alcaligenaceae bacterium
TGTGCACGGAGCCGGCGACGAGGAACAGGAGAACCTCGTTCGTGCGGAACTTCTTGAACCAGCAGAGTTGCGGGATGATCGTGTTCGTGAGGATGAGCAGCCAGTACGTCCACCAGTAGGGGCCGAACATCCGCTGGAGCGTCGTGTCCCACTCGTAGACCGACTGGCCGTAGAAGGCCATCCAGACTTCGCTGAAGTAGCCGTAGGACACGAGCAGGCCGGTGCCGAGCATGATCTTGGCGCAGACGTCGAGGTGCTTCTCGGTGATCAGGTCCTTCATCCCGTACCAGTGGCGGATCGGGATGGCGAGCCAGATGACCATCGCGAAGCCGGCGAAGATCGCCCCGGCGACGAAGAACGGCGGGAAGATCGTCGCGTGCCAGAGCGGCACGATGCTCACGGCGAAGTCGAAGGACACGATCGTGTGCACGCTGAAGACGAGCGGCGTGCCGAGACCGGCGAGCAGGAGGTAGAGCTTCTCGTAGCGGCGCCAGTGCATCGCGCTGCCGCGCCAGCCCATCGCGAGCATGCCGTAGACCATCTGCTGGATCTTGCTCTTGGCGTGATCGCGGAGGTAGGCGAAGTCGGGAATCAGGCCGACGTACCAGAACATCAGCGAGACGCTGAAGTACGTGGACACCGCGAAGGCGTCCCAGCAGAGCGGGCTGCGGAACTGGGGCCAGGCGGCCATGTTGTTCGGGAACGGGAAGAGCCAGTACGCCAGCCACGGCCGGCCCATGTGGATGAGCGGGAAGATGCCGGCGCACATGACGGCGAAGAGCGTCATCGATTCCGCGAAGCGGTTGAGCGAGGTCCGCCACTTCTGGTGCATGAGCAACAGGATGGCCGAGATCAGCGTCCCGGCGTGGCCGATGCCGATCCACCAGACGAAGTTCACGATTGCGACGCCCCAGAAGACCGGGGAGTTGATGCCCCAGACGCCGGTGCCGAGGTAGAACAGCCACGCGAGGCCGATCACGAGCGCCTGGAGCAGCGTGAAGCCGGCCAGGAACATGATCCACCAGCCCTTGGGCGTGGGGACCTCGCCGAGGCAGACGTTGCCGATCTTCTCGCCGATCGTGACGAGGGTCTGCCGGCCGCCGATGAGGTGCTCGGCGTCGGTGAAAAGCTCGTGGTCGACCGGGGCGCCGGTGGCCGGCGCGGAAACCGTTGCCATCAGCCGTGCCCTCCCTTGCCGGCGTCCGCCAGCAGCTTCGGATTCGGGTTCTTGATCGCGGCGAGGTAGCTCGTCCGCGGCATCGTGTTCAGTTCGGCGAGCAGGCCGTAGTTCGACGGCTCCAGCTTCCAGCGCGACACTTCGCTGAACGCGAGGTGCTTGCCCGACGGCTTCCAGTCGCCGTTCGCGTCCTTCGCCACCGGCACGTACTGGTCGTAGTTCAGGTCGCCGAAGCTGATCGCGTTCGCGGGGCAGGCGGCCTGGCAGGCGGTCTTGATTTCGCCTTCCTCGATGAGCGGCCGGATGCCCGTCGGCGTCTTCACCTTCCGCCGGTTCGGGTTGTCGTGTTCGCGTTCGGCTTCGATCTCGGCCGTGCGGATCCGCTGCACGCAGTAGGTGCACTTCTCCATCACGCCCCGCGTCCGCATCGTGACTTCGGGGTTGTTGACGAGCTGGAGCGTGCTTTCCTTGTCGTAGTTGGCGAACTGGACGAAGTTGAAGCGGCGCACCTTGTAGGGGCAGTTGTTGGCGCAGTAGCGGGTGCCGACGCAGCGGTTGTAGGCCATGTCGTTCAGGCCGTCGGCCGAGTGCGCCGTCGCGGCGACCGGGCAGACCAGTTCGCACGGCGCCTTCTCGCACTGCTGGCACGGCACCGGCTGGAAGTGGATCGACACGTCCGCGGTCGCCTTGGCGATCGCCTCGGCGCGCTCCTTGGCGTCCATCTTCTTCGTGCCGCCGACCTCGTGAGGCACGCTGAAGTAGCGGTCGATGCGGATCCAGTGCATGATCCGGCCCTTCGTCACTTCCTTCTTGCCGAGCACCGGGATGTTGTTCTCGGCGACGCAGGCGATCGCGCAGGCGTTGCACCCGACGCAGGCGCCGAGGTCGATCGCCATCGCCCAGCGGCGGTAGAGCTTGTTGTTCGCGTGGTCCTGGATGAGCGTCAGCGGCATCAGGCGCTTGTCGACCTCGTGCTTGTGCTCGTCCTTCTTCCCGCCGTCCTTCTTCTTGTCCTTTTCTTCCTCTTCGTCGTGGGCGGCGTTGTTGACGTAGCCCAAGGCGTTCGGCCCCTTCGCCTTGTTGAACTTCTGCGGGTGGTCGTCGCTGGCGAGCCACTCGCGTTCCTTCGGCGTGCCGGGGAGCAACGCCCGCATCAGGTCCTTCTCGGCCGCGGACGCCGGCGGGTTGTCCGCGAAGCTGAACGCGTCCTTGTGGTGCTTGACGTGGTAGTGCTTGTGGTCGCCGTGGTCTTCGACGTCGAGTTCGGCGAGCGCCTGGGTCTTGCTGCCGTGGCGCGCCGGGCGGCGGCCTTCCATCGCGTGCTGACCCTGCGTGCTGGCGAGGATGTACTTCTCCTGCGTCCGCTCCGCCGAGCCGGGCTGCGGCGTGATCCCGCCGACGGTCCAGAGGTGTTTCGTGGTGCGGATCGGGTAGACGTTGAAGCCGGAGCCGGCCTTGCCGACTTCGCCGACCTTCTCGCGCCCGTAGCCGAAGAAGAGCGTGATGACGTCGTCGGCGTGGCCGGGCAGCACCCACACCGGCACGCGGACCTTGCGGCCGTCGACCGTGATCTCGATCTTGTCCGCCTCGCTCTTGCCGTGTTCGCCGCCGGTCCAGGCGAAGCTGACTTCGCACTTGAGGCGCTCCGCCGTGGCGGCGCTGACGAGCGCGGCGTTGTCCCAGCAGATCAGCGAGACCGGCTTGGGCAGTTCCTGCAGCCAGCCGTTGTTGGCGAAGCGGCCGTCGTGGATCGTCGGGTCGGGCCGCAACGCGAGTTCGATCTCGCCGGCGACGGTGGCGGGCGCGGCGGCCTTCTTCGTGGCGTCGGACAGCTTCGCGTCGCCCGGCTTGATCGCGACCGCCTTCGCGGCGGTCCCTTCGATCGCGCCGCGCTCGACGCTCACGTGCCAGAACTTGTCGAAGTCCGCGGCGACCTTCTGGTCCGCGTGGAACTTCCGCCAAGTGTCCTTCACGAGCGACTCGGCGGAACCGGGCTTGTCGAGCAGGGCGGCGATGAGGTCGATCGGCGACTTGCCGCCGTGGAAGGAGGCGAGCGGTTGCTGGACGGTCGCGGTGCCGTCGTGGCCGCGGGCGTCGCCCCAGGCTTCGAGTTCGTGCGCGGCGTTGACGTGCCAGGTGGCGTGCGACGCCGTCTCGTCCGCGTACAGGCCGAGGTGGGCGGAGACCGTCGCCTTCTGCATCGCGGCGGCGAAGTTCAGGTCCGCCGGGGCGGTGAACGCCGGGTTCCCGCCAAGAATCAGGAGCGCGTCGACCTTGCCCGCCTGAAGTTCATCGACGAGTGCCGCGAGCGACCCGGTGCCGTCCGCGGTCGCGTCGGCCTCGGCGCCGGTCAGACCGGCCCGTACCGGTTCGACGAACTTCACGACGCCCTTCGCCAAGGCACCGATCGCGTCGTTGATCGCGTGCATCAGGTTGTGCGCCGCCGGCGAACAGGAGTTGCCGACCACCACGACCCCGGCCTTGGTTTTATCCTTGAGATCGACCGCGATCTCGTGGGCGTACTGCTTCGCCCGATCCGACAGCGGCCCGGCCGCCGGCGCGTCCGCCACGCCGACTTCCTTCGCCAGAAGGCGCACGAACGACTCGATCTCGCTCGGCTTGAGCGGCAGGCGGTGGTCCGCCACGCCGCCGATGCCCGACACGCTCGACTCGATCGCGTAGATGCGGCTGAGCTGATCCGGCGACACGCCGTCGTTGCGCCGCTTCGCGTCGTGCACGCGCACCTTCCGCCGATGCATCGCGTCGCGCGAATACCGCACGCCTTCCACGCCCTCGGACAGCAGGTCGGCATCGATCGCCACGATCGTGTCCGCGAGCTTGAAATCGAAGATCGGCGCGAGGTATCTGCCGTAGGCGTCGCGCACGCCCTGGAGCGCGTTCTCCTTGCCGACGGCCTCGTATTGCACCCACTTCAGGTCGGGCAGGCGCGCCTTCAGCTCGCCGATCAGGTTCGCGAGCGTCGTCTTGTCGGCGACCGCTTCGGTCACGATCCGCAGGCCGGCGCCCTTCTTGGCCGTTTGCGAAGCGACGATCCCGGTCAACGCGAGGCGGGCCTTCTCCCACGTGCTCGGCTGACCCTTCTCGGTGATCCCCTTCGAGCGGTCCGGGTCGTAAACGTCGAGGAGCGTCGCCTGCGCGAAGAGGTCGGTGCTGCCGAGGCTGCCGGGGTGGGCGGGATTGCCTTCAACCTTGATCGGCCGGCCTTCGACGCACTTGACGATGACGCCGAGCGCCACCCCGCCGAGCGTCAGTGCCGTCGGATAGAAGAGCGGGATGCCGGGGGTGACCTGCTCGGGCTTCTTGACGTACGGGATGATCTTCTTCTGCGACGCCGGCTTGAGCGAAGGATTGCACCCGGCCGCGGCCGCGAGCGCCACGGACGCGCCGGAGAGCGCGAGGAACCGACGGCGGCTCACCGGATCGAGCCATTCGGCCGCGTCCTCCGGGAACTCGTCCTTCATCATCCGCGCGAAGTCCGGCGAGCCGAAGACCTGTTCCAGCGACTGGAACTGGTCCGGCGGGGTTCCCGCCCCGTCCGCCCCGGAATTCGTGTCGAAATCGAGAGCCATCATCTCTCTCCAGTGCGGAGTGGCGAGTGCGGAACGAGGAGTGAAAGACAGGGTCTTCCGGTTTTCACTCCGCACTCCGCACTCCGCACTCCGCACTTCTTAACGGTGGCAGATGCTGCAGTTCGTCAGCGTCTTGTCGTCCCGCACGTGGTATTTCTCTTTGAGCAAGCGGCCCAGTTCCGACTGGGTTCCCGTGCCGTGCTTCGGTCCGAGCGCCTGACCGTCCAGGTCGGTCGTGCCGTCCGCCGGCGTCCAGCCGAGGTTGAAGACTTCGGACTTCGGCCGCAGGTTCTTCTCGGGGTGCCGGTGGCAGTCGAGGCACCATTCCATCAGCAGCGTCTTCGATTGCCGCACGAGCGCCATCTGGTCGATCCGCTCGTGGCACGACACGCAGCCCACGCCCTTGCTCACGTGGATGCTGTGGTTGAAGTACGTGTAGTGCGGCGTGTTGTGCACCTTCGTCCAGGCGATCGGCTGGTCGGTCGCGTAGCTCTTGCGCAGCGGGTCGAGCAGGTCGGCGCCGTTCCAGACCTGCTGGTGGCAGTTCATGCAGGTCTTCGTCGGCGGGATGCCGGCGTGCGCCGAGGTCTCCACCGCCGTGTGGCAATACCGGCAGTCGATGCCCAGCTCGCTCACGTGGTGCAGGTGGCTGAACGGGATCGGTTGATCGACGATTTCATTGCGGCCGGTGGTGTAGTCCGACCGGAAGAACGCGGCCAGCGCCACGCCCGTGCTGGCGGCGATCACCGGCAACGAGAGCAGCATGATCCGCGAGATCGGATTCATGCTCTTCGGGAAAACCTGGGGCATCGACTGCCTCCGAATGAAACGCCGTGTGCGAACCGTTCGGGCCGGGGGTTACGGCCAAACGGGGGTGTAGCCTTCGAAGTAGTACTGGAAGATTCGGCAGCAGGTGTAGCTGGCGGTGGCGGCGAGCGCGCCGAGCACCTGCCCCGCGCACGCCAGGCTGTCGCCGTTGCTCTCGGCGCGCCAGCCGCGCCAGTTGGCGAACGTGCCGAGCGCCAGCGCGATCAGGCCGAGCCACATGCCGAACGGGAACCACCAGAAGGTGAGCGATCCCCACAATCCGAGGCAGAACGACGCCGTCGCGATGCCGCGGCGGGTCGTGTAGAGCACCGGGGTTTCCGCCGGCGGGGCGGCGGGGGCTTCGGTCGCCATGCCGAAAAATCCTCTGCGCGGAACGGTCCGTCCCGTTCTGGTGTTCTCGCAATGTAGGAACCGCGTCGGGAAGCGTCAGCCAACGCTTGGAAAGGATTTTCGGTTTCCCACTTTTGGGAAGCCTGCGGGAAATCGACTCTCAAAACTGGGGCGCGCCGGAGTGGCCGCATTGAGAATGGAACGGAGTAAACGTGAAAACGAGAGACGCGACGGTCCGAAGCGATTGATCGGCGCGGTTCCGACCGGATTCATGCCGCGGTTTCGACATGAGCACACGCGATTCGCTTGCCCAACGCCTCCGCGATGCGGCAAAGTCCTCCGAACGTCAATACCCCCACGCGGCCAGACTCGATCGACGCCAGCCAGCCGGTTTCGCAGTGCAGTCGCTCGGCCAGCCGCTCCAAGGTGAGGCCTTGGAGTTCGCGCTCCCGTCGCAGGTCGTCCGCCAGACGGCGCAACAGCACGACTTCGCCGAGCGACGCGAACGTCGCGCCGCGCGCCTGCAAATCCGCGATCGAGGGTTTGTCTCGCTGATACGACTCGCGCAGGCCCTTGAGCCGCGCGGTCTCTTCCGGCGATCGGATCGAATTCCGCGAAAGATGTTCGGGCATCGCTTCACACTGTCGTTGGTTGCTATTGCGGATCGAATGTCGTGGTCCGCCTATCGCATGGTTTCGGGCGCAACATCGCCGTGGAAGCCGCGGAGCGGCGGCCGACGTTTGCCAGGGGCGCAAGCCCCTGGACAAGTCGCAATGCGCCCAGCCCCGGAGGGGCGACAGAACCCCTGTCGCCCCTCCGGGGCTAAGGGAGGGGTTCGCCCACCAGGGGCTTGCGCCCCTGGCAAACTTCGTTCGCACCTCCGGTGCTCGAACGAAATCGAAGCGTTCTCGTGATTCGACGATCTCCCGATGTCGGAAGGCGTTCTGCTTAGCACTTTGAAGAAACGCGGCGCCTTGTCTGCCGACACAATCCGATTGGCGGACCACCACAAAACGGGGTCTGCAACCGGCCTTCGGCGTCCGGGTGAAGAGATATACTCCACGGCCGATGATGATAGTATCGCTTGACATATCACCATATCGGAATATAAAATGCCCCCATGCCCCGTGCCGCGACCACCGCCGATGTCTTCAACGCCGTCGCCGAACCGCGCCGCCGCCGCATCCTCGACGCCCTCGCCCGCGGCGAACGGCCCGTCAACGATCTCGTCCGCGCGCTCCGCATCGCCCAGCCGCAGGTCTCCAAACACCTCGGAGTCCTCAAGCAGGTCGGCCTCGTCTCCGTCCGCGGCGACGGCCGGCAACGGCTCTACCGCGTCAATCCCGAAAAACTCAAACCGATCCACGACTGGGTGAAGGCCTACGAAACACTCTGGCGCGACCGCCTCGATCGACTCGACGACTACCTCCAACGCCTCCAATCCGAAGGAGCCTCCGATGGCGAATGACCTCCCGACCGGGCCGTCCATCGGCCATGCGATGAAATCGAAGATCTTCGTCAACCTGCCCGTGAAGGACCTGGCTCGCTCGATCGCGTTCTTCGGATCGCTCGGCTTCAGCTTCAATCCGAAGTTCACCGACGAGACGGCCGCGTGCATGGTCGTGTCCGACGACATCTTCGTAATGCTCCTGACCGAGCCGAAGTTCCAGGGCTTCACGCCGAAGGCGATCGCCGACGCGACGAAACAGACGGAGGTGCTGGTCTGCCTCTCGTGCGACAGCATCGACCGCGTGAAGGAGCTGGTGGCCAAAGCGCTCGCCGCCGGCGGAACGAATTCTTCGGAGCCGAAGGACTACGGCTTCATGTACCTGCACGGCTTCCAGGACCCGGACGGCCACCTATGGGAACTGTTCTTCATGGACCCGGCCGCCACGGCGGGTTGAACTCGAGTCCTGCCATCCTTGGGAGCCGATCATGTCCGATCCCCGCGATGTCGTGAACGAACGCGTCCTCCCCGCGCCGCGAGACTCCATTCTCGAAGCCTATCGCGATCCCGAGCAACTCAAACTCTGGTGGGGGCCGAACGGCTTCACGAATACCTTCCACACGTTCGAGTTCCGTCCCGGCGGCGCCTGGCACTACACCATGCACGGCCCCGACGGCGCCGACTACCGCAACGAAAGCGTCTTCCTCGAATGCGGCCCGGAGCGCGTCGTCGTCGACCACCTCCGGCCGATGCACCGCTTCCTGCTGACGATGTCCCTCGACGACCTTGGCGACGCCACCCGCGTCCGCTGGCATCTGCGCTTCGAGACCGTCGAGGAGTGCGCGAAGGTCCGCCCGTGGGTCGACGCCGGCAACGAGCAGAACCTCGACCGGCTGACGGCGCACCTCGCCGATCTCGCCAAACGCGAGATGCGCCTGACGCGCGTGCTGGCCGCGCCGCGCGCCCTCGTCTGGAAGGCGTGGACCGATCCGAACCACGTCGGAACTTGGTGGGGGCCGGACGGCTTCACCACCACGACCTACGCGATGGACGTCCGCCCCGGCGGCGAATGGCGCTACGACATGCACGGCCCCGACGGCCGCGTCTATCCGAACCGCATCCGCTACCTCGAAGTGATCCCGCCCGAACGGCTCGTCTACACCCACGGCGGCGACGAGCACAAACTGGAACTGGTGAGTTTCCACACCGCCGTCACGTTCGCCGACGAGGGCGGCGCGACGCGCCTGACGATGCGCTCGATCTTCCCGAGCGAGGCCGAACTGGCGCGCGTGATCCGCGAGTACGGCGCCAACACCGGAGCCGTGCAACACCTCGCGAACCTCGCGAAGCATCTCGAGACGATGTGAAGACCCGGTTCGAGACCGCCGATTTGTAGGTCGGGCCGAGTCTTCGAGGCCCGACACGATTTGCCAAGGGCTTAGATTTCAGTCCCGCCGTTCCTTCTTCGTGCGTACGCTTCGACGGCGAGGGCCTGTTCCGTCGTCTCGATCGATCCGGGCCGCAAGGTCCGCACCTTGTCGATCGCCTCGCGCGCGCCCAATCCCTGCGCCACGAAGTAGGCCGCCAGCACCGTCCCCGTTCGGCCGCGCCCGGCGGCGCAGTGGACCGCCGCGCCGAGGCCGCTGCCGTTCGCCTTGCGGATCGTGTCGAGGATCAGCTCGAATTGGCGTTCGCTCGGCGCGGCCATGTCCTCGACCGGCACGTGGACCGCCATGATGCCGGCTTCGTTCACCCAGTGCCTGGGCGCCGGCGACTCGGTGAGCGTGACGAGCACTTCGATGCCGTTGCGGCGCAGCCAGATCAGGTCGTCGGCCCCGTCCGGAAAGGCGAGGGCCGCGAGGTGCGGCGGATCGACCCAACTGAATCCCGGCGGCATCGAGGCTCCCGCGATGTGAACGACGGTATCGTACCCGACGGGTCAAACGGGGGCCAAGGACTTTCGGACGATCGCGACGAGTTGCTCCGAAAGGCGCTCCGCCGCGAATCGGGTGTCGCGCGCCAGGCGGCGGAATTCGAGCAGGATCGTCGGCTGGCGGAGGACGGCCACGAACGCCCGCGCCGGCGAGACACGGCCGCCGGACAACAGGTTCGCGAGCGCCGGCGACAGCGCCGTCTCGGCCGTGTCGCTGACCGCCTTCACAGCGAGGAACGGGAGGCTGCGGGATTCGCAGAGCCGGCGGATCGGATCCGCTTCCATATCGACGATGTCGGCGCCGGTTTGGTCGCGCAGGCGGCGCTTGGCGTCGGGCGTCGCGACGAGACGATCGACGGTCACCAAGTTTAGCCGCGAGGCGGAGTCTTCGGAGCCGAGCGCGGAAGCGAGGTCCCGCGCTCCGCTGCGCAAAGCCTCCGCGTCGCGGCTAAACGGAAGACACACGTCGCCGATCTTCAGTCTTGGATTCAACGCCCCGCAGAAGCCCGCCGAGATCACGAGGGCCGCGTCGCCGACGGTTTCCATCGCCCGCTTCGCGGCCTCCGCGCCGACGCCGCACACCAGAATGCGAACCGGGAGGCGGTGCCGCTTCGCCAACCTGCGAAACGGCGCCGCCTCCCGGTCGAGGGCGAAGATCACCACTACGAAAGCTGCCACTTGAGCATCTTCCACGTGTCGCTGATCTTGCGGTTCACGCCGAGGGCGGCGGCGACCTCGTAGCCGCTGTGCATCATGCAGTGCTCGCAGCGCGGGTCCTTGCCGTAACCATAATTGTTCCAATCGGTGTCGTTCATCAGGTCGTCGAAGCTCTCGTGGTGCGCATCGGTGATGAGGTAGCACGGCCCCTTCCAGCCCTTCACGTTCCGGGTCGGGCTGGCCCAGGCGGCGCACGTCAGGTCGCGCTTCCCTTGCAGGAATTCCTTGTAGACCGGCGACGTGTTCATCTTGTACTTGCGGAACAGATCGTCGGCCGCGTTGAACTTCTCCATGATCTGCTGGCGGGTGAGGAAGATCTCGGCCGCGCCGTCCGGGTTCGTGCTGCACACGGCCGCGTAGCCGTAGGCGGGGGAGAGCATGAAGCCGTCGACGCCGAGCTTGGTGAGGAACGCGAAGAGTTCGTCGATCTCGGCCATGTCGGTCTCGCG
>CAYVRB010000224.1:0-10440 GCA_964453375.1 uncultured Alcaligenaceae bacterium
GGACCGATGTTGCACTGGGCGCGCCCCGACATACCGCCCTATTAGGCGTTGTCGGCCCCCCAAGCCTCGGCCCGACCTACAAGACACGACGTTAGAAATCGTACGCCATGCGGAAGCCGTAGACTTGGAACTCGCTGCGATCCTGGCCCGGCGCGCGGCGGACGTTTTGAATGAAATTGAATTGCAGCTTCGCGTTCGGGTTCCAGTGCCAGTTGACGCCGAGGGTCAGCGCCGTCAGTTGGCCGCCGTTCACGTTGCCGTCGTTCACATCCACCTGCGAAACGCGCGCGAGGAACTCCCACGCGCCCGGGCCTTCGATGCCGCCGTGCCGACTCGCGACGAAGTTCCGCCTCGGCTTCACGCGGTCGAACGCGCCCAGGCCGGGGATGTAGTTCCGGTGTTCGCCCGTCGCGAACCAGCTCCCGAAGACGTACCAGCCGGTGAAGACCGGGTTCGTTCCGTCGATCCGGTCGACGATCGCGACGACGGTTTCGCCCTGCACGGAGAACGGACCGTTCACCCAGGCGAACTCGGCGCCGAGCACGTTGGTATTGTTCGCGGGGATCGCTCCGGTGTCGAACTGGTTCGGCGTGCTGGTGCCGAGGTTGTTCACCGGCGTCTGGTGGATGGCGAACTCGC
This sequence comes from uncultured Alcaligenaceae bacterium, assembly GCA_964453375.1. Classification (GTDB taxonomy): domain Bacteria; phylum Planctomycetota; class Planctomycetia; order Gemmatales; family Gemmataceae; genus Limnoglobus. The sequence goes on from CAYVRB010000224.1 coordinate 640, forward strand.
CGAAGCGGGCGAAGCGGACGGTGTCGTTGACGGCGTCGTTGTAGCTGTGCGAGACGCCGAGGTGCAGGAGCCTCGCGCCGTCGTGTTCGTTCCAGAGCAGGTGCGTGAGGCGGGCGGCGGTGGCCCAGCCGCCGGCGTCGGTGGCGAGGTCGCCGTAGCCGTCGTCGCCGGCGCGGAAGACCGACGCGGCGTAGGTCCAGCGTTCGTCCGGCGTGGCGTCGAAGAATCCGAGGCCGGTGCGCCGAAACGGCACGAACGCGAAGAGCGACGCGCGCTCGATGAACGGCAGGAAGCGGATGCTGGAGACGGTTTCGAGCGAGACCGGCTGCTTCCAGCGGCCGAGGCGGAGCGTGCCGAGCGCCGGGAGTTGCTGGAGTTCGACGTAGGCGTTTTGGAAGTTCGGCCGGCCGGGCGACCCCGACGCGAGCGTGCCGAAGTCGAGTTCGAGCATGTAGCCGACGGTCTCGTGGAGTTGGCCCTTGCCCCAGAGGCGGGCGGTGCGGAAGGAGGTGCCGTCGCGGGCGTTGCCGACCTGCCGGCGGTTGCGCGCGTCCTGGGAGAACCAGCCGGTGTCGAGTTGCAGGACGCCGCCGACTTCGACCGTCGGATATTTCTTCGGCGCGTCCGCCGGCAGGGGTTCGAGCAGGACCTGCGTGGCGGTCGCGGCGGGCGCCGGCTCGGACGCGAAGGCGACCGGCTCCTGCGCGCGCGACGGCGCGGTGAAGACACCGACGATAACTGCGTAGAGAATGAATTTGTGGGCCATCGTGTTCCACCTGTGGCGGCGGATACTCGAACCGCCGCAATGCGACAAGCGGAACCCGAATCGCGGCCCGCGGCGATTCCGGTTTTTCTCCCGATCGACCCGTTCGCGGAGTATGCTCGAAGGAGAACCTTTCGCGAGATCCGCCATGTCCCCGCGCTGTCTTTTCCCGATGCTGCTCCTGGCCGTCGGTTGCACGCGCACGACGAGCAAGCCGGTGCCGGCGACGCCGACGAACGGCCCGGAACCGACGATCACGACGGTTCCGGCCGCGCCGCCCACGGAAGCGACGTACACCGGGGCGGCCGGGCGGTGGGAATCGCTGCTGGACGCGATCGACCCCGCGCGGGACGCGGTGGCCGGGCGGTGGACGAAGGCCGACGGCGAGTTGCGCGTCGGCGCCGCGATGGGCGCCCGGCTCGCCCTCGCGCTCGCCCCCGGCGCCGAATACGACCTGCGCGCGAGCTTCACGCGCCACTCCGGCCAGCACTCGATCGCGCTCTTCTTCCCGCACGGCGCCGGCCGCGCCGCCTTCGAGGCCGACGCCTGGGGCGAACATCTCGGCGGCCTCCAGAACATCGCCGGCCGCACCCTCCGCGACAACCCGACGCGCCGCGCCAACGTGCAACTCGAGAACGGCCGCCGCCACACGCTCGCGCTCGAAGTCCGCGCCGGCCGCGTCCGCGGCTTCCTCGACGACCAGCAGATCGTCTCCTTCGACGGCGACGGGAACAACTTCGACCTCTCGAACCTCTGGGCGCTGCCGGGCGGGCGAACGATCGGACTCGGCGCGTGGGAGAGCGAAACGACGTTCCACTCCTTCGAGCTGCGGCGCGGAAGCGCCGGATCGAGCGCCTCGGCGCGCCCCGCTCCGCCGCCGCCCGCGAGCGTGACTCCGCCGAGCGTGCGTCCGACGCCGCCGGCGCCGCCGGCGCCGGCGACGAACCTCGCCGGCAAGCGCGTCCTCATCGTGATCGCCAACCAGGATTTCTTCTACCGCGAGTACGGCGACCCGCGCGCGGAGTTGGAGCGCGCCGGCGTGCGCGTGACGGTCGCGGCCGGGGCGAAGGGGGTCTGCCGGCCGCACGCCGGCTCCGGCCAGGGCGCCGACGGCGGGAACGTGCCGGCCGACCTCGCCCTCGCCGACGCCAAGGCCGACGACTACGACGCCATCCTCTTCTCCGGCGGCTGGGGTTCCTCCATGTACCAGTTCGCCTTCCCCGGCCGGTACGCCAACGCCGCCTACAACGGGTCGGTCGCCGTCAAGCGCGAGGCCAATCGGCTCATCGGCGACTTCCTGAAGCAGGACAAGTACGTCTGCGCCCTGTGCAACGGCGTGACGGTGCTGGCATGGGCGCGCGTGGACGGGCAAAGTCCGCTCAAGGGCAAGCGCGTCTGCGCCCCGACGCGGCAGGCGGCCGCGGGGATCTACAACGGCCAGCAGGCGCAGCCGTCGTGCCGGTGGCACCCGGAGCAGAACGGCGCGCTGCTCGTGCCGGCGGGCAGCATCGGCCGGCCGAACACCGCCGAGGACGACGTGGTGGTGGATGGGAAGATCGTCACCGGCGAGGACGACATCTCCGCCCGCGAGATGGGCCGCCGGATCGTGCAACTGCTGACGCGATGAATCGCGATCACTTTTCGACGACGATCGTCTTCGCGAGGCGGTCGTGGAGGCAGCGGCCGCTCGATGAAAAGATCAGGAGCGCGTCCGCGAGCGGGACGAGGATCGCCGCGAACGTGCAGGCGAGGCCGACCGCGGGCGTCGGAGCGAGCGCCAGGCCGGCTATCGACAGGGCGAGCGGCAGCGCGAGGATCGGGACTTCGCGCCGCCAGAGCGCGTCGCGCGCGGTGGTCGGCGCGCCGTCGTCCTTCAGGATGCGCAGGCCGACGAGGAGCTTGCCGACATCCTGCCCGCGCGACGCCAAGAGCGCCGCGTGGATCGCGACGAAGAGCGCGAGCGGGACGAAGTAGAGCGCCGTGGAGAGCAATGACGGCGTGCCCGCGCCGACGATCCCGGCGCGCGTCAGGATGTTCATCCAGCCGATCCCGCCGAAATAGGCGAGGACTCCGAGGCCGACGAGGAGGGCGCGCGCCGCGGCGCGCTGGCCGGGCGACGCCAACTCCGGCTCCGGCGCGGGCGGCGGCGCGGGCGCCGGCGCCGGCTCCAGATCGATCGCCGGAAGCGACGTAATCTCCTTCAACCGTTCCGCCAATTTCGACTTGTTCGACTCCTCCGTCGTCGTCGGCGGCAACTGGAACGTCGAACCGCTGAACTTCTCCGACACCACGAGCGGCGCCAACTCCGGGTCGGGCAGAATCGAAATCTCCGTCTGGCTCGGCGTGAACTCCGGCATCGACGCCGGCTCGAGCGGCTCGACCGGCGACGGCGTCGAATCCTGCGGGTCCGACAGCTCCGCGTTCGAGACGCTGACGTACTCGAGCGACGGGATCGCCTCGGCGGCGTGGACGCCGTTCGCCGGCGGAGCCGCCAGGTTCGCCAGCAGGGCATTCACGGAATCCGTTTCGGCCACGAGGCCGCGACCGCACCCCGTGCAGCGCAGCGGCAGCCGCGCGAGATACTCCACGATCTCGCGGCGGCCCCCGCACGACGTACAACACATTGTGGGCACCGAACCAACCTCCCCGCTTCGCTGGCCCCCCACCCTGATTGATACCCTCTCGCCGGCCCCGCTCAAGCCCCGCGCGGGAAAACGGCCCGCAGTTCCCGGCCCCGCCGCCGGAATTGTCGGGACCCCCTGAAATCGGCGACGGGCCGCGGCGTCCTTACGATATCCGTTGGAATCGCGATCCGTCGCTCCCCCGCAGGGCTTCCCCCCATGTTCGTCCGCATCCGAAACCTGTTGGCCGGCGCCCTCGCGCTGGCCCTGCTGGCCGGTCCGGCGCTCGCCGCGCCGCCCGCCAAGGAACTCGCCGAAGTCCTGTCGTGGGTGCCGCCGCAAACGGCGCTCTTCTTCCACGCCGACGTGGCCGCGCTCTGGAAATCCAAGCAAGCCGACGCCTTCCGGAAGGCGAACCCCGAAAAGCTCTACGAGCAACTGAAGGAGCTTTCGGACGCCGTCGGCATCGCGCCGGAGGACGTGAAGACCTTCACGGTCTTCCTGCCGTCGCTCAAGGGGCCGGGCGACCAGGCGCGCGTCTGCGTGGCGTTCACGCTCTCGAAGCCGATGAACGCGAAGCAGGCCGTCGCCGGGCTGAACGCGCTCGCGGAGATCAAGAAGATCCCGGAGGAGTTCGGGTTCAAGAAGTTCAAGAAGGTGCGGGACGGGGTGTACGCGATCGAGGAGCCGGCGCCGCCGCGGCCGAAGGGCGCGCCCGAGGCGAAGCCGGCGGAGACGCCGAAAACGCTGTTCTTCTTCGACCATCCGAACCGGGTGGTGATCCTTGGGCCGCGCGGCGCGGACCTCATGACGCCGCAGACCGGCGGCAAGGACGGCCCGATCGCCGAGGCGCTCGCGGCCGCGGCGGCCGGGAAGACGGCGGCGTTCGGCCTGAACTTCGCCAGCCTGCCGGACGAAATCCGCCAGGAGAACCTGCCGCCGCAGGTCGAGCCGTTCAAGCCGATCCTCCACGCCGACGCGGTGGTCGCCTCCGCGACGCTGGCGGACGAACTGGCGGTGAACGTGGCGATCAAGGCCGGCACCCGCGCCAAGGCGCTCGAGGCGGAGAAGTCGCTCGGCGTGTTCAAGACGCTGATGCAGACGCTGCTGGTCGCCGGCACCGCCGAACTGAAGAAGGACGAGGCCAACGCGAAACTGGTCGCGCTCGCCGACACGGCGAAGGCGGCGCTGTCGTCGATGAAGTTCGCCAGCGACGACGCGCAGGCCACCGTGTCGCTGGCGGTGAAATCCGACTTCGACATCGAGCCGGTCTTTTCGATCTTCTCGCGCACGGGCCAGGCCGCGGCGCGCTCGAATACCGTGAACAACCTCAAGCAGCTCGGCCTCGCGATGCACAACTACGAGAGCACGTTCAATACGATGCCGCCGGCCGCGATCCTCGGCAAGAAGGGCAAACCGCTGCTGTCGTGGCGCGTCGCCGTCCTGCCGTACATCGAGCAGGACAACCTCTACCGACAGTTCAAGCTCGACGAACCGTGGGACAGCGACCACAACAAGAAGCTCCTGGACACCACGCCGATGCCGAAGATCTTCGAAGTTGTGGGGACGTCGAAGCCCGGCACGAAGGAGACGCACTTCCAGGTCTTCCGCGGCAACGGCGCGATGTTCGACCTCGTGCAGGGCGTGAAGATCGCGCAGATCGTCGACGGCACGTCGAACACCTTCATGATCGCGCAGGCGAAGACGGCGGTGCCGTGGACGAAGCCGGACGACATCGAGTACGACCCGAAGAAGGACGCGCACGAGTTCTTCTTGTGGGTGGGCGAGATCACGAACGTGGCGTTCGCGGACGGCTCGGTGCGGACGATCGCGAAGTCGGTGAAGGCGGCGTCGCTGCACGCGAATATCACGAAGGGCGGCGGCGAGATCGCGGATTAAAGGGGACTGGCGGATTAAAGGGGACTGTCACCTTTTCTATCGACCGATTTATTGGAAAATCGGCCGATAGAAAAGGTGACAGTCCCCTTTTTTATGCGGCCGCGTCCGTCCCCGGCTAGAATGGCGGTGCCCGTTCCTCTCCGCCGGGTGACATCATGGCCCACGATTCCGACCGCCGCGCATTCCTCGCAACCTCCGCCGCCGGCCTCGGCGCCCTCGCGGCGCTCGACCGCCTGCCCCGCGTCCGCGCCCAGGACGCCAAAATCGATCCCCGCCTCGTCCGCCTCGAGTCCGGCCTCGAACCGCTCGTCGCGCTGCTCGAACGAACGCCGCGCGATCGCCTGCTCGAAGAAGTCGGCGGCCGCGTCAAGGCCGGGCTTTCGTATCGCGAGGTGCTGGCCGCGCTGCTGCTCGCCGGCGTGCGCAACATCCAGCCGCGGCCGGCCGTCGGCTTCAAATTCCACGCCGTGCTGGCCGTGAACGCCGCGCATCAGGTCGCCCTCGCCGGGCCGGACCGCGATCGCTGGCTGCCGATCTTCTGGGCCCTCGACAACTTCAAGGGCGGCCAGGCGCAGAACCTGAAGGAATCCGGCTGGCGCATGAAGCCGGTCGACGAGACGAACGTGCCGAAGGCGCGGCACGCGCCCCGGCTCTTCGCCGAGGCGATGGAACAGTGGGACGAAGCGAAGGCCGATGTCGCCGCCGCCGGCCTCGCCCGCCATGCCACCGAAGCCCGGGCCTTCGACGCCTTCGCCCAATACGGCTGCCGCGACTACCGCGACATCGGCCACAAGATCATCTTCGTCGCCAACGCCTTCCGCACGCTCCAAACCATCGGCTGGCACCACGCCGAACCGGTCCTCCGCTCGCTCGCCCTCGCCCTGCTCAAGCGCGAAGGGGCCGCGAAACCGACCGGCGACCTGCCCGCCGACCGCGTCGGCGTCCGCAGCGCGGAGCTGGCCAAGGCGCTCGGCGAGAACTGGAACGACGGCCCCGCGAACCCCGATGCGATGCCGGACCTCCTCGCCCTGCTCCGTCAGGGAACCGACGCCGAAGTCGGCGCCGCATTCGCCCGGCGCCTGGACGGCACCCTCGCCCCGCGCACGCTCTGGGACGCGGTCTTCCTCGGCGCCGCCGAGCTCCTCATGAGGCAGCCCGGCATCGTCGGTCTGCACGCGCTCACCACCGCGAACGCCCTCCACTACGCCTATACCGCGACCGGCGACGACGCCACGCGCCGGCTGCTCCTGCTCCAGGCCGCGTCGTTCCTTCCGTTGTTCCGCGGCGCGATGGGCGCGAAGCTCGCCGCCGCGACGATCGACGCGATGGAGCCGGAGGCCGGCGCGGCGGACGCCGAGGCGGTCTTCGCGACCCTCGCGAAGGACAAGGGCCGGGCGGCCCGACAGGCGCTGAAGCTCCTGCGCGACCGTCCCGACGCCGCGCGCGACCTGATCGACACCGGCCGACGGCTCGTCTTCCTCAAGGGCACCGACGCGCACGATTACAAGTTCAGCTCGGCCGTCCTGGAGGATTGCGGGCACGTCGCCGAACCGTGGCGACCCCGCTTCCTGGCCGCGAGCCTGCATTGGATGAAGGCCGCCGGCGGCGCCGATTCGGGGTTGGTGGGCCGGACGCGCGCGGCGCTCGCGTAGCCGTTCCTTCACCCGCGCGGCGTCAGCCGCGCGATCTCCGCCGCGAACGCCGGCCACCGCGCCGTCAGCGCGGCGCGCGAACCGCCGACGTAGTCGGCGAAATCGAAGCCCGGCGCCATCGTCGCGCCGAGCAGCGCGAACCCTTCGTCGCCGACGAGGCGCGTCCCCTGCCAGACGCCGGCGGGCACCACCAGTTGCGGCACCTGGCCGGCGAGCAGGTCGTTGCCGAGGACGATCTCCCGCCCCGTGCCGTCCGGGTGGAGTTGCAGCATCCGCACCGGCGCGCCGAGGTAGAAGTGGAAGATCTCGTCGCCGGGCAGGACGTGCAATTCCGAGACGTGCCCCGGCATGAGCAGGTAGTAGATCGTGGTGGCGAGCGAGCGCGTGCCGCCGTAGGAAGGGACGGCGCGGTCGCTGCGATAGATTTCGCGGAAGAAGCCCCCCTCGACCGGATGCGGTTGCAGGTTCAGGACGCGGATGACGTCGTCGGCGGTCATGGTGCGGCTCGGAGCAAGCGGCGAGGGCAGGCCCCATCGCCCCGCCTCCCGGATTGGTGTATGATGGCACGGACGACGGAGGCAACCGATGGCGACGCCGATCGAACAATTGGACGCGATGAAGGCCCTGCCCGAAAACTGGGACGGCTACGGGGCCGACGCCCTTCAACCGCGACTGGTCGAGTTGGCCAAGGATTTCGTACTCTTCTTCGAGTCGCTCGAACGGGCGACCGGTTCAAACCTTTACATCCACGTGCATCCGACGCGGGTCGGTGGCGTGCAGATCGAATGGTTTGATGACTCGCGCGATCACGAACTCGAAATTAACCCCGACGGATCGATCGGCGTTTTGCATACCGACCGGGCAACCGGAACGATGGACGAAAAGCGGTTCGAGTCAACCCGGGAACGATTGCGCCGCATGGCGCGACAAGAACTTGAGGAAGCAAATTAAATCTTTCCGTTTTGGTGTATCCACCAACATCGAGGTTCCGAGTGGTGACAGAGTACTGTGATAATTCGGGACGATTAGGCGTTGGACGATAGTCATGCGTGTTACGGTTTCAATCAAGCCAGAGATGTTGCGTTGGGCGTGCGAACGCGCCGGCGATTCTGTTGGCGATTTGCACGCCAAGTACCCGCGACTGGTTGATTGGATCAGCGGTGAAGCACAACCGACCCTCAAGCAACTCAGAGAGTTCGCCAACGCAGCCCGCGTTTCGCTCGGCTACCTCTTTTTGCCAGAGCCGCCCGACGAGAAGTTGCCTATTTCCGATCTGCGCACTGTGGCGAGCCAGGGTGTTCGTAAGCCAAGTCCAGACCTGCTCGATACGATCTACACCTGCCAGCGCCGGCAGGACTGGTATCGGGACTACTCGAAGGCTCACCTCGAAGGGCCGCGCGAATTTGTTGGATCGGTGACGCCCGTCACTCGGCCGACGAAAGTCGCACTCGACATGCAACGAGTCATCGATTTCGATTTGGTCGCCCGTGCCGGAGTGGAAAAGAAGGAAGATGCGTTCTCCCTGTTCATCGAACGGGTCGAGAGCGCGGGCGTTCTCGTCATGGTGAACGGTATCGTCGGAAACAACCCAAATCGAAAACTGGACCCCGAAGAGTTTAGAGGTTTCGCGCTCTCCGACGAGCACGCACCGCTCGTATTCATAAACGGCAGCGACGCACCATCGGCTCGCATGTTTACCCTCGCGCACGAGCTGGCCCATATTTGGCTTGGCAATTCGGCACTGTCGGATTCGTCGATCAACATAACTTCCGATCACAAGATCGAGGCGTGGTGCAACAGGGTCGCTGCGGAGTTCCTCGTTCCCACTGACGTTCTGAAGCGATTCGTAGCAGAAACGTCGGTCCCGGATGTTGGTCAATTGGCCGCGACATTCAAGGTCAGCCGCCTCGTTATCCTGCGACGACTCCTCGATGCCGAGTTGTTGACCAGGCCAGAGTTTGACCGACGCTATCGAGCCGAACTTGAGAAGGTGAACAAACTGGCCAAGCCCAAGAAGGGTGGCGGCGACTTTTATAGGACGCTACAGAGAAGGGTCGGCAAACGTTTCGCCCGCGCATTGGTGACAAGTACTCTTGAAGGCGAGACTTTGTACCGGGACGCGTTTCAAATGTTGGGAGTGAAGAGCGAGAGCACTTTTAGCGAACTCGGCAAGATTCTAGGGCACGGCGAATGACGAAGTACTTGCTCGATTCCGATGTATTCATTCAGGCGAAAAACATGCACTACGGCATGGATTTCTGCCCGGCGTTTTGGCATTGGTTGGATCGGCGCAATAGGGACGGTCGTGTTTTCAGCATTGCCGCGGTATTAGACGAATTGACTGATGCGCAAGACGATGTATCACATTGGGCAAAGGCACGCGATGGCACCTTCTTCCTGCCAGCGAACAATGAAATGGCCGACAAACTACCAGATGTGAGTGTTTGGGTCAACGGGCAGAAAACATTCAGGCCGGCAGCAATATCTGAATTCTTGGCTGCTGCCGATTACTTTCTAATAGCCTATGCGCTAGGAAACGGATTCACGATTGTTTCGCAAGAGAAATATTCGGACGGACACAAGAGAATAAAAATTCCAAACGCATGCAGGGGACTCAATATTCCCTGTATCAACACGTTTGAATTCCTTCGTATTGAAAAGGCGCGGTTTCAAATCAGTTCTAGTTCAACTTGCGACTGCAACTGCCACGTTGAAGAATTATCAGTTGAGGAAGAAGGACCTAAAGAAGAACTCCAACAGGACGAGTAAATAATACAAACTTCCGGTTGTATTGGAACGAGATGGGGCTCACGACAGGGATCACGCACGATAACGGTTGACGGCGCGGGCGGTTGCGCTACACCGT
>CAYVRB010000225.1:0-10420 GCA_964453375.1 uncultured Alcaligenaceae bacterium
TACAACACGCGACGCCCGGGCGCAAGGCCAGTTCAGAAGGCTGAGGGGATACGATTTGAGAATTACTAAGCGCAGCCTGCCACCATTGGCCCCCACGGCCATTTTTTACATAGCGTACAGATTTAGGAAATGATGTTGTCATGTATTGAAATTAGCGCGACAGATAGAATCGCGAGCAGTTCTCTTTGGATAAACGAGACAATTGTAGCCATTTCCGCTTGTGGATCAAACGGGAATTATTTGCCAATTCCGCTAGTGTCTCCGGCTCTTTTCTCAAATTGACCCCGGAATAGAATACCGCTCGCCTCATCGTTCCCTCCGGGCTTCGCAATGTCCCTCGATCCGGTTCGCGTGCTCGTCATCGACGACGACAAGGCTTTCGCCCAGACCATCGCGGAGGTGCTGGCGCGGAAGGGGCACGCCGTCGCCGTCGCCAACAGCGGGGCCGACGGCAGCCGGAAGATCGAGACCGGCGAATACGAAGTCGTCCTCACCGACCTCAACATGGCCGACGTCGGCGGGCTGGCCATCGTCAAGCTCGTGCGCGAGAAGCTGCCGGACGCGTCCGTGTACGTCATCACCGGGCAGGGCGACATCAAGACGGCCGTCGAGGCGATGAAGCTCGGAGCCGAGCACTACCTCGTCAAGGACAAGATCGTCAACGACGAGATCCGGGCGATCGTGGAGAAATCGGCCGAGCGCGTGCGCCTGGCGGCGGCGAACCGGGATCTGCGCCGGCAACTCGACGAGAAGTTCGGCTTCGAAGGCGTCGTCGGCAACAGCCGCGGGATGCAGGACGTGCTGCGGAAGCTCAAGGCGTTCGCCCCCACCTCCGCAACGGTGCTGGTGCTCGGCGAGAACGGCACCGGCAAGGAACTGGTCGCGAAGGCGCTGCACACGAACAGCCCGCGCAAGGCGAAGCCGTTCGTCGCGATGAACTGCGCCGCCCTGAACGAGAACCTGCTGGACGACGAGATGTTCGGCCACGTGCCGGGGGCGTTCACGGACGCGAAGGGGGAGCGCAAGGGCCGCTTCGAACACGCCAACGGCGGCACGCTTTTCCTGGACGAGATCGGCGACATGCCCTTGAATCTCCAGGCGAAACTGCTGCGGACGCTGGAGAACGGCGAGGTGACGCGCATCGGGGCAAACACGCCGGTGAAGGTGGACGTGCGGCTCGTCGCGGCGACGAACATGGACCTCGACGCGATGGTGAAGGACGGCAAGTTCCGGCTCGATCTCTTGCACCGGCTGAAGGTGGCCGTCGTGCGCCTGCCGCCACTGCGGGAGCGGAAGGACGACTTGCCGCTACTCACGGATCACTTCCTGAGGGAACTGGCGGCCAAGCACGGCAAGGACGTGCCCAAGGTGTCCGAGGCGGTTCGCAAAGTCTTCCTGGCGGCCCCGTGGCCCGGCAATGTTCGCGAGCTGCGGAATACTCTGGAGAGCATGTTGCTACTCGACACCGACGGCGCGCTCGGCACCGACGACCTGCCGGACGAAGCGTTTGCCTCGTCGCCGAGTGCGGGGGCATCGGGTGCCGATTCGCTGATCGGCCGGCCGCTGCACGAGGTGGAACGCTACTACACCGAGAAGGCCCTCGAGATGACCGGCAACCGCGAGGAAGCCGCGAAGCTGCTCCAGATCGGCGAGCGAACGCTGTATCGGAATCTCCAGAAGTGGAAGGGCGAATAAGCCGAGTTCTTATCCCCTCTCCCCCGGCTTTGCGGGGGAGAGGGATAGGGTGAGGGGGTCTTCGCGTTCGCAGAACCTTCAACGTGACCATGATTGCTCTCGCCCCCTCACCCCGGCCCGCTCCCCCGCAAAGCCGGGGGAGAGGGAGAAGTTCGATCCTGTTTCTCTCCCGCAGGTGATCGATGAAACTCCTCTCCACCTTTCTCGTCGCGCTCCTCGCATCCGCCAGCTTTGCAGCCGAGCCGTGGGCCGATCCGAAGTTGTCCGTGCGCGACGGGCTGCAACTCTGGCTCGACGCCGGCCGGGCCAACGGAGCCGAACCGTTCAAGGATCAAAAGCTCGCCACGTGGAAGGACGCCTCCGGCCACGGCCGGCACCTCGCGCAGCCGATCGCGGATGCGCGACCGACGCGATTGCCCATCGGCAATAGCGCCCTCGCGCGGTTCGACGGCCTCGACGACCACTTGCGGGCCGTGAAGCAAAACCAGAATCTTGAATCGTTCAGTGTGTTCCTCGTCGCGGTGCCGCGGAAGAATCCGAGTTCGTTCCTCGGCATGCTGGCCTTCAACGCGAACGGCAAGCGCGACTACGAGAGCGGGCTGAACATCGACTTCGGCCCGGCGGCCACGCCGAAGTTCAGCGTGCTGAACGCCGAGGGAGCCGGCTTCGGCGGCGTCGCCAACCTCCGCAAGGCGGAGTCGCCCTTCGGACAATTGGTCGCGCTGGAACTGACGTCGGATCCGAAATCGGTTCGCCTCGCGATCGATGGAAAAGATGAAGGGCAACGGCCGCGCACGGCCGGCCGCATCAGCATGGACGAGATCACCGTCGGTGCCCGCTTCTACAACAACGGCCCCGGCACGCAACTCGCCGCCGGCTTCGCCCGCTGCGACATCGCCGAACTGCTCGTCTACGACCGCACGCTCTCGGCCGACGAACTGCAAGCTGTGCGAACGTACTTGAACGCGAAGTACGCCGCCATCAAGGAGGCGCTGCCAGCCGATCTGGAGGGCACCGGCGAGGCGCTCGTGCCGGTGAAGAATCCGCCGGCGGTGCAGACGTTCGTGCCGGGCTTCACCGTTCGCGAACTCCCCGTTCAACTCACGAACATCAACAACATCAAATACAGGCCCGACGGCACGCTCGTCGCCGTCGGCTACGACGGCAACATCTTGCACCTCAAGGACACCGACGGCGACGGCCTCGAAGACAAGGCCACGCAGTTCTACAAGAACGAAAAGGTCCTCACATCCCCCATCGGCATGGACCTGACACCGCCGAACTCCAAGCACGGCGACGGCGTCTTCGTCGCCGCGCAGGGGCAGGTGCTGCTGATCGTCGACACGAACGGCGACGGCAAGGCCGACAAGGAGATCGTCGTCGCCAGCGGCTGGAAGGACCGCAGCGTGAACATCGACGTCGTCGGCGTCGCCGTCGATCCGAAGGACGGCAGCGTCTACTTCGGCCGCGGCGCGGCGAACTACGCGAACGGATACCTGTTGGATAAGGATGGCGTCTCGAAGTATTCGCTGAAGGACGAACGCGGGACCATCCAGAAAGTGTCGCCCGACTTCCAGACGCGCGAGACGTTCGTCACCGGCACGCGCTTCCCCGTCGGCATGCGCTTCAACGCGGCCGGCGATCTCTTCTGCTCCGATCAGGAAGGGGCCACCTGGCTGCCGAACGGCAACCCGCTCGACGAACTGCTCCACGTGCAGAAGGGCCGGCACTACGGCTTCCCGCCCCGGCACCCGAAGCACCTGCCGAACGTGATCGACGAGCCGAGCACCTTCGACTACGGCCCGCAGCACCAATCGACTTGCGGCATTTGCTTCAACGAACCGGTGAACAAGGACGGCCCGACCTTCGGCCCGAAGGATTGGGCCGGCGACCTGTTCGTCACGGGCGAATCGCGCGGGAAGCTCTATCGCACGAAACTCGTGAGGACGCCGGCCGGGTACGTCGCGAAGACCGATCTCTTCGCCTGCCTAAACATGCTGACGGTGGATGTTTGTTTGACGCCGGACGGCTCGCTGCTGGTGGCGTGCCACAGTGGCGGGCCGGACTGGGGTAGCGGGCCGACGGGCAAGGGGAAGCTCTTCAAGATCAGCTACACAGGCCGCGACTTGCCGCAGCCGGTGCTGGCGTGGCCGAGCGGGCCGAACGAAATCCGCATCGAGTTCGACCGCCCCGTCGATCCGCAACTCCTCAAGGACGTGGCGAAGCAAACGAAGGTGACGGCCGGGGCGCACGTCCGCGCCGGCGACCGCTTCGAATCGCTCTGGCCCGGCTACGCCGTGGTACAGGCCGAGAAGATGGCCCCACGCTTCGACGTGCCGGTTCGCTCCGTCCAACTCACGCCGGACCAACGGTCGCTGATTCTCGCGACCGATCCGCACACGGCCGCCGTCCACTACGCGGTCACGCTGCCCGGCCTCGGTCGCAAGTCCGGCGCGGACAAGCAGCATCCACAGGTCGATCTCGCGTTCGATCTGACGGGTTGCGAAGCGACGTGGACATTCGGCCGCCGGGGAGGGATGTTCAACCCAAATCTGCCCGTTGAACCTGACATCGGTTCTGGGAAGAGAAAGTTGAGAGACGACCAAGTAGCTTGGAGGGGTTGGCTGCCAAGCCTCGATCTCGCGGTGTCACGCAAGTTGACTGTAGGCAGTGCGCCGCACGATCGGCTATGGAGGCTCATGGAGGGAAAAGGAGAAATTTCGATTGAGACGAATCTGAGTTTGTCGAACATGCTTCGCCCGGCCGTGCAACCGGGATCGTATCTCGATTATCAACCTTCACCCGAAAAAGTATTCCTTCACTTTCAAGGCAATGGATCAATCAATCTCATCGTTGAAGAGGGATTCAAAAAGACGTCATACTCGGGCAAGGGTGTTGATGCAAAAGTTAGGATGGAACCAGGAATTAAATACGGATCATTTCTTGAGTACAAACTTGAAAAGTTCGATGCATCGGAAAGCTTCCATTTGTATTTGACATATCACACCACCGAAGACCCGCGCCCCCGGCCGTTCCCGCTCCACCGCGCCCTGTTGCCGTGGGCCGACACGTCCGCGAAGGCGCTCGAGCCGGTCGCGCCGAAGCCGCCGCCGGAACTCGAGGGCGGAAGTTGGGCGCGCGGCCGCAAGGTCTTCTTCGGCGAGCAGGCCGCGTGCTCGAAGTGCCACACCGTCCACGGCCAGGGCGAGACGATTGGCCCCGACCTCTCGAACCTCATCCACCGCGACTACGCCTCGGTGCTGCGCGACATCGAAAAGCCGAGCTTCGCGATCAACCCGGACCACCTGACGTACACCGTGAACCTGAAGGATGGCCGCTCGCTCGTCGGGGCCGTTCAGACCGTCGGTGAGACGCTCCGCATCGGCGACAAGGACGGAAAGATCATCACGGTGCCGCTGTCCGAAGTGGAATCGCGGAAGGCGTCGGCCGTCTCGACGATGCCGGAGGAGTTGCCGAAGCTGCTCGGCCCGGAGCGGATGAAGGATTTGCTCACGTACCTGCTCACGTCGCCGGTGAGCATGCCCCGCGACTATCCCGGCGCACGGCCGAAGCCGCGCACGGTCGCCGATGTGAACGCCGTCCTCAAAGGGGCGCCGAACCCGCCTGAGAAGACGCGGCCGATCCGCATCGTCCTCGTCGCCGGTCCGAAGGACCACGGCCCCGGCGAGCACGACTATCCCGCGTTCCAGAAGGCCTGGGCCGAACTGCTCGGCTCGGCCGACCAGACCGAAGTCGAGACGGCGTGGGAATGGCCGTCGAAGGAGCAGTTCGCGAAGGCCGATGCGATGGTGTTTTTCCAGAAAGGCACCTGGAACGCGAAGCGCGCCGTCGACGTGGACGCCTTCCTCGAACGCGGCGGCGGCCTCACGTACATCCACTGGGCCGTCGACGGCGGGCAGGAAGGGCCGGACTTCGCCAAGCGCATCGGCCTCACCGCGAAGGGCAGCGTCAGCTTCCGACACGGGCCGGTCTCGCTGACGGCGCACGGGGAGACGAAGCACCCGGTACTGCGCAACTTCGACAAGCTCGATCTGATCGACGAAACCTACTGGAAGATGGTCGGCGACCTAAAACCGGATCGCGTGCTGGCGACGGCCATCGAGGAGAAGGAACCGCGCCCGCAGCTCTGGAGCCTCGAACACGGCAAGGGTCGCGTCTTCGTCTCGATCCCCGGCCACTACTCGCATACGTTCGACGATCCGCTCTTCCGCGTCCTGCTCCTGCGCGGCATCGCCTGGAGCGCGAAGGAGCCGGTGGATCGCTTTAACGAACTCGCCTGGCCCGGCGCGAGCGTGGCGAAGTGACGGTCAGCGGCGCGGCGGGTCGGTGGCGGCGCCCTCGAAGGGCGGGGCGGTGATCCAGGCGGGGCCGCCGATGCCGTGGCAGAAGCCGACCTCGTAGAGGCGCGCCATTTCCTTCGGGTCGAAGTCGAGGCCGAGCGGTTGGCCGTTGTCGCTGTCGGGCAGGGCGGTGAGCCAGAAGTTCCCGCCGGTGAGCTTGGCCTGGTAGAAGATGGTGGCGATTTCGGCGCGGCAGTGGGAGTAGAGGATGCTCGTGGCGGAGGCGCCGAGGACGGGCAGGATGCGGGCGCGGACGGGGGCGGGGTCGGCGAAGAGCTTGCCGGCGACGACGATGTGGATGTCGGTGCCGGAGGGGGTGCCGTCGGGCTTGGTGGCGAGCGTGCCGGGCGGGAGGAAGAGTTGCGCGGTGGCGCCGCCGTCGGTGTGGAGCTCGCGGCAGGGCTTGCCGTTGCGGTCCACGGCGATGGTCACCGGGGGCATCATGCCGGGCACGGAGCAGGAGGCGAGCAGGATGCGGCGGAACTGTTCGACGCAGCCGGGGCCGCCGCGGTCGGCGATGGCGCCCATGTCCCAGACGACGAGTTTGCGGGTGTCGAGGTTGGTGGTGCCGACGTAGAGCCGGCGGCCCTTGCGGTGCCCGGCGGCGACGTGCGCGAGGAAGCGGTCGTCGACGATGGAGGCGATGAGCTTTTCGAGCGGTTCGCTGGAGGTGACGGAGCCGGCGCCGGGGATGAAGATCCAGGCGCGTCGCTTGTAGATGTCGGAGGCGCGGATGGAGGTGTAGAATTCGCGGGCGGCGTCGTCGTATTCGGGGCCGAGGAAGGCGACGGTGGCGATGAGGGACCCGGTGCTGACGCCGGTGACGACGTCGAACTGCGGGCGCGTGCCGGTCTTGGCCCAGCCGGCGAGGAAGCCGGTGGTGTATGCGCCGAACATGCCGCCGCCGGAGAGTACGAGCACCGATTTGGGCGGCGCCGGCGGATCGAACGGTTCGGGGACGAACTCCGGCTCGCGCGCCGTGGCGCGGCGGACCGTCTGCCGGACGCGCTCGGTGTCGGACGGCTTGCAGGTCGGCTTGCCGGCGCAGCCGGCGAGCGCGAACGTCAGGCCCAGGATGGCGACGCACCGGTGGAACATCCCCCGGCGGATACCCGAATCGCGGGGGAGGGTCAACGGCAGTCGTCAGCGCGCGGCGCGGATCGCGAACAATTCCGTGCCCGTCCGCACGAGGAACAACCCTTCGACCGCCGCGACGCCGTGGAGCGTCTCCTTCTCCGGCCCCTCGATGGCGGTGAGGTACGCGCGGCCGTTCCAGACTACCGGCGACGATTGTCCGTAGCCGGGCAGCGGCACGCGCCAGGCGAAGTTCTCCGTCGGGGACCAGGTCAACGGCAGCGACCTCGCGTCGGAGCGGCTGGAGCCGTCGTGGCGGAATCCGGTCCAGGCGTCGGCGGGCGGCGCGGCCAGGGCCAGCGCGAGCGTGATCCAAGCGGTCATCGCGATCTCCTTGTCGTGGGGGTTAATTGTCGGTCGGGATTTCGCCGCCGGCGCGGGTGCCCATCGCGCGCCAGGCGGGCGGGGCGATGCCGTCGCGAACGAACCGGACGCTGCCGTCGGCAAGGGCGACGTTGACTCCGCCGGAGAAGCTGCTGCGCGCCGAAAACCAGCCTTGTCCGTGCGCGGCGGCGTCGGGCGTCGGCGAGTTCGGCGTCAGGTACGTGACGAAGCCGTTCACGGAGCCGTTGCCCCAGATCCACGAGCCGCCGCGATTGCTCACCCAGGTGGTGGCGTTCAACGCGTCGGGTTCGCCGAGTTGCGGGTTGAGTCCGCCGGTGGCGACGGTGCCTCGGCCGGGGAGGTTGGCGTACATGCGGCGGCGCTGCTCGAAGGAAAGCGCGGAGCGGGGCGTGTTGGTGAGCGTGCCGCCGTTGGTGCCGCGCAGGCACTGCGACCAGAGCACGGTGTTGGAGGAACCGTCGGCGATGTCGGTGATGCGGACCTTCGAGCCGTACCAGAAGAGTCCGTCGGTGGGGAATCGGGGGTCGTAGGTGTTGCCGAAGCCGGGGCCGACCTGTCCGGAGCCGATGTTGACGACGTAGTTGGTGCCGGCGTGGACGCCGCCGCCGGTGATGGTGGTGTACAGCGGATCGTGGCCGTCGCCGGGGCAGAGGAACGTCTTCACGGGCAGCGCGGCGGTGGCGGCGAGCGCCTGGTTGAGCGCGAGGCTGACCGGGAAGTTGCCGGTGAACAGCGGCATGGTGTTGGGGTCGAAGGTGCGGCCGAGGTTCTCCTGCTCGATGAACGGCAGGATGCGGGCGTGGACGGAGTAGCCGAAGGAGTTGGCGTTCGCGCCGGTCGGCGCGGGGGCGAGGCCGGGCAGGTGGCCGAAGGACGAATCGTGGTTGTGGCAGGCGAGTGCCAGTTGCTTGAGGTTGTTCTGGCTGCTCATGCGGGCGGCGGACTCGCGGACCTTCTGCACGGCCGGTAGGAGCAGGCCGATGAGGATGGCGATGATGGCGATGACGACGAGCAGTTCGATGAGCGTGAAACCGGCGCGGGTTCGGCGGATCATGGCGGCCTCCGGGAGGAGAAAATAACGACGTATAACAAAATAATAAGTCAGAATAAAAAGTAAAGTGAATTCCCGGAAATCTCCCCGGCGCGCAAAAAAAGAACCGGAGGGTCGCCCCTCCGGTTCTTCGATGGTCGATGGTCGCGGACTCAGTTGTCGCGGCGTTGCATCGGACGGACGTTGCCGGCGCGGATCTTGGCGACGTCGGCCTTCTCGCCGACGAGCTCCTTCCACGCGGTCTTCTGGTCGGGGTTCAGGACGGCGACGACCTTGTCTTCGGCTTCCTTGCGGAGGCCGTCGCTCTTCTTCGTGAATTCCTCCATCTTCTTCTTGTCTTCGTCGCTGGGCTGCTGGCCGCCCGGACGGCCGCCACCGAACGCGCTGCGCGGCGCGTCGCGGAAGAGTTCGGTGCGATCCTTGGTGTACTCTTCGTTGATCCCCTTGATCTTGTCCTTCTGGCCGTCGTCGAGCTTCAGCTTCTCTTGAACGCCCTTGTCGGTGTAGGCGGCGAAGCCGAGGAGTTGGACGTTGATCTGGCCGAGGCGCTTGGCTTGCTTCTCGTCGAGGACGCCTTCGACGGCCTTCTTGGTGTCTTCGGTGATCTTGGCGAGCTTCTCGTCGCGTTCCTTGCGTTGTTCTTCGGTGAGCATGGGGCGCTGGCCGCCGGCCGCGCCGCCGGGCCGACGGTTGCCGCCCGCCGCGCCCGGCGCGGCGATGCCGAGGATCTCGTTGCGCTTCGCCGTCAGCGGCTTGAGCGCGTCTTCGAGCTTCGTCTTCTGCTCGCCGGTGACCTTGAGTTCCTCGTGGAGCGCCGTGTTGGTGGCGATCATCGCGTAGGCGCTCGTGGTGCCGCCGAACCCGCCGGTGAACCCGCCGCCCGGGCGGCCTTGCGCCGACGCCGTCGCCGCGATCGCGAGCGCGAACGCCACGGCCAGGACCAGTCGCGAAACGTACTTCATGACACACCTCGTCGAGAGACCAACCGACGGCCAGGGGATACGAACCCGATGTCGGGTGGCGATTTGATGGGTGTATGTTGCGCGGGGGGCGGTGAAGGACAAATGAGAAATCGCCACCAAAATGGTGGCGATTCCATTTTATTGTTCGGCGCGAATCAGGGGATCGCCTTGCGGGGCGCCGCCGGCGCCGAAGCGTTCATCGGCTTGAATTCCCAGCCGTCCTCCTTGCGCGGCATGGTCGCCACGAAGTGTTCCTTCTTGATGCCGTCGTTGTTGATCTTCGGCTCCTTGAACGTCCACTGGTCGATTTCGTCCTTGCTCTTCTGGATCACGACGACGGCGGGCAGGTAGTCCCACTTCCGTTCGGCGAGTTTGCCGCTGTAGAGCACGAGCAGCATCGACTCGAACTCCGCCTTGTCCTTCTCGAGCTTCGGGAGGATCTTGATGTGCGTGTAGTATTCCTCCTCCTTTTCGAGCTTGAGGTCGAAGCGGGTCTTCACGTCGTCGGCGGTCATGGCGCCGGACATGAACTCCATGAGGAGGTTGTCGCCGACGCCGGCCTTGCCGCCGGGCGGGATGAGGTACTGGCGCACGACCTTGTCCTTGCCGGCGTACTCGTAGACCGCCTTGCCGTCGGCGATGTAGGAGAGGAAGTCGTTCTTGTCGGCCTTGTTGTCGATGCGCATGCGGGCGAGGTTCGGCTTCATGCACATCATGGTGCCGGCGAAGGTCGTCTCCTTGCGGAGGAGCAGGTTCTTGCGGACGTATTCGCAGTCGGCGTAGTAGGAGCCGACGGAGGTGGACTTCTTCTCCAAGGCGCCGAGGTGCGCCTGCAGCGCCGGCGGCAGGGCGACGGCGGCGGCCGGCACGAT
>CAYVRB010000226.1:0-10360 GCA_964453375.1 uncultured Alcaligenaceae bacterium
CCCCCCACCCCCCCCCCCACCCCCCCCCCCCCCCCCCCCCGGCGGCGCCCCCCCCCCCCCCCCCCCCCCCCCCCCCCCCCCCCCCCGCTAAACGAATCACTTCACCTGCGTGTTCTTCAACTTGCCGAGGTTGTCGAACAGTCGAACCAGCGAATTCATCAACTTCTTGAAGTCGCCTTCGTGCAGGCTCTCGTTCGGCGCGTGGGCGTTGCTGGCCGGATCCTCGATCCCCACCAGGAGCGCCGGCGCGCCGCCGAACAGCTCGGCTAGCGGGCCGACGAAGCCGATGCTGCCGCCGCAGCCGATGCCGACGGGGTCGCGGTCGAATCCGACCCGCAGCGCGGCGAGCGCCGCCTCGAAGGCCGGGCCGTTCGGGTCGGTCATCCACCAGTCGCAGCCGGCGCCGTGCTGCGTCACCTTCACTTCGCAGCCGTAGGGCGGGTTCGCGCTCAGGTACGCCTGCATCTGCTTCACCACGTCGGCCGGCTTCTGATCCGGCACGATGCGGCAGCTCACGATCGCGCTCGCCTTCGGCAGCACCTGGTTCGACGCCCCCTTAAGGCTGCTCGCCTCCTGCGCGATCACCGTCGCCGACGGCCGCCGCCACGTCTGCTCGTACACGCCGAGGCCGTCTTCCATGGCGAAGATCGCTCCCGGCAGTACGCCGAGTTCGGTGCGGAACTTCGCGTCGTCCCACGGCAGCTTGCGGAATGCGGCCTTCTCCTTGTCGGTGAGCGGCCGCACGCTGTCGTACAGCCCCGGCACCGGCAGCGGCTTGTTGGGGGCGAACAGCTTCGAGAGCACGACGTTCAGCGCCAGCGCCGCGTCCGGCACCGCCCCGCCCGCCATGCCGCTGTGCACCGGGATGCGCGCCGTCGTCACTTCCACCAGCAGCGCCACGATCCCGCGCAGCGAGTAGGTGATGCACGGCAGGCCGACTTCGATATTCTCCGTATCGCAAACGACGATCACGTCCGATTGCAACTTCTTCTTGTGGACGTCGAAGAACTTCATCAGGTTCTTCGAGCCGACCTCCTCCTCCCCCTCGACGACCATCTTCACGTTGATCGGCAATCGGTTGCCGGTCTTGCGATAGGCGGCGATGGCGCCGAGGAACGCCGAGATGGCGCCCTTGTCGTCGGCGGCGCCGCGGGCGAAGAGCCGGCCGTCGCGGCGCGTCAGCTTCCACGGGTCCGAGCGCCACTGGTCGATGAAGTTGACCGGCTGCACGTCGTGGTGCGCGTAGAGGAAGACGGTGGGCTTGTCCGGCCCGGCGTCGAGCCATTCGCCGTAGGCGTAGGGGAGCGAGTTGCCGACCTTCAGCACTTCGACGTTCAGCAGGCCGGCGTCGCGCATCTGGTCGCACGTCAGCGCGGCGGTGCGTTCGATCTCGGCCCCGTGCTCGCCGTCCGTGGAGATGCTCTGCACGGCGACGAGGTCCGCGAGGCCGCGGATGATGTCTTCGTGGTGCTTGGGAAGCCAGTCGAGTGCGGCCTGCATGGCGGGTTCCTCCGGGAAAGGAGATTGTACTTGGCGGCGGCCCGGCGGGAGCGAGTCCGGCGCCGGGAATTTTCGGGAATCCCCTTGGCGACGCCGCCGCTTTGCGAGAGACTTTCCCTGCCGCCGTCTTCTCCGAGGTTCCCATGTCCGCGATGCACCGCCGATCGTTTCTTTCCGCCGCCGGGGCGGCCGCGCTCGCGGGGCTGGGCGCCGCGCCGGCGAAGACCGGGCCGAAGTTCCAGCTCGGCACCGTCACCTACAACGTGCCGAAGGACTGGGACCTGCCGACGCTCTTGTCCGTCTGCAAGGCGACCGGCATCGCGGCGATCGAGTGCCGGACGACGCACAAGCACGGCGTGGAACCGACGCTCGACGCCGACGCGCGGAAGAAGGTGAAGCAGCAATTCGCCGACAGCGGCGTGCGCTTCTGGGGCTGCGGCTCCGTCTGCGAGTTCCACTCCGCCGACGCCGCCGTCGTCAAGAAGAACATCGAGGACTGCAAGGCGTTCGTGAAGCTCGTCGCCGACCTCGGCGGCAAGGGGGTGAAGGTCCGCCCCAACGGCGTCGCCAAGGGGCACACCGTCGAACAGGCCTGCGAACAGATCGGCAAGTCGCTCATCCCGTGCGGCAAGGCGGCCGAAGACGTCGGCATTGAAATCTGGGTCGAGGTCCACGGCGCCGTCACGCAGATGCCCAAGAACATGAAGACGATCATGGACGCCTGCGGCCACGACTCCGTCGGCGTCACCTGGAACTCGAACCCGACCGACGTCGTCAACGGCAGCATCGCCGAAGGCTTCGACCTGCTCGCGAAGCACATCAAGTCTTGCCACATCAACGACTTGAACAACGACAAGGCCGGCAAGTACCCGTACCGCGAACTGTTCAAGAAGCTGACCGCCATCGGCTACGACCGCTACACACTGATCGAGATCGGCACGGCCTACGATCCCGTGAAGGGGAAAGCGTTCTTCACCGATTACAAGAAGCTGTGGGAGGAGTTGGCCAAGGGATAATCACCATTCCGCCTCGTCGCCGAATCCCCGCGCCGCGGGCTTCTCCTCCACCGGTTTCGCGCGGGACTTCACCACCGCCTCGGCCAGTTCCAGATCCTCCTTCGTCGTGATCTTGAAGTTCGCCGCCGAGCCGGGCACGACGGACACGGCGTGCCCGCTCGCTTCGATCAATTGCGCGTCGTCCGTGATGGCGGCGCCCAACGTCGCCCGCGTGGCGTAGGCTTCGACGAGCCAGTCGCGCCGGAACGCCTGCGGCGTCTGCGCCTTCCACAACCCCGCGCGCGGCACCGTCTCGCGCACGACCTCCCCCTCGACGCGCTTGAGCGTGTCCGCCAGCGGCACCGCCAGCATCGCCGCGCCGGTCTCCCGCGCCTTCGCGAACACCGCGTCGATTTGCCTCGGCGCCACCAACGGCCGCACCGCGTCGTGCACCGCCACGAACGGCACCTCCGCCGGCACCTTCGCCAGCGCGTTCGCCACCGACTCGAAGCGCTCGGCCCCGCCCTCGACGATCTCGGCGTTCGCGAACATCAGGAGGTGCCCGAAGCGGGCGCGGAAGAATTCGCCGTCGTCCGGCGCGATGACGATGTAGACGCGCGACACGTCCGGGCGCGTCCAGAAGAGTTCGCAGGAGCGGAGCCAGATCGGCCGGCCGTCGAGGCTCGTGAACGGTTTCTTTTCGAAGCCGCCGAACCGGGTGGACGCGCCGGCGGCGGGAAGGATGACGGCGAAGTCGCTCATGGAGCCGTTGTAGCCGCCGCGGCGAGCGGCGTCCGGCCGACGGTGCCCGGCGGCAGCGCGTCGAGCGTGCGCCGCCATTGGCCGAGCGCCTGCCGCCACCGGCCCCAGACGCGCTCCTGCTCGTCGAGGAGCAGTTCGACCTCGTCGGTGCGATGCGCCGCGTCGGCGAGGGTGTCGTCCGCCGGCGGCGCGGGCAGCGGCCGCTCGGCGATCGCCGGCGCCGGCTCGTGCAGCACCTTCGCGAACGCCGATTCGTACTTCGCCAACGCTGCCAGGCAATCGTCGATCGATCGCTCCACCTCGGCCAGCGTGGCCTGCCAATTCGCCCCGTCCTTCGCGGCCATATCGCGCCTCCGAACCGCCCCGGTTCCCCGGCCCGCCGCGATAGCGATCCCATGCCGGGAACGCGAGAGCAGTCGCGTGTATTTCTCACAATTCGAGGGGAATTTCCTTGCGGGTCATTTTTCGCCCGGTTATCTCTCACGCCTCATTCCGGGACCGCGCGCCGACGTCGGGGGAAACGGCGGCGTCGCGACAATTTGGGGGAACGCGCCCCGGCTCCGGCCGCGGCGCGCTTTCACGGAGGCCTGCGCCGTGTACGTTGCCTGTTCCACGCTCTGCTTCGCCGCGCACCCGCTCGACGAAGCCCTGAAGACCATTCGCGCCATGAACTTCACCAAGGCCGACCTCGCCATCCACGAGGACGGCCCGCACCTGAAACCGTCCGACCTCACCGGCGACCTGTCCAAGATCGCCCAGAAGCTGAAGGCCACCAACGTCGCCTTCGCCGCCATCCACGCCCGCTTCGCCGCCCTCGACGGCGCCGACATCCGCAAGCAGTTCCGCGGCGTCGGCCGGCTGGCGCGCCTGCTCACCGTGCCGGTCGTCTCCGTCCAGTCCGCTCCGAAGGACGCCGACGTCGACGCCGACGTCGCCCGCCTCCAGGACTGGGTCGAGATCGCGCAGACCGAAGGCGTGATCCTCACCGTCGAAACCAACTCGACGACGCTGACCGCCGAACCGGCCGGCGCCATCGAACTCTGCAAGCGCGTGCCGGGCCTCGGCCTGACGCTCGATCCCAGCTACTACATCGCCGGCGCCGGCGGCCCGGTCGATTTCGACAAGCTCTATCCGTTCGTCCGCCACGTCCGCCTGCGCGACTCGGCCTCGAAGCCCGACGCGTTCCAGGTCCGCGTCGGCCTCGGCGAACTGGAGTACGGCAAGCTCGTCACGCACCTCGACCGCTGCCGCTACGACCGCGCCCTGACGGTGGACGTGCGCGCCCTGCCGAACGACGAGTTCCCCGTCGAACCCGAAGTGCGAAAGCTGAAGTACCTGCTGGAATCGCTGGTGTAAGACTGGCGGACGTGAATCATCGAGCGGCGGGCTACGGCCCGCCGCGATCTCGAACTCGGCGTTCAATCAGGAACGGCGACCGTTTCGCCACCGTGGCGCGTCGCCAATTCCGGCAAGACGCTGTCGATGGAATAACTCGAAAAACGAACCGAACCATCGCAAAAGGCGAGGTTGAGTCCGTTGGCGTGAAGGCTCCAATACTGAAACGCGGAGCAGGGATCATCGACGCGGTGGGATTTCATGGGAAATGGACCGGGGCCGCACGACTGGTAGCTGGGATAGACGGAAAGGTTTCGCTCGCGCGCGGCCAAGACGGAATCGAGCGAACCGCGACCGTCCTGCCCGGCGCCGGCGTACCACCAGCCGTAGAGCAGATTGTAACTCGGCGGCCGTTCGGCCATTAGCAGCGTGTTGGACGTACCGTCGGAGACGTGGACCAATCCCACGCGGGAATTCCGATAGATCACGCCCTGCCGATCGCCGTTCGCCGCGCCGCTGTTGCCCAGATACGACGACACGGAAACGCGGCGGTGGCCGTTGAACGTATGCACGGTCCAAGCGGTTGACGTGCGCGCGTCCGCCGGGCACTCGTAGGCGGCGAACAGTTTATCGAAGTTGACGTGGGGCTTCGTCTGCGAATACGGGTTCGGTTCGCGTTGGAAATCGGCGAGGGTCGCTTGCCACGCCGCATCCTGCTCGACGAACGGCAATAGCTTCACGTGCCAGTTGAGTCGCGAAGTATTTCCACGGCCGTTGAACGCCGGCGGTAGCGTCTCGAAGGTATCGTGGAACTGATGCGCCGCCAGGGCGAGTTGCCGCATCTGATTGCCGCACCGGATCCTCGCCGCCGCGGCGCGCACGTTCTGGACGGCGGGCAGCAACAGGCCCATGAGGATGCCGACGATGGCAATAACGACAATCAACTCGATGAGCGTATAGCCGGTACGGCGGTGGCGTTCGAGATTCACGGAACGAACCTCGGTCGTGGCTATCCACGTCGGATTTTGCGGGCGATCAGGAATCCCGCGACGGCGAAAAACCCTGCGCCGAGGAAGTAGGGCCATTGGCGGCCGAACAAACCCGGAGCGACATCGGGGACCGGATTCTCGGCTTTCTGTTCCATCAATTTCTTGTGGCCTTCGGTTGCCGACTTCGACCACGTCATTTCGCGATCGAGCTTGCCGTCCTTCCACGTCGGCTGAAGGGACGAGTCTTGGATCTCCGGCAATCTGACGGGATGGCCTTGTCGCAGATTCAATCCTGCCAAAGTAAATATAGAATCGTCAATATCGTGATTGAATTCGACAAATTGTGTAGTTATTAATATTTCGCTTATCGTGTGCTTTCCGTTCATTTTTGAGTGATAGTGAAACGACTTCGGGTAGTGAATGCCTTCAACAGCTTGATATACGACGACGGTTTCGGAGACAAGAACATCGTTGCCGCGCCGGGCATCCAGATAGAAATATGTCGGATTGCCCGAAAAGGCTTCGTCGAATGTGATTTTGAGAACGCCGGAACGCGCATCGCAATGAAAGCGGGTTTCGCGACCTGCGACATTATCAGTCTTTGTATATTGCAAGTCATCGCACCGGCGTATAGCAAGTAAATCCATATCCGGGCGGGCGTCTTTATTATAAAGATCGGATCTTCGAAGGCCCAACTGACTCCAGTCGATATGGTAGTGGCGTGGGTCGTTATCGTCGAGGCGAGACATCATGACTGGAGTTA
Source organism: uncultured Alcaligenaceae bacterium (assembly GCA_964453375.1). Lineage (GTDB taxonomy): Bacteria > Planctomycetota > Planctomycetia > Gemmatales > Gemmataceae > Limnoglobus. Next base: position 6,345 of record CAYVRB010000226.1, read on the forward strand.
TCGAATTCGGCCCCATCGATGTCGCCAACTTTATCCCTTCTCTCTCACAATTCCTGCAATACACCCATCGGGTGCCGTTATTCTTCGCGTTCTCCGTTTCTTTGATGAGCTTGCGATCCAATCGATATTTTTCGCCTTTCTTCCATGCTTCAAATTCATATTGAAACTCATTCGTCGTCTCGCCCGGGCGCTCCCTAATCAAAATATCGAATTTCAAATGATAATCCTTTATCTTCTGGCGAGATCCGACGGCTCTGCTTGCGCAATCGTCGAGTAAGGCGACCGCTTGCGGAGCAAGCGCGCCAATCATCGACGTCATATAGCAGATACTAATTATCGCTGGCATAAATGACCCAAAGCCTCAAAAGTGTATCCGGCACTTGCCACAATTATTCGGGATTTGTCGACCCGCCCGTATCTCTACAGTCCGCGGTGCACTTGGCTCTAAATTTTCCCTCTTTCAAGGCAGGAGCTGCGGTGCAATAGAAACCCGACCAGCTAAATGGATCGGGCGTGGCTACACAATCATTATAATCATAGCACACTTGCTCCACATAATCGTTTATTGCAGGATTATACCAGTCGATGCAAATTTTTTTCGTTCCCGTCACGTTCAATAATTCTGTACAGCCGATCGTGGCCGCATATACCATCGTTATTTGTTTATTAGGTATACAATGTCCGGCGCCGCCCGTTGTTACGAACACCTCTGATTCAGTGCAGAGATTTTTTTTGTAATTGCATGCAACTTCCTTGGCCCCGTAGCTCTTTCCGTCCGGACTACAGTCTTCCTCCGCTTTCGTGACTGCGATTGTCACCAGCAGCGATAACACCAAAAAGGACAGCGCTCGTGTGGTCGATTTCATTTCGTACCCCTTGGGAAAGTGATCGTGATTGGGATTTGAATCTCCGGTTCGACGACGCAGCCGGTCGCGATCGCCAAGCGGAGATCGCCGTATTCCCACCCGACCATGGTCTTGTCGAATTTCACAGTGATTTCGTTGGTGACGGGATCGCATTTCGCCTTGATGGAACCGTGATTGGTCGACGCGCCCGCCAAGTAGACCGTGTTGCCAAGCTGACCTTGAATCGTCACCGTTTGTCGCGTCGTCGCCTCGTCGAATCGAATCTCGTCCACGCTGCAGACCACCGCCGGTTTGACGTCCGCCGTCAACTTCGCGTGCAAGGGCTGCGCGGAACTGGTCGGCGTGGTGTAGAGGAACACGAGCGATTCGCTCGATTTGCCGCGGCGCTTGCCGACCTTCCAGACGACCGTCACGTCCGCCGATCCGCCGGGCGGGATCGTCGAGGGCTCGACGTCGACGTCCGAGCAACTGCACGACTTGGCGATATTGGAAATGGTGACCGGCTCTCGAAGACCGTTCTCGATTCGCATCTTGCCGGTCAGATCGCGATTTTGGCCGATGGAACCGAAATCACAAACTGCGGGAGACAAGATAACTCGCCCCCCCCCCCGGCGAACTCGGCTTTTCCAAACGGATGCCGAGGTAGGCGAAGGTCGAAGCCGTGGCAACGCACGACGCCAAGAGGAAGAACAGAAATGGCTTACTTTTAAACACTCTCGAATCGTAAATTCGTTCGAGAGTCGTGTCAAGAAGAAATTCCGAATTCCGCCGTCGCGAATTCCACGCGTTTTCAAGTCCGCTACTTCCCCGTCTTCGTCAGGTCCGGCACGCTCAGCACCGAGGGGGTCGCGCTCAGCGGGGAGCGCTCGGCGGACGGCGGGATCGCGGAACTCGGCGAGAGGCCGCCGATCGGGCGGACGTGCTCGATTGTCGCCGACGGCTTGTCCAGGTCGATGACGACCGCGTCGTTCGTGATCGCCTCGCCCGTGTTCGTCGCCTTGTCCGTCGCCCGCACCTTCACGAAGATCTTGAACGGCGTCTTCTCCGGCACCTCCCAGACGTACCGCCGACTGTTCGGAATCCGCTCCGCGATCGACACCCACTGGTTCGCCGTCTTCTCCGTCGCGTACTCGATCACGATCGGGTCGGTCATCATGTTCAGGTCGTCGGCGTCCCATTCGATTTCGAGCTTCGTGCCGGTCGCGCCGCCGGGGATCGCCGTCGTGCGGCGGACCTTCACGACGGGCGCCTTCGTGTCCACTTCGACCAGGTGCTGGGCGATGGTGGTGTTGGCGGGGTCGCGGTCGCGGTTCCCGGCGCCGCTCTCGGGGATGACGATGAAGCCGTAGCGGCCGTCGTCCGGCGCGAGGAACGGGATTTCGACCGACGGGTTCGGCTCCTGGTACAGGATGTTGCAGGGCTGCTTCTTCGCGAGCGACCAGGCGCCGTTCGGGTTGGCGGTCACGGGCTTGGCGAAGAGGTGCACGGCCGACACGCCGGAGCGCGTGACGGTCTGGAGCTTCGACTTGATCGTGAGTTCCTTGCGGTTGACGTAGATGATCTGGGGCTGGCCGGGCACGTCGTCGGCGAGGCGTCCGCCGCCGCTTCCGACCGGAAGACGTTCCGATCCGCGCGCCGACGGAAAACCGTCGTCCTTGGGTTCGTTGCCGGTGGAGGGTAGCCGCACAATGCGGGAGGAGGTTTCGTGGCCGGCCTTGTCCTTGGCCGTGACGCGGACTTCGAGTACGCGGTTCTCGCGGGCGAGGTTGGCCCAGGTGTAGCGGTCGCGCGCGGCGAAGCCGGCGCGGGGCTTTGGCACGGCGTGCCAGGACGCGTCGCCGTTCTGCCAGCGGCATTCGAGCTTGATGCCGTCGGCGTCCAGGTTCTCGTCCTGCGCGCTCCACGCCACGGTCGTGGCCCCTTCGGCGCCGGCGCTGACGGCCGGCGGGCGCGTGTCGAAGATGACGCGGAACTCGGTGCGCAGCTTCTCGGCTGAGGGGCTGACCGTGCCGTCGGCGTAGACGAGTTGGACGGCGAACTCCTCCTCGCCGTCGGCCTTGGCGGAGTACTGGAAGCCGGGGCGGCGCCCGGCGATCGGCGCGAGGTCGTCGATGGCGCGCTCGGAGACCTGCGCGAAGGCGCCGCGGTTCACGGAGGAGTACAGGCGCAGCTTCGCCGGGCGCGGGTTCAGGTCCTTCACTTCCGCCGGCACGGGGAAGCCGATGTCCAGTTGCGGCGAGTAGCGCGTGCGGTCCTGGGCGGCGGCGGGCGCGGCGAGCGATCCGAGCGCGAGGAGGGTCCACGTTCGGAACCGCGACATGGGAATCCCTCCGCCCGAGCAACGATGGTGCCTCATCGTCGTTCATCGGCCGGTGGAATGGGTAAGCTTGAGCGAATCCGCAAAACCGGAAGCCCCGGCAAGCCCGTTGCGCGGCGGCCCGGCGTGCGGTTCGTAAAATGACAATCCCTCGAGGATGCCCCGACCATGATCGCCGATCCGCACGTCGCCGCCATCGCCGAGAAGGTCCGCGCCGGGCGGCGCCTGAGCTTCGAGGACGGGATGGCGCTCGAGACGCGCGCCGACCTGCACACGCTCGGCGAACTGGCGAACCTCGTCCGCGAGAAGCTGAACGGCAACGTCACCTATTACAACGTCAACCAGCACCTGAACCCGACGAACGTCTGCGTCTACCGCTGCCAGTTCTGCTCCTTCCGCGCCGATCTCAAGTCGCCGACGGCCTACGTGATGTCGGACGAGCAAATCCTCCAGCGCGCCCGCGAGGCGCACCAGCAAGGCGCGACCGAGCTGCACATCGTCGGCGGGCTGCACCACCAGCTCCCGTACGAATGGTACCGGAACATCATCAAGAACATCCACGATCACTTCCCGGAACTGCACCTGAAGGCGTGGACGGCCGTGGAGTGGGATTGGTTCGAGCGGCTGACGAAGCGGCCGACGAAGGAACTGCTCGCCGACATGAAGTCGGTCGGATTGGGATCGTTGCCCGGCGGCGGGGCGGAGATCTTCCATCCCGAGGTGCGCGAGACGATCTGCGATTACAAGGCCGACGGCGAGCAGTGGCTGCGCGTCCACCGCGAGTGGCACGAACTCGGCGGCAAATCGAACGCGACGATGCTCTACGGCCACAT
>CAYVRB010000227.1:0-10298 GCA_964453375.1 uncultured Alcaligenaceae bacterium
GCCTACGCCGCCGCGAGCCTGCGGAGCGCGACCGAGCGCGCCGCGGCCGCCGAACGCGCCGCCGAGGAAGCCCGCGCCGCGCTCGACGAGGAACGCCGGAACGCCGAGCGCGAACGCTATTACGCCGCCGAAATTCGGGCGAAGTACGATCAGCTGCGGTTGTTCCTGGAATCGTTCCGGCCCGGCAAGATCGTCTGGACGCCGGACCCGAAGAAGCCGATGCAGACGATCTGCGTGCAATCGTGCGACCTGCCCGCGGAGCCGAAGGCGGCGCCCGCGCCGGCGGGTCGGCAACTCGGCGTGGCGGCGCCGCTCCTGCGGCTGCTCGCCGCGGGCCAACTCCGCTAGTTCCCCGTCACTTGCCCTTCGGTTCGGCCAACCCGGCTTCGATCGCCGCTTCGAGCGTCGCGACGATTTCGGCGCGGGTCCGGTGTCCCCAGCGGCCGCTTTCGTCCGATCCGACCACTTTCCCATCGGCGCCCACCACGTAGATCGTCGGCCCGATGTTGTAGCCTCGCGTCATGCTCGCCATCCCCTTGTTGACGACGCCCAGCTCGTCGATCGACTCGACCGCGAGGCAGTAGCCGGACGGCCAGTCGATCGCGCCGACGCGATTGTACCGCTCCACGACCGATTTCGGCATGTCCGTGACGCTGATGAACTGCACGCCGCGGCTCGCGTATTTGGTCTTGATTTCCGCCAAGGTGGCCGCGAAGCGTTCGCATTCCGGGCACCACACGGACCAGATGTCGATGACGTGGAGCTTCGGCCCGTTCGGCCCGACCGGCCGCGGTTCGCCGTTGAACCACCCGATGCAGCGGAGGGACGGGAACGTCTCGCCGACCTGGAGCCGGCCGCGCGACGGTCCGGTGAACAGCGCCGGCGGGCGCTCCTCCAGCGGAAGGTTGTCCAAGGCCATCTCCGGCGGCGTCGGCGCGTTCCCCGTGCCGCAGCCGGCGAGGGCGCACCCGACGACGACCGCCGCGAACCCCTGCCGCAACCGTATTCCGCGCATGGCTGACTCCGCTCCCGAGGCGACTGGTATCCTCTACGCATGATAGCCGTCGGCGGATCGCGCCGCGCGAAAAAAGGGGACTGTCACCTTTTTTATCGGCCGATTAAAAATCAATTCGGTCCTTAAAAAAGGTGACAGTCCCCTTTTAATCGGCCAGATATTCCAGCAGCAGGTTGTACCCCGCGTGGCCGAGCACCAGCGGCCAAATGCGACGATTGAGACCGTACGCGGCCCCGTAGACCAGGCCGAACAGGAAGCTGCCCACGAACCCCTCCGGCCCCTGGTAGACGTGGTACGACGCGAACAGCGCCGCCGCGACCACGATCGCCTTGACCTGCGAACCGAATAGTTTGCTCAATCGCGTGATCAGATAGACGCGCGTCACCAGTTCCTCGGCGTACGCGGCCACGAGGTACTTCACGACCGCGAGCAGCCATTCGACCGTGCCCGCGGGCAAGGGGAAATACCGAAAGTCCGGCTTGGCCGACGGCGGAACGAACAGGCTGAGGCGGAACGTGACGAGGCCGAGGATCAGGAGGACCGCCCCGCACGCGACATCCCCGGCGCGGGGCCGCGACAATCCGAGGTTCGTCCCGTTCAGGTTCCCGGTTCGCAGGATGTACAGCGTCGCGACGATCGTGCAGCCGCTGAGCAGGGTCAGGTTCAGCGCGTCCAGCCGGAACGGCAGGGGCGGCGCCGGTTGCGCGAGGTACATGACGGCCGACAGCAGTTGCGGGATCACACCGATGGCCAGCACGGCCGCGATCTCCGAAAAGGGGACTGTCACCTTTTCTATTGGGGGATTTTCCATAAAATCGGCCTATCAAAAAGGTGACAGTCCCCTTTTCCTCCTCACACGTGCTGGTCGAAGAGGATCGAATTGCCGTCGGGGTCGACCACGACGAAGCTGGCGGGGCCGGTCGTGGTCTCGTCCGCCTCGCTGGCGAGCGCGATCCCCTTCGCCTTGAGCTGCTTCTGGAGTTCGCGCACGTCGGTGTACGACGGCAGCGCCTGCGCGTTCGCGTCCCAGCCGGGGTTGAAGGTGAGGAGGTTCTTGTCGAACATCCCCTGGAAGAGGCCGAGGACGACGTCGGCGTTCTTGAGGATGAGCCAGTTCTGCGCGAGGTCGCCGCCGAACGGCGTGAAGCCGAGGTTCTCGTAGAACGCCTTCGAGGCGTGGATGTCCTTGACGGCGAGGCTGACGGAGAAGTTGCCGAGCTGCATGGGGCCGCTCCGAGGGATGGGGCCAGTGTAGCGGGAACGGCGGGGCCGCGACGCCCGACGGCGCACCGAGGGATCACCGCACGGTCAGGAACTCCAAGCCGTCCGTGTCCAGGTTCAACAACGCCACCGTGTATTCGTCGGCCCGGTGGAGCGCGCCGGGATTGATCCAACGGCACGTCCCCTCGCGGTGGTCGAGCGCGGCGTGCGAATGGCCCGACAGGAAGTAATCCGGCAACGGGTTCGACAGTCGACGAACGTCGGTTCGCATGTGGCCGTGCGTGACGGCGATCGACTTGCCGGCCAGTTCGATGAGGCCGCCCCATTCGAGGCAGACCGCGCCGGTCAGCCGCCCCGCGTCGCGCAGGAGCGGCACCACGTCGGCGTCGTTGTTCCCGAAGACGAAATAGAGCGGCAGCGCGGCGCAGATGGGCACGATCATCGGGTCGACGAAGTCGCCGCAATGGACGAGCGACTGCGCGCCGCGCCCCATCAACAATTCGACGGCCCGCCGGGTTCGATCTCGCTGGTCGTGGGTGTCGGAGAGGATGCCGAGGAGCATGGGGCGGATCCCGTCACTATCCAAGTGCCATCACACGCGAGATTGCCAGCCGATCGGATTCTGTTTCAGGTGATACACAGCGATCACTTCGATTCGATCGTCAAGAATTCGGTAGAAGACGCCGTACGGAAATCGTCGCGTCAATCCGCGACGAACGGTTTGCCAGACGATTTGATGAAGTCGCGGTTGGCTTCGAATCCGGCGGTAGACCTCCCGGACGGCCGCGAGGAAATCGTCGCCCAAACCGTTTTGTCTCTGTTCATAGAACTTGTAGGCTTCGTCCACTTCATCCCGAACGTCCGGGTGAAAGACGATTGGGAGGTTCACGGCCGCCTCCGAACGTGGGCCTCGATCTGTTCCCACGTCAGAGCGTTCTGCGGGTTCTCGTCCAATTCCTTCATCCGCCGACCGAGGTCGGCTTTCTGGGATTCCGACGGCTCGGCGGGAACCGCCTCCGCTTCGATGGAATCCCAGATCGCCTGCACCAGTTGAATGCGGTCGCCGACCGGCATCGCACTAATCTCGGCGAGTTTCGTGGCCACTTGCATTTCGCACCTCCAGAAGCCATCATACCGCGCCGCTCACGCCCCGCCGTAGTCGATCGCGTCGGGGTCGTCGATGCGGTGCCGCAGGATGAACTCGCGGCGGCCCTCCACCTCGTCGCCCATCAGCGTGCGGAACATCTTCTCCGCCGCCAACGCGTCCGCCATCGTCACGCGCAACAGCGTCCGACGCGTCGGGTCGAGCGTCGTGTCCCACAGCTCCTCCGGGTCCATTTCGCCCAACCCCTTGAACCGCGTGATCGTCATCCCCTTCTCGCCGAGCTTGCGCACCTCGGCCGCCAATTCTCGCAAGTGCTCCAGCTCCCGCTCGACCTCGCCGTGCACCAGCTTGAAGCGCGGCTTCGGCTCCCGGCCCGCGATCCGTGGCTGCGGCACCAGGTCCTTCTCGTCGAACCCCGCCTCCGACAGCTTCGCGATCGCCTTGTTCATCGCCTTCACTTCGTGCCATTCGTCCACGCTGAAGCGCGTCGCCTCCTCCGCGAGCGGCTTGCCGTCCGGCCCGACGGCCGCGACGCCGCCCAGCCCCTCGCTCACCGCCAGCTCCTTGCCCAGCTTCGCCGACTGCTCGACGCGGAACGCCTCCACCTCCTCCTGCGAATGGAAGAAGAACTCCTTCCCGCCCAGGCGCACGTGGAACTGCGGCAGCCCCTTCCCCTTGTGATACTTTTCCAGATATCTCGCCAGCCCGTGCCCGCGGCGCTCGAGCGTGACCGCGCCCTCGACCACGTCCTCGATGAGCGGGAAGAGCTTCTTCAAGTCGTCGCCGGCGATCTCCTTCGGAACGTCGGTCTTCTGGATCACGATCCGCGTGCCGTTCAATCCCCGCGACATCAGCTCGACGCCCATCGCCTCGCGCGTGGGGATGAAGCGGACCTCCTTCTTCTGCGTCACCTTGTAGAGCGGCGGCCGGGCGACGAAGACGTTGCCGTCTTCGATGAGCTTGCGCATCTGGCGGAAGAAGAACGTCAGCAGCAGCGTGCGGATGTGCTGCCCGTCGACGTCGGCGTCGGTGAGGATGACGATCTTGCCGTAGCGCAGCTTCGCCACGTCCTCGGCGTTGCCGATGTCGACGCCGACGGCGGCGATGAGCGAGGCGATTTCCTCGTTCTTGAGGAGCTTGTCCATCTTGGCGCGCTCGACGTTGAGCACCTTGCCCCGCAGCGGGAGCACAGCCTGGAAGACGCGGTCGCGCCCGCTCTCGGCGGAGCCGCCGGCGGAGTCCCCTTCCACGAGGAACAGCTCGCTCTTGTCGCGCTCGCGGGTCGAGCAGTCCATCAGCTTGCCGGGGAGGCCGCCGCCGCCGAGCAGCTTCTTGCGGTCGATGAGGGCGTCCCGCGCCTTCTTCGCCGCGATGCGCGCCTCGGCCGCGAGCGACACCAGCTTGCAGATCCGCTTCCCGTCGGTCGGGTTCTTCTCCAGGTATTCGTTCAGCGCCTCGTAGAGCACGCTCGACACGATCCCTTCGACCTCGGGGTTGTTGAGCTTCACCTTCGTCTGCGACTCGAACAGCGGGTCGGGGTGGCCGATGCTGACGACGACGGTGAGTCCGAAGCGGAAGTCCTCGCCCTTGAGTTCGAGGCCGTCCTTGAACTGGTTTTCCTTCTTGCCGTAGTTGGTGATGGCGCGGGTGAGGCCGGCGCGGTAGCCGGACTTGTGCGTGCCGCCGTCGGGGTTGAAGGCGTTGTTGGTGTAGCAGCGCTCGATGGTGTCCTCGCGGCGGGTGTACTGGAGCGCGACCTCGACCATGACGCCGTCGACGTCCTTCTGGAAGTAGACGGGGGCGTGCTCCGGGATCTCGCCGGTGTTGAGGTATGCGACGAACTCGGCGATGCCGCCCTCGAAGTGGAAGTCGTCCTTGCGGTTGGCGATTTCGTCGACGAGGGCGATGTGCAGGCCGCGGTTGAGATAGGCGATCTCGCGGAAGCGGTCGGCGAGGATATCGTAGGAGAAGGTGAGGTCGCCGAAGAGTTCGGGGTCGGGCTTGAAGGTGATGGTGGTGCCGGTGACGCCGGCGGGCGCGGGGCCGAGGTTCTGGAGCGCGCTGGTGGCGTAGCCCTTTTCGAATTCCATCTGCCAGACGCGGCCGTCGCGGCGCACTTCGGCCTCGCACCATTCGGAGAGGGCGTTCATGGCCTTGGCGCCCATGCCGTGGAGGCCGGCGGAGACGCGATAGGCGGCGTTGTCGAACTTGCCGGAGGTGCCGGCGATGGTGAGGGCTTCTTCGAGGGTGGACTTGCCGGTGTCGGCCTTGACGCCGACGGGGATGCCGCGGCCGTCGTCGGCGACGGACGCGGAGCCGTCGACGTGGAGCGTGACCTTGATGAGTTTGCAGTATCCGGCGAGCGCCTCGTCGACGGAGTTGTAGACGATCTCATACACGAGGTGGTGGAGGCCGGCCGTGGAGGTGTTGCCGACGTACATGCCGGGGTTCTGTCGGATGTGGGCGGCATCCTTCAGGGTCTTCATGTTGTCTTCGTTGTAGCCGACGTTCGCCAGTTGCTGCTCGGTCGTCATGTAGGTGCGTCCTTTCGGGAGTAATTCCCATTAATATTTGCGATATATTAGCTAGGCTCAAATCACCTAACGCATACGGTAACGGCTCTCTTTAGCCAATCTCCGTATTCATTCCTTAAAGTCCGTGTGCGATTCGCAAGTTTAATAGCAACATAATTCGATAAAGATAAGCTGCTTGTAATATTCTCGATAGAAGTTGAATTCAACTGTTCTATTCGATCTAATACATCTGGATTATCTAGTTGAGGTTGTCGTATTCCACAATCACGTAAAACGAAAGCAACGAATGACGATTTGCCGCCGTAGCACATTTTTACACGATTTTCGTATCCATATACCTCTGGAAATGGATGGTATCCTCGCAGATAATCATGAATGTTCGGACCACACAATCCATTATCGATTAGCGTCAAATGATCGTCGGCGATAAAGACGTCGCCGAGACCTCGATCTTCGTCTCCGATCCAATGCATAAAGGCAAACAAGTCGGCAACTCGCTCCGGAGCACGATTCACCAACTCGATTGCTGAATCCTTCATTTTACTAACTGGATCGCCGATCAACAACCGCATTAACACGGCCTTATCTCGGACGATTTCGTTCTCGGTTTTTGCTATTTCATTGATATCAATATTAATTTCATTTACGCGAATGGTCCATGCTTCAACAACGGGAACTGTCAATAATTTACCAAGTAATGATACGAGTACTTCGCGTTCACATATTTCGGGTACACGATTTGCATCATTCTTACAGTATTTAATAATCCATCTTTCCCCTCCGGGATTGGTTGCTAAATATTTGGGATTGGCTCCACCAGGGTACCATTTCTCAAAATTCATACCGCCAAGATCGTCACTTGACGGTCTTTTCGATGCATGAGTTTCGATCAGTTGTCGTGTATCAATCCAGTTCATTTGATCTTGTCTAGTGTTCAATTCAGAATAAAATTTGATAGCGGTTGAGAGGGCTGCGTATGCGGTCCGCTGACGCAAGTCACTCGGCTGCATGGCCTTATCGCATTCAGCCAGCGGGGATTCCTGCTGGCTTTTTTCGTTTCTCCCGCAGGGTGGGGAACTGCGCCCGCATCCGGTCGGCGACTTCGCGGGCCTCTTGGAAATTTCCGTCGATCTCGTCCTTGTGGTCGAAGTAGTAGGCCAGGGCGGCATAAACGTCGGCGATCGAAATGGGCGTCGTGAAGAATGTCGTGAGTTCTTCGGGAGACCGATTGGCCTGGACGGCGTGCGCGACGATATCCATCACACGAATCCGCGTCCCCGCGATGCACGCCTTCCCGCCGCAGACGCCGGGCGTCTTGGCGATGTGTTCCTTGCTGATTGCCATCGTCGTTGTCATTGCGCGGTCCCCGTCGCGTTCACAGGTATTCTAACCGGTCCTGCATCTCGGCGGCGGTGTAGACGCCGTGGAGCGTTTCTAAAATCTCGGCCAACTGGTCGGGATCATCGAAGCCGCAACGGCCGATCTCATAGGCGGTCACGACGTCGATACCCGCTCGTCGGAGCGGAATCGCTATGGAATGATGCACGTTCTGATCGAGGTAGTACTTTACCGAATCGAACACCGAGCATCTCCTTCAACTCGGTTGTTTGGTCATTGCATCGCGGAGCTTCGACGGCTGGGTTCGACCGAACCGGTCCAATTCCTCGTCGCGTTGGAAGTCGGCATCCACCTCGTCGCGATGGTCGTGGTAGTACGCCAGGGCCGCATGCACATCCGCCATCGTCAGCCCCGGATACTCGTCGAGAATCTCGGACGGTTTCATGCCGCGATGGACGTGGGATGCGACGATGTCCATCACGCGGACGCGGTGCCCCGCGATGCACGCCTTCCCGCCGCAGACGCCGGGCGTCTTGGCGATGTGTTCCTTGCTGATCGTTAGTGTCGACATCGCTCCTCCGCGCTCGGCTCCGAAGACTCCGCCTCGCCGCTAAACGGGGTCGCGCTCCCACGCTCGGCTCCGATGACTCCGCCTCGCCGCTAAACGGGGTCGCGCTCCCACGCTCGGCTCCGAAGACTCCGCCTCGCCGCTAAACAATCTTACCACGCGCCGGCCTTGAACTTCAGGTCGGTCACGGTCGTGCCGGGGATCTGCTGGCGCAGCGCGGCCAGGAGCGCCCGCTTGCGGAATTGGGCGCATTCCTGCAGCAGCACCGCCCCCTTCACCTCGATCTCCAGCACGCCGCGGCGGATCGCCACTACGCGCGTCTCGCTCGAGAGCTCGCCCGCCGCCGCGCTCCACGCGTCCTCCAGGCGCACGCGCTCCGTCTTCCGCCCCCAGCCGCGCGCGGCGAAGAGCTTCGAGAGGATATCGCTCAGGTTCTCCGGCCCCTTTTCCTCGGCCATCGTTGTTAGTTCCAAGTTCCGAGTATCAAGTTCCAAGTTCTCGGACTTGGAACTTGATACTCGGAACTCGGAACTCCTTTCACCCCGTCAGCGGCATGACCAAATACAGATAATCCTCGCCCAGGCGGAACACCGCCGGCTTCTGGCCGTCCGTCATCTCCAGCTTCAACGTCGGCTCGTTCTCCACCGCCCGCAACATGTCGATCAGGTACTGCGGGTTGAAGGCGATCTCCACCTCGCCCCCCTTGTACTCCGGCAACTCGAGCTTCACCTCGCCGCTGCCGTTGTCCGCCCCGCCCTGCGCGTTCAGCGTCACCTGGCCCGCCTCGAACTTGAACTCCACGCGCTTCGTCTCGTCGTCCGTCATGATCGCCGCCTGCCGGACGCGCGAGAGAAAGTCCGCCACCGGCACCGGCAAGGTCACGCCCGGCTTCTTCGGGATGATGTCCCGGTACGGCGGGAACCGCCCCTCCACCAGCTTCGAGCAGATCAGCGCCCGGCCGGTCTGGAACATCGCCTCGTTCGCGCTCAGCGCCACGCGGATCGTCTCGCCGTCGTCCGTCAGGCTGCGATCGAGGAGCTGCACCGCCTTCTGCGGCACCAGGTGCGACGGCGCCTTGTCCTCCTTCGACTCCTTCTTGCCGTGGACCTCCGCCGGCGCCTCGCACAGCGCCAGCCGCCGCGTGTCGGTGGCCACCAGCCGCGCCTTCCCCTTCTCCGCCTCCCAGAGCACGCCGGTGACTGCCCAGCGCGCGGTCGCTTCCGTCTTGTCGGCGGCGAAGGCGACGCGCTTGATCATCGTCCGCAGCACGCCGGCGTTCAGCTCGTGGTACGCCCCGCCGTCGTTGAACGCCGGGATGTCCGGGAACTCGGCCGGGTTGCCGCCCGGCAGGTTGAACTTGCCGGCGGCGGTGCGCACGAGCGTGCCGTTCTCGTCGGCGTCGAGCGACACCGTGCTGTCGGACGACTCTCGCAAAATCGAGATCAGTTTGCCCGGCGGCAGGATGGCGGCGCCGGCGCGCTTCACCTCCACGCCGCGCAACTCGTACCGCACGCCGATCTCGTTGTCCGTCGCCATCAGGAACAGCGCGTCGTCCTGGGCGACCGCCTTCATGCAGGCGAGCACCGGCTTGGTGCTGCGCACCGCGACGGCGGCGCCGACGAGCTGGCACGCCGTCAGCAGCGCCTCGCGCGGGCATTGGAACTTCATGGCGGACTCCCCGGTGGTCTGGTCGTAGTGGAGAAGACGAACATTCTGCGTCGAGTAGGTAATTTAGAGAACTCAACCGCTCCGTTTCCCCGGCACGAACTCTTCTCTTCTCGAATACTGTTGAGAAGAACCGGTGGTGGTGGAAAGGCGTCGGCGCACGGCGCCGCGAGCCGGCCGTGAAACGACGTTTCCCCGCGGGAATTCCGGGACGTTTCCCGATTCACCCCTGTGGAAAACCGGTGGCGCGTCCGTTCATGGAACGGCGCGCCGTGTCGCGCATCGGTCCATTCCCACGAAGCCGCCTCGGCCATCATCCCCGAACGCCGGACATCGACCGAAGCGCGCCCCGTGCGCGCCGGGTTTTCCACAGGCTTCCTCACGTCAGCTCCTCCGCGATCTGCCGCACCGTCCCCGCGAAACCTCGATCCGCGTCGCGCAGCTCCCGCACCTTCCGCACCGCGTGCAGCACCGTCGAATGATCGCGATCGAACGCGCGGCCGACGGCCGGCAGCGACCAATCCAACACGTCGTGCGCCAGGTACATCGCCACCTGCCGGGCGCGCATGACGCCTCGCAGGCGCGACGGCCCCTTCAGCTCCCGCGGCTTCACGTCGAACGCCGCCGCGACCTTCAGCACCAGGGCGTCCAACCGCGCCGGCGTCGCGTCGCGGTGCGCCAGGAGCCGCTCGACCTCTTCGCGATCGATCGGCGCGAGGCGGCCGCGCGCGACGGCCTTGAGCGTGTCCAGCGGGCCGAGCAGCGGCCGCAGCCCGCCGCCGGTGGGCGCGTCCGCGAGCCGGCGGATCGCCGCCGGCGTGAGGCGCAGGCCGCGGCGCTCCGCCAGGGCCG
>CAYVRB010000228.1:0-10283 GCA_964453375.1 uncultured Alcaligenaceae bacterium
TCAACCTGCCGCTGGGCAAGCTGCGGGCGCGGGCGATCGGCAGCCACGGCGGCCAGAACGGCCTGCGGAACATTCAGGAACAACTGGGGACGGAGGCCTACGCCCGCTTGCGGATCGGCGTCGGTCAGCCCGGTCCCGGCGAGGCGGTCGATTTCGTCCTGACGCGGTTCAAGCTCGGCGAGCGGGCCGCGATCGACGAGGCGGTCGCGAAGGCCGCGCAGGGCGTGCTGATCTGGCTTCGGCAAGGCCTGGACGCGTGCATGAACGCGACCAACGCTTCGGAGCGCGGAGCGCGGAGTGCGGAACGCGGAGTGAAGAAAAAACAAGACACGGAAGCCAAGAAGGTCGCCGAAGCGAAGTCGGAAGAGACGAAGAAAACCGAATAGAACTGCCGGTTTTCATTCCGCATTGGTTGACGATTGCTCCCCGTTCCAACATCGGGACGGGGTCCGCGGGATGGTCCCGCGGAACCGAGGCATCCGCTCCCGCTCGCGGGAGCGTCCACGAGGTTGAGATTCCATGGCGATGGCCCTGTACGAAACCCTGTACGCCTTCGACGCGACGCGCATGTCGTCCGACGGCGAATCGATCCGCAACGGCCTCCGGCACCTGCTGGAGAAGTACGGGGCGCAGATCGTCGTCGAGCGCGCCTGGGACGAGAACGGCAAGCTCGCGTACCCGATCAACAAGCAGAAGAAGGCCTACTTCCACATCCTCTACTACAAGATGGAATCGACGAAGCAGGGCGAACTCGAAGGCGACCTGCGCCTGAACGAAGACCTGCTCCGCCACATGACGATCCACATCGATCCGAAGTGGGCCGACACCGTGCTGGAAGCCGCGAAGAACGACGGCAACCGGTTCGCGATCAAGGGGATGCAGGACGATTCCGCCGCGCTCGGCGAAGGGATCATCAGCAACGATCCGCTGGCGCGGGGCGAAGTGCCGGAGCTGGCCCCCGCGGGCGCGCCGGCGCCGCGGCCCCGGCCGCGCCGATCCGCCGGCGACGACAAGCCGGAATAACGCGAGACTACGAACATCGCGAAGGAGCGCGTGGACGGGTATCTTAATTCCACCGGACCCGTTCCCAACCGCTAGCCTTTTGCTAAACGCGTTCCTTGCGGGGCGCGGGCCGGACGAGGGGTCGCACCATGGCGACGTTCAACAAAGTGATGCTGATGGGCCGGCTGACGGACAACCCGGAGCCGCCGCGCACGCTGCCGAACAGCGGCACCACCGTCGTGAAGTTCCGCATGGCCGTCGGGCAATCGAAGAAGAACCCGCAGACCGGCCAGTGGGAAAACGATCCGAACCCGCTCTATATCACCTGCGAGGTCTTCCACCGGCCCGACACGAAGCGCGACCTGTGCAACCTCGTGACGCAGTACGTGAAGAAGGGCGATCCGATCTTCATCGAAGGTCGGCTGCAACTGGACCAGTGGCAGGACAAGACCACCGGTCAGAACCGCTCCATGCACAAGGTCGTGGTGGAGAACATCCAACTGATGGGCGGCAACCGCCAGGGCGGCGACGGCGGCGGCGGCTACGACGCGCCGCCGGCGGGCCGACCCGCCTCGCGCGGCGGATTCACCCCGCCCGCGGGGCCGCCCATGGACGACGGACCGCCTGAAGAACCGGCGAACGGCGACATCCCGTTCTGACCGGGCCGACGATCCGGGGCGAGGGGCCGCCCCGGTTTTTTTCGCATCGCCTGGGGTCGCCCCTCCACCCCTAACCCGCACCGGGGACAGGCGCAGGATCTCCCGACATGGCCAAGTCCGCCAGCAAGCCCGCCGCGAAGACCGGCGAACGCAAGCTCCCGAAACCCAAGATCAAGCGCCGCCAGCAGGTCATCAAGGGCCAGCACGGCGGCATGCAGCTCGTCCTCGTCGAAGACGTGGCGCACCTCGGCAAGCAGGGCGACGTCGTCGAGGTCAAGGCCGGCTACGGCCGCAACTACCTCGTCCCCTACGGCCTCGCCGTCGTCCCCGATCCGCACAACCTCAAGCGGCTCGAGAGCTACAAGATCAAGGTCAACAAGGCGCGCGAAGCCCGCATCGCCGACCTCAAGGTCCTCGCCGAGCAGCTCGCCCGCATGGGGTCGTTCACCATCGAGGCGAACGCCACCGACGACGACCACCTCTACGGTTCGATCGGCGCCGCCGAGATCAGCAAGCTCCTCAAGGGGAAGAACCTCGGCATCGAGGCGAGCATGGTCAAGCTCGAACACCCGATCAAGGAGGCGAACACGATCTCCGACGTGCCGCTGAACCTCGGCTACGGGATCGAGTCGAAGATCCAACTCATCGTCGTCGGCGTCAAGCAGGGCGCCGCGAAGAAGTGACCCCCGGTTCCGAAACGGACAAGCCCGCGGAGGAATCTCCGCGGGCTTTTTTCGTTCCGAGATTGAATCCCGCCTCCCGTTACTTGAAACTGACACCCTGTCCGACCTCGTCCTGCCCGATCGCGTGCCGCCGCAGAGCAAGGAAGCCGAGATGGGCGTCCTCGGCAGCATCCTGCGCCAAAACGACGTGCTGAACGAAGTCCAGCAGGTCGTGCGGGCCGACAACTTCTACTACGACGCGCACCAGAAGATCTACGACGCGATCGTCGAGACGTACAACTCGGGCAAGCCGGTCGACGCCGTCATCCTCTTCGAGGTGCTGAAGCAGCGCCAGCAGCTCGAGGACATCGGCGGGCCGGCGTACATCGCGGAACTCTGGGACGCCGCCCCGACGGCGGCGAACGCCGAGTATTACGCCCGGATCGTGCGCGAGAAGGCGATCGTCCGCAACCTGATCCACGCCAACACCGAGTTGCTGCGTGACGCCTACGATGGCACGATGCCGGCGGACGAATTGCTCGGCACCGCCGAGCGCCGCATCCTCGAAATCGCCGAGAAGGGCACCGTCGGCGAGATGAAGACGCTCGAAGTGGCGATGAAGGAGGCCCTCGACCGGATCGACGCGCGTTCGACCGGCAACCTCTCCGAGGTCGGCGTTCCCACCGGCTACGTGGACCTCGACAACCTGACCGCCGGCCTGCACGAGAGTGAGCTAGTCATCATCGCGGCGCGGCCCGGCATCGGGAAAACCGCCTTCGCGCTCAATCTCGTCCGCCACGCCGTCGTGGACGAACGCATGCCGGTGTTCTTCGTCAGCCTCGAAATGGCGCGCGTCGAATTGGCGGAGCGCCTGCTGGCGTGCCAGTCCCGCGTCGACAGCTTCAAGCTCCGCAAGGGGAACCTGAACAGCACGGACATCGGCCGGCTGATGGACGCCGCCGAGCAATTGAAGGGCACGCCGCGCGACCCGGTGAAGCTGTTCATCGACGACACGCCGGCGCAGACGATGCTCCGCATCGCGGCGAACGCCCGGCGCCTGAAATTGAAACATCAGCTCCGCATGGTCGTCATCGACTACCTGCAATTGATCGAGCCGGAGAACCGCCGGGACCCGCGGCAGGAGCAGGTGGCGCAGATCAGCCGGCGGTTGAAGTTCCTCGCGAAGGAACTCAAGATTCCGGTGGTCGCGCTCGCGCAGGTGAACCGGGCGAGCGAGGACCGACAGGACCACAAGCCGCGTCTCTCGGACCTGCGCGAATCGGGTTCGCTGGAGCAGGACGCCGACACCGTGATGATCCTGCACCGCCCCGGCGTGTTCGACCGCGAGGCGGGGGACAACATCCTGGAGGTGATCGTCGGCAAGCAGCGGAACGGCCCGACGGGGGAAATCACGCTGACGTACCTGAAGGAGTACATGCGGTACGAGAACTACTCCGCCGACGCCGGCCGCGGCGAGGCGATTTGAGCGTGTAGAATGAGGGATACGATGGAGGGCGACCGATGACGTTTTCCGTTTTGACCGAACCGACTCCCACCGGGTATCGAGCCAGTACCGGAGCTCCCTTGTCGCTGTTGGCGGAAGGTCCGACCGAGTCGGCGGCCCTGAACGCGTTGCGGGCGATGGTCGATCGAAAGTGCCTCGGCGGCGCGAAAATTCATCAGCTCAACATCCCCGACGATCTTCGCGCGGCATGGGATGAACTGGCGGACGACCCGTCGCGGGACGAACACGTCCAAGCCATGGCCGAGTATCGGAAAACACGCGAAGCGGACGAGGAACGCCGAGATTTGGAACTGGATCAGGTGCGCGAATGATTCGGTTCGTCATGGACACGGACACGTTTACGCTCTTCTGCCACCAACAGGCCGCCGTGGTCGCGAATGTCGATCTGTTTTTGTCCGAAACAGGAGTGACGACGATCACCGTCGAAGAACAATTCGGTGGATGGTTCGCGAAACTTCAACAATCGCGGACGCGGGAAGACCATGCGAAAACCTCGAGGAAGATCGCGACGACGGCCCGACTGTTGGCGCTGTTTCAGATCCCGCACATGTCCGAACCCGCCCTCGCCCGCTTCGACTCCCTGCGAAAGCTCAAGCTCAATGTCGGCCGCATGGACCTGCGCATCGCGGCCATCGCGCTCGATGCGAACGCGGCCGTCGTCACGCGGAACGCCCGCGATTTCGGCCGCGTTCCCGGATTGACGATCGTCGATTGGTCGGTGTAATCAATCCCCGGAGGCTTCCGTGATCCGCGTCGGCTCCGGCCACGATTCGCACCGGCTGGTCGAAGGCCGCCCGCTCATCCTCGGCGGCGTGCGCCTCGAATACGCCAAGGGCCTCGCCGGCCACTCGGACGCCGACGCGGTGCTGCACGCCGTCACGGACGCCCTGCTTGGCGCCGCCGGCCTCGGCGACATCGGCGACGCCTACCCGGACACCGATCCGCGCTGGAAGGACGTCGATTCGGCGATCCTGCTGATCGAATCGCTCGAGCGGATTCGCGACGACGGCTGGCGGCCCGTGAACCTCGACCTCACGATCTTCGCGCAGGAGCCGAAGCTCGGCCCGCACAAGCTCGCGATCCGCAACAATGTCGCCCGGCTTCTGGAACTCCCGGCCGACGCGGTGAACGTGAAGGCGAAGACCGGCGAGAAGGTCGGCCACATCGGCCGCGGAGAAGCGATCGGCTGCCACGCCGTCGCCTTGATCGAAAAGGATGACTGACGGAATTTTTTAGACCAGCACGAGAGATCAGGATGAGCCTCCAAGTCTATTCCACGCTGTCGCGCAAGAAGGAACCGTTCCACAAGCGGCCCGGCGAAACCGTCTCGATGTACGTCTGCGGGCCGACGGTCTACAAGCCGAGCCACATCGGCCACATGGTCGGGCCGGTGATCTTCGACACGGTCAAAAGGTACCTGCAATACATCGGCTACAAGGTCACGTGGATCGTCAACATCACCGACGTGGACGACAAGCTGATCGTCCGCGCGGGCGAACTCAAGACGACCGTGCCCGAGCTCGCGGCGAAGATGACGGCCGACTATTTCGATTGCCTCAAGCTCCTCAACGTCACGGGCATCGACCAGTTCCCGAAGGCGACCGAACACATCGGCGGCATGGTCGCGATGATCGGCCGCCTCGTCGCGAAGGGGATCGCGTACCCGGCCGAGGGCGACGTCTACTTCGACGTGTCCAAGGACGCCGACTACGGCAAGCTCTGCGGCTTCGACCCGGAGCAACTCGAAGGCGGCGCGCGGCTGGAGGCGAGCGGCAAGAAGCGGAACCCCGGCGACTTCGCGCTCTGGAAGGGGGCGAAGCCGGGCGAGCCGAAGGAAGTCACGTGGGACTCGCCGTGGGGGCCGGGCCGGCCGGGCTGGCACATCGAGTGCAGCGTGATGAGCCAGAAGTTGCTCGGCGAAACGCTCGACATCCACGGCGGCGGCCTCGACCTGCGCTTCCCCCACCATGAAAACGAACTGGCCCAGAGCGAGAGCGACACCGACCAGCCGTTCGCGAAGGTCTGGATGCA
This sequence comes from uncultured Alcaligenaceae bacterium, assembly GCA_964453375.1. Lineage (GTDB taxonomy): Bacteria > Planctomycetota > Planctomycetia > Gemmatales > Gemmataceae > Limnoglobus. The sequence continues at coordinate 5,880 of CAYVRB010000228.1, forward strand.
CAATGGCCTCCTGAAGCTGCGCAGCGGCAAGATGGCCGGTTCGCTCGGCAACGTCTTGAATGTCGCCGACGCCCTGAAACTCGTCGGCGGGGAAACGCTGCGATTCTTCATCCTCAGCACGCACTACCGGTCGCCGATCGACCTCGGCGACTGGGAGCCGACGCCGGGATCGATCCCGTCCGGGTTGGCGAACGCTCAGAAGGCGTTCGAGACCTTCACGCGCTTCGGCGAGCGATTCCAGCGCATCACGGGCCGCAGTTTCTTCACGGGCACCAAGCCCGATCCGCGCCGCACGATGTCCGTGGACATGGGGTCGTACCTCACGCGCTTCTCGGAGCACATGAACGACGACTTCAATACCGGCGGCGCCGTCGGCGTGCTGTTCGAGCTCGCGACGGCGCTCAACCGCACGGCCGATCTGCATCGCCTGGAGGCGCCCGGCGCGCAGTCCGACCGCGCGATGGCGGAGTTCGAGGAAGGGGCCGTGCTTCTGAAGGAACTCGGGCAGATCCTCGGCCTGTTCCTGCAGGCGCCGGCGCAGGCCAAGCTCGGCGGCGGGGACCAGCTCGTCGATGGACTGATGGGATTGTTGATCGAACTGCGGAACAACCTCCGCGCCACCGCCAAGGGGATCGCCGACAAGGCCGACCCGACGAAGAAGGCGCTCTTCGACCAGACCGACCTCATCCGCCATCGCCTCGCGGCCCTGAACGTGACGCTCGAGGACCGCCCCGCCGGCACGACGTGGCGCGCGGGGAACTGAGGCATGTTCCCACATTCATGCGTGGCGGACCTTGCTTTGGAGGTTGCTTGGGGTGATGATCCGGAACTTGTCGTCCCCGACGACTTCTTCGTTGTCCGGGGTGGCCTGAAGTCGATTCCGGACGCGGGAACGATGTTTTCATGCGTGACGGGACCAACCCTGGAAGCGGCAGGCTGTGCGGTTCCGCACGGTAACTTTCGTGTAGTTCTGGCGGGAACCATTCGTAAGGCTGGCGGTTCAATAGTTTGGGAGCCCGAAACCTCGCCGCACGGTACAATGAACATGCAACACGTCAATGTGACCGAAGTCGGCGCGACGGTCTTTTCCGACCCGTTGCCGAACCCCGTGCCTCGGAAACTACGGATCGACGAAGGGAAATAGTAGCCTGGAGGCAGCCATGAACGACTGGGTTCCCATCATTTATCGCGGGTACTGGGACGTCCCTCGGATCGTGCTCTTCGAGTACCAGGGGCGGCACCTCCTCCTTGAATGCACGTTCAGCGAAGCAATGGACGAATACCCGGATGACTATCGGGTGTATTTGATGCCAATGGGACTGCGCGAGGAAGACCTGCCGACCGACTGGACGAAACTTTCGGAATTGGCGATGTGCTCGTTGAATTCTGTACCCGTTTCGGCGGTGCAGTTCGATCCCACCCGGCGAAAACGTGTGAACGCCGCCGCAATCGTTAAGTTGTTGGCCCCGGAACCCGTACGAACCGAGTAATAATTTCCTTTCTCGGAGGCCGACGCATGGCAGCGGACGCCCCCCGCATCCTCGGCATCGATCCCGGCTTGCAGACGACGGGATACGCCGTGATCGAACCGGCGGACGGCGGGCCGGCGCTGTGCGAGGCGGGCGTCATCCGCACCGCCGAGGCCGCGAAGACGCGCGACATGGCGACGCGCCTGGCGACGATTTACGACGCCGTCGTCGAGGTCTTCGACCAGTGGACGCCGGGCGTCGTCGTCGTCGAGCAACTCTACGCCCACTACGAGCACCCGCGCACGGCGATCCTGATGGGCCACGCCCGCGGCGTGTACTTCCTCGTCGGCGGCCAGCGCGGCGTGCCGGTGCTCAGCTACCCGGCCACCAAGATCAAGAAGACCGTCACCGGCAGCGGTCGGGCTGGCAAGGAACAGATGCAATATGCGATCATGCGCGAGTTCGGCTTGGCGAAGCCGCCCGAACCGCACGACGTCGCCGACGCCCTCGGCGTCGCGCTCTGCCACTACTTCCTCGGCGGCTCGCCCCGAAGGGGATTGCCGTCGGCCCTGCACACCGGCGTGAACCTGAAGGCGCTCCTGCAAGGCACCGAAGACGAATGATCACCAAGCTGACGGGACACCTAGTGCGCGTGCTCGACGAGGAGGTCCGCGTCGCGATTCCGCCCTACGAATATCAGGTGCTCGTGCCCGAATCGGTGCGCCGGCTCGTGCAGATGAAGACCGGCGAGGAGATTACCTTCCACATCAGCCAATACTACGAAGGCAACTCCGTCGGCAGCCGCTTCATCCCGCGCATGATCGGCTTCCTGACCGAGGCCGAGTTGGAGTTCTTCGACCTCTTCTGCACCGTGGACAAGATCGGTGTGAAGAAGGCGCTCAAGGCGCTGGCGCGGTCGCCGCGGGACATCGCGAACGCCATCGTGCGCGAGGACGCCAAGTGGCTCGCGACGCTGCCCGGCATCGGGGCGACGACGGCGGAGCAGATCGTCAGCACGCTCAAGCGCAAGGTCGGCAAGCACGCCCTCGCCGGCGAACCGTCGGATACGGCTGCGCCCGTGTCCGGCGAAACGTCCCGCCTCGTCGAGGACATCTATCAGGCGCTGCTCGTCGTCGGCCTCGGCCCCGCGGAGGCGCGCGCGAAGCTCGACGGCCTGCTGAAGTCCGGCAAGAAGTTCCAGTCCGTCGAAGACGGACTCACCTACATTTACAGTCGATGATGCCCCTCCACCGGAGTCGTTCCATGACGAAGTTCGTGCTCGCCGCCGCGCTCGCGGCGATCGTCGCGTCCCCGGCCCGCGCCGACGACAAGGCCGCCCTCAAGGCGCTCGCCGGCAAGTGGACCGTCGCCAAGGTCGACATCGAAGGCAAGGACACGACCGAGACGTTCAAGGACGTGGTGCTCGCGATCGAGAAGGATCAATACTCCGTGACCTTCGGCGGCACGACCGACAAGGGTTCGATCAAGGTCGATTCGTCCAAGAAGCTGCACGCGATGGACATCGCGGGCGAGGAAGGCCCGAACCGCGGCAAGACGTTCCTCTGCGTCTACGAGTTGAAGGACGACACTCTGACCGTCTGCTACGGCCTCGATTTCAAGACGCGCCCGACCGAGCTGAAGACCGGCGAGAAGTCGAATCGGATGATCATCGTGTATAAGAAAAAGAAGTGATCCGACGGCCGAGAACCTATTTCGCGAATTCGTGTCCAGGTATTCATGGAAGATAAACGCCTTGTTCGGATCGCTCTCAAGTACGGCAATCGCATGAAACCGCCTCGCAGTCCCGAACGCATCGAACCGATGCTCGAATTGCTTCGCGAGGTCTGGACGGCCAAGCCCGACCTGCGGCTGGGGCAAATCCTCGTCATCGCGATGAAACTCGGCGAGCCTGTGCCGCGAGTCTTTTACTGTGAAGACGACGTGGTCGAGCGGGGCTTGCGGGGAATGCTTCCCGTCGCGAATCCGGTCATCGTGGCGGAACACGACCATGGCCCGTGAGAAGATCCTGACCGCGCCCGTCGCCACGGAGAGCGAGAAGCAGCGCGACGCGGCGCTGCGGCCGAAGCTGCTGCGCGAGGTCGTCGGCCAGCAGAAGGTCGCCGACCGGCTGCAGATCGCCGTCAACGCCGCCAAGAAGCTCAAGGAGCCGCTCGGCCACATCCTCTTCGACGGCCCGCCCGGCCTCGGCAAGACCACCTTCGCCACCGTCCTGCCGAACGAACTCGGCGCGACCCTCCAGATGACGAGCGGCCCGGCGCTCGCCAAGCCCGCCGACCTCCTGCCGTTCCTTACGAACCTCGAAACCGGCGGCATCCTCTTCATCGACGAAATCCACCGGATGCCGCGCGTGGTGGAGGAGTTCATCTATCCGGCGATGGAGGATTTCCGCATCGACATCGTCCTCGGCGAAGGGGTGAACGCGCGGACGATCAACATGAAGCTCAAGCCGTTCACGCTCATCGGCGCGACGACGCGCAGCGGCATGCTGTCGGGTCCGATGCGCGACCGGTTCAAGATGCAGGAGCACCTGGAATACTACTCGGTGGACGAACTGGCGAAGATCGTGGCGATCAACGCGCGCAAGCTGGACCTGCCGATGCGGCCCGACGCGGCCGGGGAGCTGGCGCGGCGCAGCCGGGGGACGCCGCGCGTGGCGAACAGCCGGCTCTACTGGGTGCGCAGCTACCACGCGGGGCACCCCGACGCGGCCGAGGGGCCGGTGACGGCGGAACTGGCGCGCCGGGCGCTCGACATGCAGGAAGTGGATACCGACGGCCTCGACAAGCAGGACCGCCGCTATCTCGAGACGCTCATCGACGTGTTCGGCGGCGGGCCGACCGGCGTGGAGGCGATCGGCGCGACGATGAACATCGCGAACGACACGCTGACGGACGAGATCGAGCCGTACCTGCTG
>CAYVRB010000229.1:0-10279 GCA_964453375.1 uncultured Alcaligenaceae bacterium
TGCAGGTCGGCGTTGCGCAGGTCGAGGAAGTGTTCGTCGAACGCCTTCAGGAGGCCGAGGCAGACGAAATGGCTCTGGCAATCGACGACGATCTTCTTGCCGACGAACTCTTCGAGCATGGCCACACCTCGGCCGTCATTCTATTCCCTTGCGTAAAAACGGGGGATGGCCACAAAGAGGCACGAGAAGGCACAAAAAATATGAATTCATTCCAACCCCTTTTTGTGGCTCTTCGTGCCTTTTCGTGGCGATTCATCGCCTCGGTCAAGACAGGGTGGTTGGCCGACGAAATCTTCGAGCATGGCCGCACCTCGGCCGTCATTCAATTCCTTCGAGCGGATCGGAGGATGGCCACAAAGAGGCACAAGAAGGCACAAAAAGTATGAATTCATTCCAACCCCTTTTTGTGACTCTTCGTGCCTTTTCGTGGCGATTCATCGCCTCAGTCTCGACAGGGTGGCTTGCCGACGAAATCTTCGAGCATGGCCGCATCTCGGCCGTCATTCGATTCCAACGAGCGAAACGGAGGAAGGCCACAAAAAGGCACGAGAAGGCACAAAAAGTATGAATTCATTCCAACCCCTTTTTGTGACTCTTCGTGCCTTTTCGTGGCGATTCATCGCCTCAGTCTCGACAGGGTGGCTTGCCGACGAAATCTTCGAGCATGGCCGCATCTCGGCCGTCATTCGATTCCAACGAGCGAAACGGAGGAAGGCCACAAAAAGGCACGAGAAGGCACAAAAAGTATGAATTCATTCCAACCCCTTTTTGTGGCTCTTCGTGCCTTTTCGTGGCGATTCATCGCCTCAGTCAAGACAGAGCTCGCGGCTTGAATTAGGATAAAAGCGGATGCCGAAGTTCGAGCGAACGAGGTGCGCGATGCGACGACGTCTTCTACTCATGACCGGCGGGCTGGCGGCGACCGGCATGGCGGCTTCGTTCGGTTGGCCTCGCAGCGAACCGACGCCGGCGATCCGCTCCTCGATCTCGGACGCGGACGCCGCCGCCATCGCCGCCGCCGTCAAGCCCGCCAAGGGCGAAGACCCCTTCGCCGAGATCCCGTGGCAGACATCCTTGTGGGACGCGCGGACGCTCGCGGCCAAGGAGGGGAAGCCGATCCTGCTCTGGGAGATGGACGGCCACCCCTTGGGGTGCGGGTGAAACAACGTGGTGGCGGGCCGTGCGTTCGCCTTCGCGGATCCTGTGATTCTCGACCTCGCCAAGACCAAGTTCGTTCCCGCATGTGCCGACGATTGGTACCAGCGTCGTCGCAAGGACTCCGAAGGGGAGTTCTGGAAAAGGGTTAATGCGCAAGGCCCACGCGGCGCCGGCAACGGCACCAAGCAGGGGATCTACGTCTTCACGGCCGACGGCGAACTGCTCGCGTTCAAGAACGCCGGGCAGGACGTGGCCGCCACGCGGGAGCAACTGGCGACCGCCCTGCGCAAGTGGAACGCGTTGCCGGCCGAGCGCCGTAAGCCCGGCGCCCTCGTCATTTCCGATCACGGCCCCCTCGATCCGAACTACACGCGGACGCCGCCGAAGGGCGGCGCGATCGTCCGTGTCCACGCGCGCATCCTCGACCGCAAGGGCGACGGCTACGTGAAGGGCACGACCGTTTTCACCGGCGGCAACAAGTCCGCCCGCGATTTCCTCTGGCTCGACGCCGCCGATCTGAAGGCGCTCGCCGCCATCCGGGGCGATGTCGGGCACGCCGCCCCGTTCCCGGCCGCGATCGCTCGCCGCATCCTTCGGTTCCACCTGCTCGACAACACGCGCGGCGAGCCGGAGGCGTGGACGCCGGAGGAGATCCGATCGAGCGGCTTCACGGCCACGGTCGATACATCGACGCGCGACGGCACCACGCTCCGCATCGATGGCGAGGCCTTGCTCGCGACCAACGCCGACCCCGCGAAGGCGGATCGCGGCTACGAGGTGAAACTCCGAGGCACCGCGCGCATCACCGCGAAGGGTCTGGAACGCTTCGAGTTGGTCGCCATCGGCGATCACTGGGGGTCGGCCACCTTCACGCGCAAGGGCGAACGCCCCGGTCGCGGGTTGCTCGGGGTTTCGTTTGAACTCGCCGATCCCGCCGTTCCGGCCAATCGCGTTTCGCCGCAGGGTGCCCGCGATCCGGGCGCGTATTTTGGGTCGAGATGAATTTTCGGATTTTAAGTTTAGTACCGGTTATCTCGCGGTATACTTCGGACAACCATCACTCGGCTGCGGCGACCGCGGCGAGGGGGAGCCATGTCGCACTCCCGGAATTGTCAGCGGTGCCAGCATCCGCTGCCCGAATCCATTTCCGAAGGCACGTGTCCTTCCTGCGGATACGCGTTGGCGCCCTCGGCCGAAACGCCGCAGGGAGGTAAGACTCCGGCGGACCTCGACGAGGAATTCGCCCTCGGGGCCGCCGATCCGTACGCGACGCCCGCGCACGTCCCGACGACCGTGCGCGAGGAGCCGGCGTATCGCAAACCGATCCCCCACTTCCCGGACATTCCGAACCACACCGATTTCGAGATCATCGGCCGCGGCGGCATGGGAACCGTCTATAAAGCGATCCAGCGACCGATCGACCGCGCCGTCGCCGTGAAAATCGTCAATCACTTCTCGGCCGACTCGCTGATGCGCGAGCGGTACATCAACGAAGTGCGCGCCCACGCCCGCGTGCGGCACCCCGGCATCGTACCGATCTACGAGGTCGGCGATTGTTCGCACGGGCCGTACTTCACGATGGAGTACCAGCCGGGCGGCACGCTTGCAACGCGGATCAAGAACGGCCGGGTGGACGATCTCGAGGCGGCGCGGATCATGGCCGACGCCGCCGATGCCGTGCACGCGGCGCACCTGGAGGGGATCATCCACCGCGACGTGAAGCCCTCGAACATCCTGGTGGACGACCGCGGCGTCGTGCGCGTGACCGACTTCGGCCTCGCCAAGCACGCCACCGGCGACGACATCACGCAGCAGGGCATCATCGTCGGCACCTTCGCCTACATGTCGCCGGAGCAGGCCGCCGGCGATCCCTCGAAGGTCGGCCCGCCGGCGGACATCTACTGCCTCGGAGCGACGCTGTTCCAACTGGTCACCGGCCGCGTGGCGCACCCCGTGAAGGGTTCGAACTTCGTGACGGTCAAGGAGATCGTCCACGGCGCGACGCCGGACCCCCGCGCCGTGCGCGGCGACCTCTGCCCGACGCTCGACGCCATCGTGCAAAAGAGTATGGCGCGCGAGCCGGCGGATCGCTACGCCTCGGCGGCCGCGTTCGCGCAGGACCTGCGCCGCTGGATCGCGAAGGAGCCGACGGAGGCGAAACCCCTGACGCGCGGCCAGCGGATCGGGCGGAACCTCGTTCGGAATCGCACCGCGATCCTGCTGGCGGGGCTGTTCGCCTTGGCGCTCGGCATCGCCGTGGCGGTGCGACGCGATCGCGACCCGGAATTGTCGTTGACTGGAAAGCTCGACCGCGGCGAACGGGTGGAGATTGTGGGGGCGAAAGGCCTGCCGGCGTATCGCAAATGGTTCCTCGGCGAAACGGTGCTCACCGACAAGAACATGGCCGACGGCACGGCCAGTTTCGAAACGCAATCCACGGCCGCGCTGGTGCTTTGCAACGATCCCCGGCATTCCCATTTCCGTTTTTCGGCCGAGCTCCGCCACGTCGAGGATTTTTCCCGATCGGGGTCGGTGGGCCTCTTCGTCGGCCTCCAATCGATCCCCGTCCCCGGGACGGAGAGTTTCACGCGCTGGCACCGTGTCGCCTACAGCGACTACTTTACTTTGTTTGAAATAGATCGGCCGTCGTACAAAACCAATCATAGTGGAATGCACGAAGACGTAGTTACTGTCAAAACGGAAGCTAATCTCATCTCGTCGACGATCCTATCACCTCGATTTCGATTTGCTCCGGATTCAAATCGGCCGATCAAATGGCGAAAAATAGAACTGGAAGTCTCCACGTTGGGAATTGAAATCCGTTGGCGCGATCATTCCGATGAGATGGTGACGGTGCTCCATCGTGACGCGGCAATAATTGAAAACAATATCGATATCCACAACGAAACATACGGCAGGCTCTATTGGCCCGGTCGTGAGTTGCCGCGAAACCGCTGGGAACCGAGGACCGCATTAGGCATCTTCGCAACCCAATCCACGGTCGCGTTTCGAAACGTAGTTCTCGAACCACTCCCGTAGTCTTATGGAGATTCGCTCATGCCAGATCCAAAGTTGTGATCGGTACACCTGAAAGCGGCGATACGATCACTCAAAATCCATTGATCGTCGCGGGGGGAATCTTCCGAATGCCGATGAGGGCGTAGTCGTCACTGTATCATTTCATTGTACTGCCGGCGGACCAAAGCCGATTGACGGTTGTGGAATGACTTCCGATACATCCTGTTGGGAAGTGAGTTTCCATGATGTCAATTCGGGCACTTACAACATCACTGCCAGTGCGCAAGGTTATACTCCGGCTACGCTAATCGGCGTTATCGTGTAAGAAGGCTTGTGAGTTGTGACAAGTAGAGCAATTGCTCTGCCAGAATACGCCTATGCATCGGCAGGAGTTCTTCACTACCTGACACGCACTCGGATATCTCCGTCCGATTGGTCGGATTTTTTACGATAAGATTCTTGACCATTACCGTAGTCCGCCCCAAGGAGTCGCCCGTGGCCAAGTCCAAAAAGACCGTACTGGGAGTCGATCCCAACGTCGTGATCGGGACGCCGGAATCCGGAGATACCAACGATCAAAACCCGTTGATGGTCGCCGGGAACCTGCCGAATGCCGACGAGGGCGTTCCGGTGACGATCCATTTCACGAAGGTCGGCACCGGAGGCGGGCCCGCGCCCGCCGATCAGACCGCTTACACCTCCGACACGTCGTGTTGGGACGCCAACTTCGACGACGTGAATCCCGGCACCTACAACATCACGGCCTCGGCGGCCGGCTATTCGCCGACCACCGTGACCGGAATCATCGTGCCCGCCAACCGCTTTCTGTCCGGCGGTGCCCCGGAGGCGCGGATCGCGATGGAACCCGCCGCCCATTCCTTCGACGTGTTCCTCACGCTGCGCGACACGATTTCGGTCGACGACGCGATCTACGCGGTCGTGATTCTCGAACACGAACACCCCAAGCGGTTCTTCGACATTCTCGTCGATCACGACGTCGAAGGTCGCACCGGCTGGCGGGTCAGGTTCGCGTTCGTGCCGAAAGGCCGATATTTCCGCCGTAGCATCGTCTATCGCCGCAGTGGGCCGGCGGTGCGCGAGAGTACGTTGATTACGGTGCGATAACGCGGAACGATCCGCCGGTTCGCGAGGCCCGTCGATTCCGTATGCTGTCGTCATCGTTGAACCGGCGGTATCGCGATGACTCTCCTCGCCCTCACGCTCTTCCACCACGACCCTTCCGGCCGGCTCGTGCTGCACGCGATGCCGGTCATGGTCGTGGCGCTGCTCGTGCTCGCCATCGCCTACCGCTTCTACTCGGCGTTCCTCGCCGCGAAGGTGGCGGCGCTCGACGACAGCCGCGCCACGCCGGCGACGCGCCTGAACGACGGGCAGAACTACCACCCGACGAACAAGTGGGTGGCGTTCGGCCACCACTTCGCGGCCATCAGCGGGGCCGGGCCGCTCATCGGGCCGGTGCTCGCGATCCAGTACGGCTACATGCCCGGCCTCATCTGGCTGCTCGTCGGCGTCTGCCTGGCGGGGGCGGTGCAGGACATGCTCGTGCTGGCCGCGTCCGTCCGCCGCGACGGCAAGAGCCTCGCCGAGATCGCCCGCCACGAGCTGGGCCGCCCGGCCGCAATCGTCGCGTCGCTGGCGATCCTGTTCATCATCGTGATCGCGCTCGCCGGCCTCGGCATGGTCGTCGTGAAGGCGCTCGGCGGCGAGGAAGTGAAGCTGCCGGCGGGGATGCGGGTTTATTCACCACTACCGCCCGCGCAAGAAGGCGACATTTGGAAATTCCCTCCAAACTGCGAAATCGCCTATCGAGTGCAAGATCCGCGATCACCTCGATCAGAGTCTTTCCAGATCCGAATGCCGACGAATCCCGGACAGATCTCAGATAACGGCTTGTCCATATTGTTCGATCTTCCGCCCGGCTGCTCCCAAGTCGTCCCCGGCTCCTCTTGGGGAACGTTCACGATCGCCTGCACGATCCCGATCGCGCTGCTCGTCGGCCTCTGGATGTACAAGATCCGCAAGGGCCGTGTCGTCGAGGCGTCGCTCGTCGGCGGTCTCCTCACGCTGGCGGCCGTCGTCGCCGGCGGCTCCGTCCCCGGCTCGGCGCTCGAGCCGTTCTTCTCGCTCACCAAGGACCAGACCATTCTCGCGCTAGGCATCTACGGCTTCATCGCGGCCGTGCTGCCGGTGTGGCTCCTGCTCGGCCCGCGCGACTACCTCAGCAGCTTCCTGAAGATCGGCACCATCGCCTTGCTCGTCGGCAGCGTCATCGTCGCGAACCCGCCGCTCCGCGCCCCCATGTTGAATGAGACGTTCATCAACGGCGGCCCCACCTTCCAGGGCAGCATCTTCCCGTTCGTATTCATCTGCGTGATGTGCGGCGCCGTCAGCGGCTTCCATTCGCTCGTATCGTCCGGCACCACACCGAAGATGATCGAGAAGGAATCCCACATCCGCCCCATCGGCTACGGCGCGATGCTGATGGAAGGCCTTGTCGGCATCACGGCCTTGATCGCCGCGGCGGCCCTGCCGAACGACCTCTACTACGACATCAACGTCGCCATCGACCTCGCGGCCAAGCCTGAAATGCAGGCACAGCTCGCGGACCTGCGCGCCCGCTACGGGAACGACCCGCAACTCGCCAACCTCCAGCACCTCGACCTCGGCAGCGTCGAGCAAAAGGTCGGCGGCGAATCGCTCCGCGGCCGCACCGGCGGCGCCGTCACGCTCGCCGTCGGCATGTCGGTCGTCTTCGAGGACGCCTTCCGCTGGCTCGGCGTCGCCGGCGAATCGATGTTGAAGTACTGGTACCACTTCGCCATCATGTTCGAGGCGCTCTTCATCCTGACGACGATCGACGCCGGCACGCGCATCGGCCGGTTCCTGCTCCAGGAGACGCTCGGCCGCGCCGACCCGCGCTTCGCCCGGCCCGACTGGCTGCCCGGCTCGCTGCTCGCGAGCGCCGTCATCACCTTCGGCTGGAGCTGGCTCATCTACACCGGCAACATCGGCACGATCTGGTCGATGTTCGGCATCGCCAACCAGGCGCTCGCCATCCTCGCGCTCGCGCTCGTGAGCGCCTGGCTGTGCAACAACGGCCGCGGGCGCTACGTCTTCGTCACCCTCGTCCCCATGTTCTGGGTCTGCAGCACCACGCTGACGGCCGCGTTCATCCTCGTGACGCAACGCTTCCCGGCGATGTACGACAAGGGGGACAAGCTCACCGCCATCCTCAACATGGGGCTGACGGTGTTCATCGTCTGCTCGGTCGGTTCGCTCGTGATCTGGTCGCTGGCGAAGTGCGCGGCCGCGGCGCTGCGACCGAAGTCGTGAATCAAAGCATCGCGAGTTCCGGGATCGCCCCGTCGCGCCGGCGGAAATACTGGGACGCCCCCAGTCCGAGCAAGGCCGCGACCGCCCAGAACGGGCGGCGGTCCGTCGGCTGAGCTTCGCGCGGCGGTGCGGTCTCCTCCATCCAAATCGCATCCGGCGCGTCTTCGTGCGCGATCCTCGCCAGCGTGTCGCGCACGTCCACGATCGGCAGTTCGACCGCGATGCCGTGCAGGTGCGTCGAATCCGCGGTTCGACGCAGGGCGACGCGCGGCGACTCGGAGCGCGCGGTCGACTCGGTCGGGTCGGAGGAGATCGGCGCGCCCGTGCGCGGCGTCGGATCGAAGGCGATCGGCCCGGCCGAGCGGAGGAAGGAGTAGCCGAGTTCGACGCGCGTCGCGGTCGGGGGGATCGGCGGTTCGCCCGCGAGCGGGACCACCGTGCGGACGCCGCGGACCGGCGCCGATTCGAGCGCGGCGAGGGTCGGTCCGGCGGCGAACGCGGCCTGCGCGATCGGCGCGGCCGGACGCGGCGCGGGAGGAACCGTCGGCGGCGGAGGCACCGCGGGCGCGGGTGGGACCGACGGCACATTCGCACCGCCGGACGCGTAGGTCGGCGTCGACTGCACGACGGTCTGCGACGACATAGAAGTTGCGGCGTTCGACGCGATCGCGAGCTGGAATCCGATCACGATCCGATCGGCGGCGTCGGCGGGGTTCGCGAGGACGATCTCCCCCGCGAGGACGCCCGCGAGCGGCAGATTCCGCGCGACGACGACGTTCGTCCGGTCGTCGCCGGCGACGACGAGGCTCCCAGCCGCGACGGTGCCGTCGGCGAATGCGACCGTCAAAGTTCGGCCTTCCGCCAACGCCGACGGAATCGAGAGCAGCGCCCCGACGAACGCGAATTCCGTCGCCGGTACGGCGACGACGTCGGCGGGCGCCATCAAGGGCGCCTCGAGGAAAGCACCCGACACGTCCGAAAGCGAAACCGGGTTCGCGCGGTCTTCGAGCGCCTCGACGAAGAACCAAATCCGATCGCGGCGATTCACGGCTCACCGATCCTTCCGGTGCGGGCGGGCGCATCCTGGCCCGGGATTCCGATTCCCGCAAGGGGAACCACGGCGAGCGACCAGGCGCGGACCGCATGCGCGGCGCCGACGGCGAACTCCGCGACATCGGGATGTTCGGCCGCCAGCCGCCGCCAGCGGTGCGCCGCGTCCGCCGCGAGCGATTCGGCTTCGCGGTGCCGACCCATCGACGAGAGATTTTCCGCGCGGCGCATCGCGATCCGGGCCGCTTCCCGACGCGGGATCGGCGAACGGGGATCCTCGCGCTCCGCGGCGTCGGCGAGTTCCGCCGCCTCGCGATAGATCGCTTCGGCGTCCGCGAGGCGGCCCTTCCCCGTCAGGACCTCGGCGAGGTTGTGCGACGCCTGCGCCGCCGGCAACAGGAACGATTCGCGTTCGATCGCGAGCTTCGCGAACCGCGCGCGGGCCGCGCGGAAACACGCCTCGGCTTCGTCGGCGCGATGCAGCGATTGCCACAGGAGGCCCTGGTTGTTCTCGGCGCCCGCCAGACCGGCCCGATCGAACGCGTTCGTCGAGCCGCGTTCGATGAGGGATCGGAAATCGCGCGCGGCGTTCCGGTAATCGCGCCCGGCGTCCTCGAATCGGCCGCTCGCTCGGTGCAGGTTCCCGCGATCGTTGGCGACGATCGCGGCTTCGCGAATCGCATCGGCGTCGTCGCGACGCGCTTCCGCAATCAACTCCCCGGCCAGGTCCAAGTGTCGTTTCGCGTCGTCGTCGGCGCCGAGGCGGCGATGAATCTCCGCGACGCGCCGGTGCGCCCGCGCCGCCGGCAACCGATCGGATTCGTCGGCCAACCGGGAATAATAGGCGAGCGCCTTCTCCAGCAGTTCCCGCGTCCGTCGGTCCTGCTCCGGCAACCGGTCGAGGACCGATTCGGAATAGGTCGTCCAGAAATCCTCGACGGCAGCGCGGGCGATCTCGCGTTCGGATCGCGTTCGATCTCGCTCCCGCTGGAGTCGGAATTGATTCCCGACGAGCAGGGCCGCGGCACCGACGAGGACGGCGGCCAACGCGAGCGTTGCGCGCCGGTGCTTCGCGAACCAGCGGGCCGCGCGTTCGCGGAGCGCCGGCCGGCGGGCGCGGATCGGCGCGCCGTCGAGCCAGCGCCGCAGGTCGTCCGCCGCGGCCCGCATCGACGGATAACGTCGCGCGGGTTCCTTCGCGACGAGCGTCAGCACGATCGTTTCGAGATCGAACGGGATCGCGCCGTCGAGTTTTCGCGGCGCGATCGGCTCGGCCGTCGCGATTTTGGCGAGGAGCGCGCCGCGATCGGCGTCGTCGAAGAGCGGGCGGCCGGTCAGCAATTCGTAGAGCGTCGCGCCGAGGCCGTATTGATCGACGCGGTGGTCGACGGCGCCGCGGCGCGGTTCGAGCTGCTCCGGGGCCATGTAGCGGAGCGTGCCGACGAGCGCCGCGGAGCGCGTGAGTCGGGTGGTGCCGGGCACGAAGGCGAGGCCGAAGTCGGCGACCCAGAGTTTGCCGTCGGAATCGAGGAGCAGGTTGGCGGGCTTCACATCGCGGTGGACGATCCCTTGCGCGTGGGCGTGGGCGAGCGCGTCGGCGGCGCGCTCGGCGAGCGCGGCCAGCGCGCGGGGATCGCGCGGCGCCGCCGCGCCCTCGGCCGCGGGCCACGACGATTCGCGCGGCCAGGTCGATGCGCCC
>CAYVRB010000230.1:0-10184 GCA_964453375.1 uncultured Alcaligenaceae bacterium
ACGCCAGATCGAGCGCCCAGCAGCCGCGGCCGTGATTCGCGCCGAATCGCAGGTGATCCAGCCACGCGCGGTCGGGGCAGTCGGCGTCTTCGAGCGCGTCGGCGAGGATCGGCAGGCGGTCGAACGCCTGGTCTTGTCGGATGCCCGCCGCGATCGCACGGGCGTCGTCCGGCACGCGGTAGACCGCGCCGTCGGGCAGCACGAGGCCACCGCCGGCGAACGCGGCCCGATGGACGTAGTCGCGATCCGGCGGCGGGAACACGTCCCGCAGGATCGCGCACAGTTCGCGGTCGAAGTCGTAGCGCCCGTCGGCGGCGCCATCGTCCGCGACGAGCCGGCCATATTCGATCAGCGAGCGGAGGCTGTTTTGGGAATCGGACGCCAGCACCGCGAGCACCGCCCGAAGGATGAAGTCGGCCGAACCGTGATCCAGCCGGAGGTGCCGCTCGCGCACGACCGCTCCGACGATTTCGGCCTCCTTCTCCCGAAACGCCTCCGGGGAAATCTCGCCGTCCACGAACCGCTCGAGATTCCCGACGGCGCGTTCGAGCATGACATCCGGTTTCCGGTCCAGCAACCTTCGCCCGGCGGCGCAGAGGAAAAGCTGAAACTTGCGCCCGACCGCCTTCGGACCGAGCGCTCGCATCATCGGGAGCGGATTGCTCGACGATTCCCACTCCGCGCCGGTCATGGCTGGCGCCCCCGCGGTTTCCGAAACGCGGCCAAAAGTTCCGCTTCGTCGCCGGCGGGCATCGGCTTTTCATCCGGCACGGAACGGCCCGGCGCGCGGGGCGGAGCTTCGAGGATCCAATCGAGGAACCGTTCGCAGCGCCATGCGGTCGCGCCGGCGCGGCGGGCCGCCTCGTGCAGCCGGCTGTCGTTCGAGACGACGACGGGCCGATCGCCGGCCAAGCCGAGGATCGTTTCGATCGCGTCGTCGGCGGTCCGGTCGTTCGAGAAGCGGACGTCGACGCGTTGCGCCGGCGCGGGACGTGGCGGGAAGCCGTCGAAGACGACGACGAGCGTGGCGCCCTTCGCGGCGGCGACGCCGTCCAGCCACGTCAGGAATCGCCGGCGGATTGGTTCGACGCGGCCGGTCTTGCGGGACGTGAGATACCCGGCCGCGTGCATCAGGTTGTAGCCGTCGATGAGCAGGCGCACGGCGTCACGCGTCGTTCCGCTAGAGTTGGAATTCGTCGAGGGATGGCACGCGCACGGCGCGCCGGATCGCGGCCTGGAGCTTCGCCGCATCGGACGACGCTCGGATGGTTTCGGCCAGTTCCGGCGGCACGACGCCGAAGCGCTCTTCGAGGATGTCGATAAGTGCCGACTGCCGGGCCGCGATCGTTCCGCTCGCGAGGCCTTCCGATCGTCCTTCGCGCAAGATCGCTTGGTAAGTCACCGATTCCTTCATGCCCATGACCCTCAAGAAGGCCGATTGAATCTCAACCTCATTGTACCGTAGCCCGGACAAAATAAAACTCGATGCCAGAAGCAACCTGCGAGTTGAATCGGGGGTTGGCTCGTCCCGGAGACGTCGATCCATTTGAACGACGACATCCTCCAGATGGTCTTTCGCATCGTCCGCCAGTACGGACAACGGCAATGCTCCAATCGGACCACCGAGCAGCGAGTCGGCGGACAACTGCCAGACGCGGATCACGTCGTAGTCGAAGCGCAGGTACTCGCGGCCGTTGGATCGAACGCGACGCAACGTTCCCGTCAATGCGGGGCTATCGGCTTCGCGCCGCAGTAGCAGAACGACGGACTGCACGGGGCCGCCGTGGCGACGGTGCAACAGCGAATTGTAGACCAGCAATCGATCGGGCAGTTCGAGGTCGTGCGAGGCTTGCGGTTCGAGGTGCAGCAGTCCGAGGTCCGGGTGCCGGAGTCGGAAGACCTTGTCGGCCATGACTTGGACGGTGGACAGGTCGGCGTCGAGCGGTTCGACGCCGACGCCGGGCGGAAGTCCGATGCGCGGCGCCAGCGCGCCAATCCAGTCGGCGGCGAACGCGTCGAGCAGGTGCTTCAATGTGATGTCGTACTTCATGCGCGTCACGACTTCCCGCGCGTCAGCACCAGCAGGACCGTCGTGTCCTTCGCGTCGTAACCGGTCGGGCGCGGCTGGCCGGGCAGGGCGAGGTGGATCTTCAACGTGTCGCCCTTCAACTCGTACAGTCCCGAGTACGTTCCCTGTTCGGCCTTCGGGCCACCGTCGATCGTCACGTCGATCTGGTTCTTCGCCTCGTCCAGTTTGTAGCCGGCCGTGCGACCGGCCACGATCGATTCGGAGTCGATCGTCACGCGCGAGACGTTCTCCTTGAGTTTCGCGGCGAGCGCCCCGCCGGCGGACTCCTTCGCGAGGAACCATTCGCCGAGGATCGTCGGCTTCTTGGCGGCCGGCTTGTCCTGGGCGGACGCCGCGAATCCCAGCGTGAGCAGGCAGGCGAGTACCATCGGGCATTTCATCGGAGGCACTCCGAGGTTCTTCGGACAAAATGGGGAAATCCCCGACGCGCCGGCGGTTCCGCCCCTTCTCGTGGCGTGGAAGCGCGGTCCACGGAATGCGATATGAAGTTTCCGCCGCTTGTCCTGCGGGAAGCTTTAAAGGTGACAGTCCCCTTTAATCGCTCCGTCCGCGCGGAATCTCCTACAATCCACCCGATACGCCCCCGCACCCACCGACGCGCTGCTCCATGGCCACCGCACTGCCGCTCGCCGACGGAAAACCCAAACTCGACTACGAACTCGTCCTCGATTGCGTCCACTGCGGCCTCTGCACCGCGAGCTGCCCGACGTACGTCGAAACCGGCAACGAGGCCGACTCCCCGCGCGGCCGCATCTACCTCATGCGCCAAGTGATCGACGGAGCCCTGAAGCTCGACGACACCGTGAAGGGCCACCTCGACCTCTGCCTCAACTGCCGCGCGTGCGAGACCGCCTGCCCCTCCGGCGTGCAGTACGGCAAGCTCATCGAACCGTTCCGCGTCCACATGGAAGAGAAGGAACCGGGCCGCTCCGCCGCGAACCTGAACGCGATCCAACGCTTCATGCTCTTCAAAATCTTCCCGTCGCGGTTCCGCACCAAGCTCGCGCTCGCCCCGGCGCGGCTCGCGCAGCTCACCGGTCTCGATTGGCTCGCCGAATCCCTCGGCCTGACGAAGCTGCTGCCGCCGTCCCTGCGCCGCATGAAGGCGATGCTGCCGAAGCTGAAGCCGCACTACGGCGGATTCCCGGAGGTTCTGCCGGCCGAAGGGAAGCGCCGGGCGCGCGTCGGCCTCTTCCTCGGCTGTGTCGCGGACGCGCTCTATCCCGGCACGCAACTCAACACTGCGCGTGTCCTCCAGAAGAACGGCGTCGAAGTCTGGATCCCCCGCGCCCAGCAATGCTGCGGCGCCCTGCACTACCACAGCGCCATGGAACCCCAGGCGCGCGAACTGGCCGCGAAGAACTGCGACGTCTTCGGCTTCGCGAACGGCATGCCGACCGACCTCGACGCGATCGTGACGAACGCCGCCGGCTGCGGCGCGATGCTCAAGGACTACGCCCACATGATGCACGGCCACCCCGCGGAGGAAGCGGCCGTGCGCTTCAATTCCAAGGTGCGCGACATCAGCGAGTTCCTGTACGACCTCGGCCCGGTGAAGCCGACACATCCGCTGAACATCACCGCGACGTACCACGACGCCTGCCACCTCCGGCACGCGCAGCAGATCCACAAGCAGCCGCGAAGCCTGCTGGAGCTGATCCCCGGCATGAAGCTCGTGCCGCTCGGCGAGAGCGAACTCTGCTGTGGAGCCGCCGGCAGCTACAACCTCACGCAGCCGGAGATGGCCGGGAAGCTCGGCGACCGCAAAGCGGCGAACATCCGCGCCACCGGCGCGAAGGCCGTCTTCATCGGCAACGTCGGCTGCCTGATGCAGATCGCCCGACATCTGAAAAGCGTCGTGCCCGACGTCTGGTGCGCCCACCCCGTGGACGCGCTTTGGGCCAGCTACAGCGGCGAGATGCCGGGCGAGTTGAAAGTTTAGCCGCGAGGCGGAGTCTTCGGAACCGAGCGCGGCGCCCGGTTCAAAATCTCCGCGGTCCCCCGACGAACAGTCTTTATCCCGACGGTGAACGACCATGCCGGAAACGATGACCGCCCCCACCGTGCCGAACGCCGCGAAGCCCGCCAATGCGCCCGAGAAGAAGCCCGCGCGCGACCAGATCCGCGAAAGCCTCGAGACGATCGTCTTCGTCGTCGTCCTCGTCTTCCTCCTCAAGCAGTTCGTCGTCGAGGCGTTCGTCATCCCCACCGGCTCGATGGCCGAGACGCTCTACGGCTACCAGAAGAACATCGACTGCCCCGAATGCGGCTTCGCCTTCCCCGTCAACTCCAGCGAGGAAGTCGAAGGCGACGGCCGCGGGTTCCTCCACGCCATCGACGGCTACTGTTGCCCCAACTGCCGCTACAAGCACCGCTTCAAGGACAAGGAACTCCGCCCCGACAACAGCTCCGGCGACCGCGTGCTCGTCCACAAGGCGCAGTACCACAAGTTCCCGCCCCAGCGCGGCGACGTCGTCGTCTTCAAGTACCCCGTCGCGCCCCAGAAACACCTCGGCGCCCAGAACTACATCAAGCGGCTCTGGGGCCTCGGCGGCGAAACGATCGCCCTGTGGCGCGGCGACGTGTATGTCTGCGACAGCCTTTCGTTCCCGCCGCCGGCGCCGGACGAAAACGGCTACCCGCGCGCCGAGGACCACTGGATCAACGACTTCTGCTACAACAAGCGCGCGACGCGCCGGGACTACAACCCCGCCGAGTGGGCGCCGGATTTCCACCTCGCGCAGGCGCTCGAACGCCACGACGAGGCGCGCGACCGGAACGCCGCCGCGGCGCTCGAGCGGTTCCAGGCGTCGCAGGAAGCCGGCTTCCGCGACGCCGGCGGATTCCGCCTCGTCCGCAAGGCCGACGCCGTCCTCGACGCCATGAAGCGCATCGTCTACGATTCCGACCACCAATCGAAGTACCTGGCGAACGGCGGCGTGCCGCCGCGCTGGAAGGCGCAGACCGACGACTGGACCGCCGACAACGCGACGATGCCGAAGTCCTTCAAGCACGCCGGGCCGAACCTCGGCTGGCTCCGCTACCGCCACCTCGCCGTGGAGGACTTCAACGCGATCCCGATCGTCGCGGGCCAGCCGGTCGTCCCCGCGCAGCCGATCGACAACCACATGGGCTACAACCACAACCGCGGCCACCAGCCGTACTGGGTCGGCGACCTGATGCTCGAATGCCAGGCGAACTTCGCCGATCCGAACGCCGAGGTCTCGCTCGAGCTCTCAAAGGGCGAGCACCGCTACCTCGCGAAGTTCGCCGGCGGCAACGTCACGCTGCTCCGCACCGGGCCGAACGGCAAGGAACTGGCCGTCAAGCCCAGCGGCATCGCCGGCGCCGGCGTCCGTCGCCTCAAGTTCGCGAACGTGGATTGCTCCCTGCGCGTCTGGGTCGACGGCCGCAAGATCGACTTCGGCACCGCCGGCGACTACGACCCGTCCCCGGCGCCGAAGGCGTACGACCCGAACGACGCGCGCGGCGAAGGCTGGACGCAGGCGAACGACATCGACTCCCCCGCCAGCATCGGCGCCAGCCACGGCGTCGAGGTCGCCAAGATCAAACTCTGGCGCGACACCTACTTCACGCCCGTCTCCAGCGGCTTCCGCGTCGCCGAGATCGCCGACGCTTTCTACGTCCAGCCCGGCCACTACCTCTGCTTCGGCGACAACAGCGCGCAAAGCTCCGACAGCCGCGTCTGGGGTTCCGTGCCGGAACGCCTGATGCTCGGCAAGGCGTCGTTCGTCTTCTTCCCGCTGGATCGCCTCGGCTTCATCAAGTGACGGGGCCGGGGCCGCGGCGCGCGTTTCACACCGTAGAGCTTCCTTCCGCGCCAGCGGTTTGAATGTCCGATGTGCGGCATTTCTCCGGTAGGTCGGGCCGAGTCTTCGAGGCCCGACACGCGATAGCGAAGGTGTGCATGTCGGGCCTCGAAGACTCGGCCCGACCTACAAACTTCACTACAAGCGGTGGGCCGTGGGATACCCGGCCCGCACGAGCCAGACCTGCGCTCCCGGCACGCGGCCGTGCAATCGGGACACGGCGGCGTGATCGTCCTCGTCCACCTCGAAGGCGCCCGATTCGACGTCGATGGCGACGAACTTGCCTTCGTCGTTGGGGTGGAGCAACGGACGCACAAGCCCGGCGAACATCGCTTCGCCCAGGCGGGCGAGTTCGTCCCGGCTCAGTCGCGGTTGCGTCGCGGCCATCGGCTCTCCGCTGAAGGGGGTTACTTCCCAGTACTCGGTGCCGGCGGACCGGTCACGATCAATTGTTTGCAAAGCGAAGACACTTACTCCCCCTCAGTTTCTTCCTCACTCCAGAATTCCTCGGTGACGGCATTCGGGACAGGCACCTTGATTGGAGCCTGTCCTTTTTTAGCCGGCCATGTCCACGTCCTCGGCCCATCCTCCGGACGGCGTCTGGGCAGTCTCCGCTCGCCGCTTGTACTCCTGCCACCGGTGCCGCAACATCTTGCGGAGGACGTCGGGCGACCTGACGAACCGATTTTTGATCACCACCTCCGTCTCACCGTCCAGCAGCCACGGCCAGAACACTTCCGGGCCGCGGACCGGCAACACGGTGAGGGACACCCCCGGATTGTAAAGGAAGTCGTTCTCATCGCCGTGGTGGAAGTGGACGCCCTCGATTTGGCTGTAGGGAATGTGCCCGACGACCCGCCCGCTGCGGAAGGACACCAGCATCACCCGAGTCTCACCGATCACCAATCGCCGCTTACTCCACAGCCAGAGCAGGCAGGTATATATTCCGCCGGCCGCGAGGAGGAGCGTCAACCCGGCCTTGATTGGCTGGAGGGCGTTATTCCCCGGGAACGCTCTCTGAACTCCGACGGCGGCCGAGATGATGCCGACGCCGGCGGCGAGCAGCCACCGGACGCGGGCGACCTCGATCAGCGTGACGGATTCGGATTCCGTTATCTGTTCCGCCATCGCTGAGGCTCCCAAAAGGGACCAAGCACCTTTGTTCAAGTAACGGAGTAACTAGAAACGTGCCTACCCCTTTGCCCTCCCAAAAAGTCCGACGGTGGCTTTGTGCGAGGGAACGACGAGAATCTTACGTCGCTTGCCACATTGTTCCTTTCTTTTCCGACCCGACTCACCCGGCCCCTGACGGGGCACGGCTCCCCGACGGTCACTCCGCCGTGCCGAGCATCAGGATGATCGGCACTTCCGTGTCCTCGTGGGCGGCGGCGACGTACAGCTCCAGCTTGCCGACCTTCCAGATAGCGAAGCGGAAGACGCCATTCAGTGGGATTGAGCGGTCGTCCTTCTGGCCCGTGCGAACCGGCTGGCCGTACTCCTTCGCAAGCGTCGCGACAGTCCTGTCGAACCGCTTCGCGAAGTCGGCGTGGAGCTTCTCGACCGCCTCCTCGTCGTGGGCTTCCATGTCGTCTTCGAAGACGTGGATGCGGACTTCTTCCATGGCTCCCTTGCCGGCGGCGAGGGCTTTCTTCGCAAGCGAGGTAACGGATTTGGCCATGGTGACGTGACCTCGGGGGACTCACGTCCCCCCGCTCGGAATGTGTTGAATCGCTCAAAACCGCGGCGGTTCCTTCCGCACCAACTCGTTCGAGAAATCCAGCGAATCCAGCGTGCCGGCGTCGGTCCAGTAGCCGTCGAGCTTGCTGTAGCCCATGCGGCCCTGCTTCAAATAGTAATTGTTCACGTCGGTGATTTCGAGCTCGCCACGGCCGGAGGGCTTGAGCGTCTTGATGACGCCGAAGACGTCCGGCGGATAGATGTAGATGCCGACCACGGCGAAGTCGCTCTTCGGCTCCTTCGGCTTCTCGACGATGTTCGTCACGCGGTCGCCGTCGAGTTCGGCGACGCCGTAGCGGCCGGGGTCCGGGACCTGCTTCAGGCCGATCCAGGCCCAATCGGGCCGGGAGTTGGCCTTCTCGATCAACGGGATGAGCGGATCGCGGAAGATGTTGTCGCCGAGGAGGACGCAGGCGCGGCTGCCCATGCAGAAATGCTCGGCGAGGCCGAGCGCTTGGGCGATGCCGCCGGCCTCGTCCTGCACGCGGTAGGTGAGGCGGCAGGCGTGGTCCTTGCCGGAGCCGAGGAGTTCGACGAAGTCGCCCATGTGCTCGGTGCCGGAGACGAGGAGGATGTCCTGCATCCCGGCGCCGGTGAGTTTCTTGAGCGGGTGGTAGACCATCGGCCACGCGCCGACGGGGAGCAGGTGCTTGTTGGTGACCTTGGTCAGCTCGCCCATGCGAGTGCCTTTGCCGCCGGCCAGGATGACGCCGCGAATGGACATGAATGGCTCCGTGTGTTGGTTGAGCTTCCGCGCTCGGCTCCGAAGACTGCGCCTCGCCGCTAAACGGTCCGTTCCGCGCTCGGCTCCGAAGACTCCGCCTCGCGGCTAAACGATGGTCCCGTACTGCTTCTCGTAGTACTTCAAATAATCCTTGGTCTTGATCCCCGCGATCCAGTCGCCGTTGGCCTTGTACCAGTCGATCGTTTCCTGAATGCCGCGGTCGAACGACACTGTCGGCGCCCAACCCAGCTCGCGCTCGGCCTTCGTGCAGTCGATGGCGTAGCGGCGGTCGTGGCCGGGGCGGTCGGCGACGTAGCGGATCAACGCGTCCGTCTTGCCGAGCAGCTTCAACAGCAGCTTCGTGATTTCGATGTTCGGCTTCTCGCAGCGGCCGCCGAAGTTGTAGACCTCGCCGCTCGTCCCCTTGCGCCAGGCCGCCTCGACGCCGCGGCAGTGGTCGAGGACGTGGATCCAATCGCGGATCTGCATCCCGTCGCCGTAGACCGGCACCGGTTGGTCGTTCATCAGGTTCGTCACGAACAGCGGGATCAGCTTCTCGGGGAACTGGTACGGGCCGTAGTTGTTCGAGCAGCGCGTGGTGACGGCGTGCATGCCGAAAGTGTGCTGATATGCCTTCACGAGCAGGTCGGCGGCCGCCTTGCTCGCGGAGTAGGGGCTGCTCGGGTCGAGCGGCGTCTGCTCCGTGAAGAGGCCGGTCGGGCCGAGGCTGCCGTAGACTTCGTCGGTGCTGACCTGCACGTACTTCTGGACCTTGAACTCGCGGGCGGCATCGAGCAAAATCTGCGTGCCGACCACGTTCGTGCGCACGAACGGTCCGCTGTCCTGGATGCTGCGGTCGACGTGGCTCTCGGCGGCGAAGTGGATCACGTCGGTGATTCCCTTCGCCATCGCGGCGCGCACCTCGTCGCGGTTCGTGATGTCGCCCTTCATGAAGGAATAGCGAGGATGTTTCGCGAGGTCCGCGAGGTTCGCGAGGTTGCCGGCGTAGGTGAGCGCGTCGAAGTTCAGGATCGAGCAACTCGGATCGGTGGCGAGGAGATGGCGGATGAAGTTGCCGCCGATGAATCCGCAGCCGCCGGTGACCAACAGCGTCGTCATGACGAAATCCGAACGGGTTCGGGAAAGGCCGTGCCGGCAATTTACGACCGGACGGGGCGGAGTCTACCCGCGGCGGCGCGGCGGCGAGAAGGCGAGTTTGCGCGGCAATTCGCCGTTCGGGGAAATCGTGTGCTAGATTGCCATTGTCGTCGCGGCGTCGGCCGCGTAGACTGGTAAAAGCAATCGCACGTTACCCGGCACTTGCCGAACCGAATCAGTCGCGATCCCGAAGACGAACCCGCCCGCCGAATGAATTCTTTGGAATGCGATTCCCAGGCGATGTTCGTGACACGATGGTCGATTGGTCGACGTGCGACTTGGCGAGCACGAACGGATTCGTTCGAGTGAACCTCAGCGTTTCGTTCGACGGGGGCGGCGAGGGAATCGTCCGCTCCGTCGGAGCCGACGTCGGTCCGCCGACGGCGCCCCGCCCGCTCCATCCCGAACCTTTTTGTCCCGGACGGCGTTGTCCGGGTTGGTCCCGATTCCGATAGTCGCGTTTCACATCAGAGGATCTGCCATGCCCGACGCCAAGAGCGTCGAGGGGTCGCAACGGCCCATCATCCGCAAACGAGTCGCCCGCAAACCCGAAGGAGCGGCCCCCGCCGCGTCGCCCGCCGAACCGGTGGCCTCGACGGCCTTCCCGCCGATCGCCGCCCCGGAACCGCCGCCGGCGCCCGCGCCG
>CAYVRB010000231.1:0-10081 GCA_964453375.1 uncultured Alcaligenaceae bacterium
AGGCGCTCGCCAAGTGTCTCGCCTCCGACGATAACCCCGCCTTCGCGCAGACGATGGCGAACATGGTCTGGTCCCACTTCTTCGGCCGCGGCATCGTCGACCCCGTCGACGACGTCCGCATCAGCAACCCGCCGAGCAACAAGGAACTCCTCGAGGCGATCGGCGGCAAACTCGGCTCCTACAAGTTCGACATGAAGAAGCTCGTCCGCGACATCTGCAACTCGCGGACCTACCAACTGGCCGCCACGACGAACCCGACGAACGAACTCGACGAGACGCAGTTCTCGCACTCGTACGTCCGCCGATTGCGGGCCGAGGTGCTGCTCGATTCCATCACGCGCATCACCGGCACGGAGGACCGCTTCCCGCTCTCGCCGCCCGGCACGCGGGCGGTGCAGATCCACACGGGCGAAGTGACGAACTACTTCCTCACGACGTTCGGCCGGGCGCCGCGCGAGACGCCCTGCTCGTGCGAGGTCAGCCGCGAGGCGAACCTGTCGCAGGCGCTGCACCTCGTCAACGGCGACACGATCACGAACAAGGTGACGCAGGGCAAACTGGTGCAGGGCCTCGTGGCGGACGGCAAGAAGAAGCCGGAGGAGATCCTGGAGGAACTTTACGTCCGCACGCTGGGCCGCAAGCCGAACGAAGGCGAGACGAAGCGGCTGATGGCGATCGTCAACCGCGAGCTGGGCGATCCGAAGCGCGTGAAGGAACTGGTGAACCTGCAAGCCGGGACCGACCCGCAATACGGCCGGATGGCGGACCGCCTCAAGACGATGAAGGCCGACGCCGCCAAGCTGCCGAAGGGGAGCAAGGACCTCGCGGCCGCCGAGAAGCAGATCAAGAATGTCGAGGGGCAACTCGCGTCGATCGAGGCCCGCTACGCGACCAACGCCGCCGTCTCCGTCTACGGCGACATTCTGTGGAGCCTGTTCAACTCCACGGAGTTCACGTTCAACCACTAAACCGAAGAACAGTGACCACGAATAAGACGAATAAAACGAATCAAACCAAAGACGGTTTTGATTTCTGATCTCCGATTTCATTCGTGTTATTCGTCTTATTCGTGGTCCCAAATGGGTTTCGTCATGTTGCGATCCGTGATGGTATTGATGCTGATTCCTTCGTTCGCGGCCGCGCAGGCGCCGAAGGCGGAGGCGGTCACGTACAAGGACCACGTCAAGCCGATCCTCCAGAAGCACTGCCTGAACTGCCACAACGCCGACAAGTCGTCCGCGGACTTGGACGTGAGCACGTACCAGGCGATCATGGCCGGCGGGTCGAGCGGGGAAGCGGTGAAGGCCGGCAACGCCGGTCAGAGCCTGCTCTTCCGGGTGACGAACCACGAAGTCGAACCGAAGATGCCGCCGAAGGGGGGCAAGATCCCCGACGCCGACCTCGCCGTGATCAAGAAGTGGATCGAAGGCGGGGCACCGGAAACGGCCGTCGGCGCGGCGAAGAGCGCCTCGCGGAAAGTCGACATCGACCCGGTGGCGCTGACGCAGGGCAAGCCGTCCGGCCCGCCGCCGATGCCCGCGAACTGGGTTTCCACGACGCTGCCGAAGACCGAGCGCGCCCACGCCGTGACGGCGCTCGCGGCCAGCCCGTGGGCGCCGCTCGTCGCCGTCGCCGGGCACGAACGCGTGCTGCTCTACAACTCCGACACGCTCAAACTCGCCGGCACGCTCGCCTTCCCCGAACGCATCCCGCACGTCCTCAAGTTCAGCCGCAACGGCAAGTGGCTCCTCGCCGCCGGCGGGCGCGGCGCCTCGGCCGGCAAGGTCGTGATCTGGGACGTGGCCACCGGCAAGCGCGTCACCGAGATCGGCGACGAAGCCGACACCATCCTCGCCGCCGATATCAGCCCGAACCACAAGCTCGTCGCCCTCGGCGGCCCCGGCAAACTCGTGAAGATCTACGACACCGCCACCGGCGAACTCAAGCACAAGATCAAGAAGCACACCGACTGGGTGACGGCGATGGCGTTCAGCCCCAACGGCGAGATGCTCGCCAGCGGCGACCGCAACGGCGGCGCGTACGTCTGGGAAGCCGAGACCGGCGGCATCGTCTTCACGCTCGGCGATCACAAGGACACGCTCACCGACCTGAGCTGGCGCGCCGACTCCGGCATGCTCGCCACCGTCAGCGAGGATGGCCGCGCGATCCTCTGGTACGCCGAGGACGGCTTCCCCACCCGGCAGATTACGGCCCAGGCCGACAGCCGATCCCGCAGCAACAAGCCCGTCGGCGTCCTCGCGGTCGACTACGCCAAGAACGGAAACATCCTCACCTGCGGCCGGGACAAGTCCGCCCGCATCTGGCGGCCGGACGGCGGGCAAGTGGCGAAGCTCGAAGGCTTCGCCGACATCCCGACGAAGGCCGTCTTCTCCCACGACGGCGCCCGCGTCTTCGTCGGCGACTTCACCGGCAAGGTCCGCGTCTGGGACGCCGCCGGCAAGCCGGTCGGCGAGTTAAGCACGAATCCGGATTGAACGCGAAGCGACGCCGGATCGAAGTCATATTCAGAATCGAGGGCGAGCCATTCTTGGCCCCAACGGGGCCACCGACAATCGCCAGGGGTGACGGAGCGAAGCGACAGAAACCCTGGAAGAGATCCCCGACAATTCCGTAGCCCCAACGGGGCGACCCGTGTCGCATAGGTCGCCCCGTTGGGGCTACATTTATTCTCACATCCGTTTCCAGGGGTTTCGCTTCGCTCCACCCCTGGCTATTTCCGGTCGCCCCGTTGGGGCGGCAAACGGGATGATCGTCTTGTCAATCGGGAAATCGAACGTCAATCAATTCGCGGCGGCCGGCAATCGGATCGTGAACTTCGTCCCGCGGCCGACCTCGCTCTGCACGGTCATCGCGCCGCCGTGGGCGACGACGACCTTCCGCGCCGTCGCCAGTCCCAATCCGTTGCCGTTCTCCTTCGTCGTGTGGAACGGTTGGAAGAGCTTCTTCTGCGCTTCCGGCGAGATGCCGACTCCGGTGTCGATCACGTCCAGTTCGACGTAGCCGTCGTCCGCCAGTCGCGATTGCAGCGTCAGCGTGCCGCCGCCGGGCATCGCGTCCTCGGCGTTCAACAACAGGTTCAGGAGCGCCTTCTCGAACATCTCGCGGTCGAGCGACACCTCGGGCAGGTCCGGCGCCGGGTACCAGTGAACCGTCACGTTCTGCTGCTTGGCGGTGGGCGCGAGGAAGTCGACCATCCGCCCGACGACCTCGTCGAGCCGCGTCGGTTCGCGTTCGAGTTGCTCGATCCGGGCGAAGCGGAGGAAGTCGTTGGAGAGGTCGACGAGCCGGCGGCACTCCGATTCCATCAGTTGGATCCGTTCGAGCGCGCGGCGTTCGCGCTGGGTTTCGGGGTTCTCGAAATCCTCGCCGAGGAGTTGGAGGTTGAGGAGGACGGTGCCGAGGTGGTTCTTCATGTCGTGGATGAAGCCGCCGGTGGTCTCGGCGAGGTCGATCATCTGGCGGGCGGCGGCATCGGACATGGCGCGTACCTTTGCGGGGGAACGCGGTCACTTTATGCGAGCGGGCGGCATCGAACGAGTTGGAATTCCCGGCGCGATTCGTCGGTTTTCCCATACCCGGCGATGGCCCGCCGGCTAGAATCATCAGTCCGCTGGTGACGTTTCCCCAACCTCGTTCTTTGCATCGGAGTCCCGTTCATGCGGAAGTTCCTGGCCGGCCTGGCGCTGGCGTCGGCGGCGTTCGCCGTCGTGGCGCAAGATCCGAAACCCGCCCCGGCGAAGAAGCCGGCGGAGGAGAAGAAACCCGAACCGAAGGCGCCGGCGCGCAAGGCGAAGAAGGAGCCGACGCTGAAGCTCGGCGACGCGCCGCCGCCGTTGACGGCGGACCGCTGGCTGCAAGGCGCGGAGCACAAGGGGTACGAGAAGGGGAAGGTCTACGTCGTCGAGTTCTGGGCGACCTGGTGCGGGCCGTGCATCGTGATGATGCCGCACATGGCGCACCTGCAGGCGGAATACAAGGACAAGGGCGTGTCGTTCATCGGCTACACGAAGAAGGACGACAACAACACGCTGGAGAAGGTCGAGGCGTTCGTGAAGCGGCGCGGGCCGAAGCTCGGTTACACGTTCTGCTTCGGCGAGGAGGAGGACGTCTACGATTCGTTCATGGAGGCGTCGGGCAACGGCGGCATCCCGTGCTGCTACGTGATCGACCGCGAGACGAAGATCGCCTTCATGGGCCACCCGATGTACCTGGACCTCGTGCTGCCGAAGGTGGCCGAGGGGAAGTGGACGCTCGCCGACGCCGTGGCGATCGACGAGATCGAGAAGGAAGTCACCGCGCTGTTCGGCGCGCTCGGCGGCAAGCCGGAGTCGGTGCTGAAGACGTTCGCGGACTTCGAGAAGAAGCACCCGGCGATCGCGCAGGCGCCGTACTTCCAGCCGGCCCGCATCGCGGCGATGCTGAAGCTGAAGAAGTACGACGACGCGAAGCTGTTCGCCCGCAACCTGATGGCGAAGGCGAAGAAGAACGACGACGACACGCTGTTCTCGACGGTGTCGCGGTCGCTGCGGTCGCCGGAGGGCCGCGGCCAGCCGGCACTGATGGAGCTGGCGCTGAAGTCGGCGGACGAGGCGCTGAAGCTGCTGGGCGAGAACGACGCCCGCGCGCTGCTGGGCGTGGCGCAGACGAGCTTCGCGGCGGGCGACGCGACGCGCGGCAAGGCGTTCGCGGAGAAGGCCGTCGCCGCCGCCGACATCAAGGGCAAGTCCTCGATGGCGCTCCAGGCGGCCGACTCGGCGATCGAAGCGAAGGACAAGGCGACCGGCGTGGCGTTCATCGAGCAGGCGCTCGCCCACGCCAAGGCGCTCAACAAGCACTACATCGAGACCAAGGCTCGCTTCCGCGCCCCGACCGACGCGATGATCCTGGCGGACGCCGCCGGCTTCTTCCTCGACGCCAAGGACAAGGCGAGCGCCGGCGAGTATGCGAAGAAGGCTCTCGAGGCTTCGACGACGCAGACGAAGCCGGGCACGAAGCTGACGCTCGCGCGCATCTACCTCGGCGCCGAGGACAAGAAGACCGGCGACCAATACGCGAAGGAGGCGCTCGACGAGGCGCCCGAAGCCGCGAAGTGGAACTTCCAGTTCAATCTCGCGAACGCGTATTACAACGCCGGGGAAAAGGTGACGGCGCGCTCGTACGCCGAGCAGGCGATCGAAGGGGCGCCGGCGCAGGCGCTGCCGCAGGTTCGGGCGCAGCTCCGCCGGATCCTGGCCGATCCCGAAGGCAAGCCGAGCGATAAATAGTCGGGACCGACCCCACGCCCCCCGCGAGAATCGCGGGGGTTTCTTTTTTGGATCGGCGCTTGAAATCGCCGCGGGCGATCCGCGAAAATCGTAGTGCCGATCCTCCGGGGCGCGCCATGGAACGTCGATTCGGAACCTGGGCCGCGATGTCGTTCGCGCTCTTCGCCGCCTGCTCGATCTTCGGCTGGCTCCTCACCGCGTCGATCGGCCCGCGCGAGCCGAACTACGGTCGCTGGGTGCCGCCGCCGCCCCCGCCGCCGCCCCTCAAACGAACCTTCACGGAGTTCCAGGCGCCCCAGAATCCGGCGTTCCCCGATTCGGTCGGATTCCAAAACGTCCTCAACGATCTCGCCTCGCGCGCCTTGAATCGTCAGCCGGCGTCGCTCGGCGACATCTTCGACTCCCCCCGCATGGCCGAGGAGGAGGTTCCCCTCGGCGTCTACGAATTCCTCGGACAGGAGCCGAACGCGGCGATCCTGAACGTCGCCCAGGGCGAAATCCTCCTCGACCTCGCCACGCTCGTGACGGAACACCCCGACACCTTCCCGCCCGGCCGCGTCGAAATCCGGCAAGTGCGCTGGAACAATTTTCGCACCGAGGCGATCGTGCTCGCCCGGCACGTCGATCCGATCGCCGGCGTGCGGTTCGTCCGCTGGTGGATGGTGAAGCGCCCGCTCGGCTGGCGGGTCTACGATTTCGATTTCCCGAACACGCGGCTGCGTTTCCTGACGGTGCGCAACTACCTGCTCGCCGCCCCGGTGCGCGACCACGCCGGCGCGGGGCCGAACCGCGACCCGGACCCGAACGCGCCGGACGTGGACGCCTTCGCGCGCTATCGGAACTCCTTCGATTGGCTGCTCCTCGCCGGCTCGGCGAGCGACCCGGCGGCGGCGAACGCGGCGGTCTGGATCGAACCGATCGACGCGGTGCCGATGCTGCCGTACGTGCAGGCGGCGCGGCGTTCGTTGCGGGCGCGGCAGGCGGCGCTGCGAGGGGACGCGGCGCAGGCCGAGGCCGCCTTCGCCGGCATCCCGGACGCGCTCGCGACGGCGGCGCACGTCCTCTTCACCAAGGCCGTGATCGCGAACGTCCGCAAGCAGCCGGCGGCGGCGCGGACGGCGCTCCGCGCATACCGCGCGCAGGTCGGCGACGATCCGCTCGCGGTGCTGGAGGACGCCCGTGCGGCCGCGGCGCTCGAGGGCGCCGGAGCGGCCGCCGCGGTCTTGCGCGAGGGATTGCGGGAGTTCCCCGGCGACACCGCGATCGCGCTGGAGTTGGCGCGGCGGCTGCCGAGCGAGGGCCACGCCGCGCTGGGCGAATCGCTGGCGAAGTCCGCCAAGCCCGAATTCCTCCTGACGGCCGCCATGCTCTTCGAGAAGCCCTCGCCGGCGATCCTCGATGCGCTCTGCAGCGGCTGGTTGAAGGCGAAGCCAGACGAAGGGATCGCGCTGGCGATCGGCGTGCCGGCGAAGCTCGCCCTCGGCCAATCGAAGGCCGCGGCGGAACTGCTGACGCGGGCGCCCGACGGCGTGCGCAGGGATCTCGTGTCCGATCTCGCGCGACGGGCGACGCTGGCGCCGTCGCCGGTGCCGTTCTTCGCCGCCCTCGCCGGAGCGGGGGAGGGGAAGCGGGCGTTCCGCCAGATCGCGCACACGATCGGGAATCAGCTCGTGTACTGGAACGCCCCGCCGGCCGAGAAGGCGCGGCGGGTGCAACACCTGAAATCGTTGATCGCCCTGCATCGGCCCGCCGAACCGACCGATACCCAGTTGCACTATGCCGAAGCGGTGGTGTTGATCGCCGCCGGCGAGCACGACAAGGCCGACGCGGAACTGGCCGCCGGCCTCGCCAAGCTGCCGGCCGCGCGATCCGAACGGTTGGCGCTCGCCGAGCAGGCGAAACGGATCGACGACGAGCGCGAACCGCTGCGCGCCCTGCGCGTCGATCGGCTCGCGCGCCGGGGCCTCTGGCAGACCGCCTACGCCGAGGTCGCGCCCGCGGTCGACGCCTTCGACCAGCTCGCGAATTATTTCGCCGCCGAGCGGGACGAGTTCGCCCTCGCCGGCGTGATCGAACGGCACGCGGCGGCGCGCCCCGACGACCTCGAGCTCGTCGCCTGGCGCGCCGAACTCGCCTACCTCAAAAAGGATTCCGAAGCGGCCCTCAAACTCTTCCGCGAATACCGCGACAAAGCCGGCAAGGAGAACCGGCACCTGATGCGCATGCACGAACGGATGATCCGCTCGCTCGTGCGGCTGAAGCGGCCGGACGAGGCCGCCGAGGCGCTGGACGAGGCCGCCGACCCGTTCGGCCGGGGGATGCTGTTCCCGGTGCTGGTCGCGGCCGCGAAGGGCGACGTCGATTTCGTGATGGAGCAGTTCGATTCCGCCGGCCCGTTCAATCCGAAGATCTGGTATTCCGATCCCGATATCGGCCCCTTGCTGCGCCAACCCGCCTTCGAGCGCCTGCGACAAAAGTACCCGCCGCCGGTACGATAATCGTCACTGCAGCGGAGGGTGGGCGTGTCCTTGAAAATTCTGATCGCGGCGTCGGAGGTGGTGGGGTTCGCGAAGACCGGCGGGCTGGCGGACGTCGCCGGGTCGCTGCCGCGGGCGCTCGCGGCGCGCGGGCACCAGGTCGCCGTCGTGATGCCGTACTACCGCTGCGTGCGGCTCGGGCGCATCCCGGTCGAGCGCACGCACCACGTCATCCCGGTGCCGGTCGGCCTGCGCACGCTCGCCTGCCGCCTGTACCGCTCCACGTTGCCCGACTCGAAGGTGCCCATCTACTTCATCGACCAGCCCGAATACTTCGACCGCGACGACCCCGCCGCCGGCAAGGGCCTCTACCAGCAGAACATGCCCGGCGGCTACAAGGCCGACTACCCCGACAACGCCGAACGCTTCGTCTTCTTCAGCCGCGCCGTCCTCGAGACGGCCCACTCCATGGCGTTCATCCCCGACGTCATCCACGCCAACGACTGGCAGACCGGCCTCGTGCCCGTCTACCTCAACGAGGTCTTCCGCAACCGCCCCCAGTACGAGAACACCCGCGGCATCTTCACCATCCACAACATCGCCTACCAGGGGATGTTCGGCCCGGACGTGATGAACCTCACCACGCTCCCCGGCTGGCTCTTCAACCACGCCCAGCTCGAATTCCACGGCCGCTTCAACTTCCTCAAGGCCGGACTCGTCTTCTCCGACGTCGTCAACACCGTCAGCCCCACCTATTCGCGCGAGATCCAGACCGCCGAATTCGGCTGCGGACTCGAAGGGCTCCTGCGCGTCAACCGCATGAAGCTCTTCGGCATCATGAACGGCGTCGACTACGACGCCTGGAACCCCGCCACCGACAAGCACATCGCCGCGAACTACGACGACGCGACCGTCTTCGAGGTGAAACCGAAGCTCAAGGCCGCGCTCCAGGCGCGCTACAAGCTGCCGCTCGATCCCGACAAGCCGCTGCTCGGCGTCGTCGCCCGGCTCGTCAGCCAGAAGGGGATCGATCTGATCCTCAGCGCCGCGCCCGGGTTCCTCGACCTCGGCTGCCAAATGGTCTTCCTCGGCGAAGGCGACCCGGAATACCACCACGAATTGATCCAGTTCCGCGACAAGCACCCGAAGCAGGTCGGCATCTTCCTCGGCTACGACGAGAGCCTCGCCCACCAGATCGAGGCGGGGGCGGACCTGTTCCTGATGCCCAGCCGTTACGAACCGAGCGGGCTGAACCAGCTCTACTCGATGAAGTACGGCACGCCGCCGGTCGTGCGGAGCACGGGCGGCCTCGCCGACAGCGTCGTCGGTGCCACGCAGGAGAGCCTCGCGGCGGGCACGGCCACCGGGTTCAGCTTCGGCGAATACACCGCCAACGCGCTCTATCAGACGATCAAGTGGGCCGTGACGCTCTATCGCGACCGGCCGAAGGATTTCCAGCAGGTCGTGCGCACCGCGATGCGCCAGGATTGGTCGTGGAACCGCAGCGCAGGCGACTACGAACGCCTCTACCTCCGCGTCCTCGGCCGTTGAACCCGTCGCCCCTTGAACTTTCGGCGCGTTTCCGTGTCTATTCCCGATACGGAACCTTCCCCCGGACCGCCGAGAGCGCCATGCCGACGTCGAGCGAGATTCGCCAGCAGTTCCTCGATTTCTTCTGCCAGAAGCACGGGCATGCGTTCGTGGCGTCCAGTCCCGTCGTGCCGCTGGACGACCCGACGCTGCTCTTCGCGAACGCCGGGATGAACCAGTTCAAGCCGTACTTCCTCGGCACCGAGAAGCCGAAGCACGCGCGGGTGGCGAACACCCAGAAGTGCATCCGCGCCGGCGGCAAGCACAACGACCTCGACGACGTCGGCAAGGACACGTACCACCACACCTTCTTCGAGATGCTCGGCAACTGGAGCTTCGGCGACTACTTCAAGCCGGACGCGATCGCGTGGGCGTGGGAGCTGCTGACGGGCGTCTGGGCGATCGACCCGAAGCGGCTGCACGTCACGGTCTTCGAGGGCGATCCGGCGAACGGCATCCCGCGCGACGACGAGGCGGCGGACATCTGGAAGTCGGTCGGCGTCTTACCGGGACACATCCACCTCGGGAACAAGAAGGACAACTTCTGGGAAATGGGCGACACCGGACCGTGCGGGCCTTGCACCGAGATCCACTACGACGCGACGCCGGACCTGTCGGGGGCGAAGCTCGTCAACGGCGGGTCGGACAAGGTCGTCGAGATCTGGAACAACGTCTTAATCCAGTTCAACCGGAACCCTGACAAGAGCCTGACGCCGCTGCCGGCGAAGC
>CAYVRB010000232.1:0-10041 GCA_964453375.1 uncultured Alcaligenaceae bacterium
TTTCATTCCGAATTCCGAATTCCGAATTCCGAATTCCATGACTACTCGTACCGGTACTTCACGATCCACGGGTCGTCCGTCTTCACTTGGAACGCCTTCAGCTTCGCCTGCAATTCGGCCAGGGTCTTCGCGTGCTTCGGATCGCCGGCGAGATTCTTCGCTTCGTGCGGATCGGATTGCAGATCGTAGAGTTCATACTGCGGCCGTTGGAGGAAATCCTTGACCAGGCGTTGGCCGTACTTCGCGTTCGGGTCGGCCTTCACGCTCTTCCACGTCGCCGACTCCTCCAGGTCCGACGCGAACGGGAACGGCAGCGGATGCGCGAGGTTGTACAGCAGCTTGTGCGTTCGCGTGCGGACGACGCGCATCGGATAATACATCGTGATCTCGTGGAAGGTGTGCGACGCGTACGCCTCGTCCCAGCCCTTCGATTTCGGCGCGTCGAGAACCGACAGGAACGACCGGCCGTGGAACTCGTACGGCTTGGCGTTCGCCGCCTTCTTCGGCGCGATGCGTCCCGGAAGCTCCGGCCCCGCGTCGCCCCGCGCCGGCGGGCCGGGCACGTCCTTCACGCCCGCGAACTCGAGGATCGTCGGCGCGAGGTCGGCCCACGTCGCCAGCGCATCGGTCGCGCCGCCGCGCGTCTTCTGGTCCGGACTGCGGACGATGAGCGGCAGCCGCATTCCGGGTTCGTAGAGCGTCGTCTTCGAGCCGGGGAACGCCATTCCGTTGTCCGACAGATAAAGGATCAGCGTGTTCTCGTACTGGCCGGCGTCCTTCAGGATTTGCACGAGCCGGCCGACGCCCTGATCGACGCGGGCGATCGACTGGTAGTATTGCGCGATCTCGGCGCGGCACGCCGGCGTATCGGGCAGGAACGGCGGTACCGTCAGCTTCGCCGGATCGTAGCTCTCCTCCACGATCCCCTCGTACTTCGGCCCATTGCCGAAGCGGTCCGGCTTGTGCGGGTCGCTTTCGATCTTGCCGCCGCCCCGGTGCGGGTCCGCCGTCGCGAAGTACAGGAAGAACGGCTTCTCCGATTTCGCCGACAGGAACTCGCGGCACTTCTCGGCCATCACGACGGGATTGCGGTTGTTCGCCGTCAGGTACGTCTCGAATTTGTAGATCGGCTCCGGCGCGACGTGGTACTTCCCCATCTGCGCCGTGCGGTAGCCCGCGCCGGCGAGCAGCACCGGCAGGCTCTTCACCGACGGGAACGACGCGAAGTGGTGGAAGTGGTGCTGGTGGCCGTACTGGCCGTTCAGGTGGTTGTGCAGCCCGGAGAGGATGACGGAACGGCTGGCGGAGCAGCTGGCGGTGGTGCAGAAGGCCAAGTCGAAGCGCGTGCCGTCGGCGGCGAGCTTGTCGAGGTGGGGCGTGCGGACGTCCCGGTTCCCGTAGCAGCCGAGGTCGCGTCCGTGATCGTCGGCGACGATCATCACGACGTTCCGAGGCGCCGCGAGGGCGAACGAGGGCAGGATCATCATCAGCGCGAGGGCGCAACGCATGGCAGGCCTCCGGGAATGCGGCTGTTATAGAAGTGCGGAGCGCGGAGTGCGGAGTGATATCCCGCGCGCCCGTTTCGCGGCGAGGCGGAGTCTTCGGAGCCGAGCGCGGATCGCAATCAATAAACCGGCGCCTCCACTTCTCCGACGCAAGTCTCCGCGTTCCGGCCGTACAATCTCCAGCATCATCGAGGGTTCTCCCATGCGCGGCTCCCTGGCTCTCCTCGCGCTCGTTTCCGCCGTGGCGACACTGGCCGCCCAGCCGCCGCGATTCGGGCCGCCCGGCAAGCCGATCGGCGGGTTCGGCGGCATCTCGAACGACCAGTTCTTCCAATCCCAGGTGCAGCTCGCGGCCGGACAACTTCACACCGAACTCGGCAACCTCCGGGCCGAGACGGCGCGGCTGCGCGTGCCGCTGCCCGTGAAGGTGGAACTCAGCCGCCTCGCCGACCGCGCCGTGAAGGAGGCGGACGACCTGCGCCGCCTCGCCGCCGTCACGGCCGATCGCCGCCGCCTGCTCGCCGCCGATCGGCAGGTGGATGAGGCGGTCGATGCCTTCCTCGCCCGCGCCCAGCAACTCGGCGCCGGGTCGGCCGGCCTCAGCGCGGCCATCGCCCGCGCCCAGTTCGCCGACCAGCAACTGCACGCCCTCTTCGGCGCCGTCGACGGCAACCCCGGCCTCGGACGCATCCTCCGCACCGCCGGCGCCCTCGTCGATCAGGTCGGCAACCTCCGCGAAGACGCCCGCAACGAGTTCCCCGGCGCCATCTACACCGCGCCGCTCGATCGCGCGATCCGATCGTTCGGATTCCGCATCGGTTCGCTCGCGCGCGGGCTGGAGGACGGCGGCACCCTCGCCGCGGCCGCCATCGACTACGCCGCCGCCGCCCGGCAGTGGCGGGCGCTCGCGCCGGACTTGAACGCGCTGTCGGGGAACGCCTCCGTCCGCCTGCAGATCGCGCGCGTCGAAGGGCTGTTCCGCCAGCTCGGCGATCAACTTGGCGTCGCCGACGGGCCGAACCCGCCCGACTTCGGCTTTCTCAACAAGGGGATGTTCGCTTGCGGCGCCGGCGAGGGCGGCGGGCCGCGCGTCAGCGTCTTCGCCCAGGTCGGCGGCCGGCCGATCTTCGACTTCTTCGCCTTCGATCAACACTTCCGCGGCGGCGTCCGCGTCGCCGTGGCGGACCTGAACGGCGACGGCTTCCCGGAACTCGTCGCAGCCCCCGGCGGACCGCTGCCCGGTCAGATCGGCCTGCCCCCGATCGTCCGCGTCTTCGACGGCCGCACCATGACCCTCACCAGCGAATTCCTCGCCTACGATCGCACCTGGACCGGCGGCGTGCAGGTCGCGGCCGCGAACCTCACGCGCCAGGGCCGCGCCATCATCGTCACCGGCGCCGACGTCGGCGCGGGGCCGCACGTCAAGGCCTTCGACCTCGCCGCCGGCAAGGAAGTCGGCAGCTTCTACGCCTACGATCAGAACTTCCGAGGCGGCGTCCGCGTCGCGCTCGGCGACGTCGACGGCGACGGACTCCCCGACATCGTCACCGCCCCCGGACCGCAGCACCCGCCGCAGATCAAGGTCTTCTCCGGCTTGAACTCCCGCCTGCTCGCGAACTGGCTGGCGTACGACGCCACTCACGCCGTCGGCGCCTACGTCGCCACCGCCGACATCACCAAGAACGGCCGCGCCGACATCATCGTCGGACCGGACGTCAACGGCGCCGGCGTCGTCCGCGTCTTCGACCCGCTCCGCGGCACGCGCCTCGGCGAAGTCGCGCCCTACCCGGCGAAATTCCGCGGCGGCATCCGCGTCGCCGCCCACGACGTCAACAACGACGGCGTGCTCGATATCGTCTGCGCCCCCGGACCCGACGTGCCCGCCCCCGTCCGCGTCTTCGACGGCCGAAACACGAAGCCGCTCGTCGAGTTCTACCCCTTCGAGCGCACCTTCGCCGGCGGCGTCTTCATCGGCGCAAAGTGAGCCGAGCGGCGTCAGCCGCCAGGTTAACGAGTCGGAAAATACGGCGACAAATCCAACGTCGCGAGGTGCCGCACCAACGCCTCCGACGACGCGCGGAGCACCATCGCCGCCTGCCCCGGCGTTCCGACGCGGTGCACGCCCGAGTGCCAGAGGTCGTCGAAATCGCTGAACCCGTGGCCGAGATACCGCCACACCGCGACCCGCACCGACGCGAACGGTCCTTCGGAATCGTCCAGGAGGATCACTTCGCACGACATCGCGTCGTAGGGGTCCGCGAGGTCGAGCCACCACTCGATCCAGCGGTTGATCGATTCGTTCGGGTTCGAGCCGAATCGCGGGGCGCGCGGTGCGACGCCGAAGGACTGAACGGCCCGCGCGAACGCTTCGCCGACGGTCCGTTCCGCGTCGGCGAACGCCGCATCGAGTTCCGGCTGCTCCTCGGCTCGCGGTTCCCAGGGCATGGCCGCCTCGCGGGGTGATTGACATGGTCGAAGAGAAGCGGCGAATCCAGTTCCCGCGTGCAATTACCGATACTATAATACCGGTACGACCTCCCCCGCCGGTTCGCTTCCGCGAACGATGAACACCGCCATGATTCGTCTGTACGGTATTACCGTCCTGTGCCTCTTTGCGAACGGCGTGCGCGCCGACACCGGCGAACAGCTTTACGCGGCCCAGTGCGCCCGCTGCCACGGCAAGGCTGGCGAAGGATCGAAGAAATATCCCAAAGCTCTCGTCGGCGAGCGATCCGTCGCGCAGCTCGCGGAGCAGATCCAAAAGACGATGCCGGAAAACGACCCCGGCTCGCTCTCCAAGGACGACTCGCTCAAGATCGCGCAGTTCTGCTTCGACGGCTTCTATTCCCAAGCGGCGCGCGACAAGAACAAACCGGTCCGCGTCGAACTCGCCCGGTTGACGGTACCGCAGTACAAGAACGCCCTCGCCGACCTCGTCGGAGGCTTCCGTTCGTCCAACACCAAGTGGGACGACAAGCGCGGCCTCAAGGGCGAGTACTTCAAGAACCGCAACCACGGCCAGCGCGTCTTCGACCGCCTCGACCCGGAGGTGAAGTTCGACTTCCAGACCGAGGCGCCCGGCGGCAAGGAGTTCGAGGCGAAGTCCAAGGAGTTCGACCCCAAGGAATTCTCCATCCGCTGGAGCGGCAGCATCCTCATCCCGGAAACCGGCGACTACACCTTCATCGTGAAATCCGATCAATCGGTGCGGCTCTGGGTGAACGACTTGAAGAAGCCGATCGCCGATGGCTACGTGAAGTCGGGCAGCGACAACGAATACGCGGCCACGCTGTTCCTGCTCGGCGGGCGGACGTATTCGATCCGCGTCGACTTCTCGAAGGCGCTGCAAGGGGTGAAGGACAAGAACCCGAAGTCGAAGCCGGCGTCGGTCGAACTGCTTTGGCAGCCGCCGCAGGGCGCGGTCGAGACGATCCCGGCGCGGGTGCTGTCGCCGCTCGCGTCCACCGAGATCTACGTCGACTCCACCAAGTTCCCGCCCGACGACCGCAGTTATGGCTGGGAGCGCGGCACGACCGTCTCGAAGGCGTGGGATCAGGCGACCACCGACGGCGCCCTCGACGCCGCGAATTACATCTCGACGCGCGCGGAGGAATTCCTCCGCGTGAGCACCTCGGACAAGAAGGCGGTCGAGAATTGCAAGTCGTTCCTGCGCCAGTTCGCGAAGCTCGCGTTCCGCCGGCCGATCACCGAAGACATCGAGAAGCTCTACGTCGGCCGGCCGATGGAAAGCACGCCGGACCTGCAATCGGCCGTGAAGCGGGCGGTGCTGCTGATCCTGAAATCGCCGCGGTTCCTGTACCGCGAGCCGACCGGCGACGCGAACCCGTACGACGTGGCCGCGAAACTGGCGTTCGCGCTCTGGGATTCGATCCCGAATCAGGAACTGCACGACCTCGCCGCGGCCGGGAAGCTGAAGACGGCCGACGACGTTCGGAAGCAGGCCGAGAAGATGCTGGCCGACACGCGGGCGAAGGCGCGGCTGCGCGGCTTCCTCCACCACTGGCTCAAGACCGACCACGCCCGCGACGCCGTCAAGGATGCCAAGAAATTCCCCGGCTTCGACGCCACCATCGCCGCCGACCTGCGGACCTCGCTCGACCTGTTCCTCGACGACGTCGTCTGGAACGAAAAGTCCGACTTTCGACAATTGCTCCTCGGCGATTCGACCTACCTCAACGGCCGACTCGCGAAGTTCTACGGGGCGAAGCTGCCGGAGGACGCGCCGTTCCAGAAGGTCGATTTCGAGAAGGGCCGCCGGCAGGGCGTGCTGACGCATCCGTTCCTGATGGCGACCTTCGCGTACACCGGCGAGACCTCGCCGATCCATCGCGGCGTCTTCGTGGCGCGGGGCCTGCTCGGCGTCGGCCTGAAGCCGCCGAACGAGGCGTTCACGCCGCTGGCGCCGGACCTGCATCCGACGCTCTCCACGCGCGAGCGGGTCGAGTTGCAGACGAAAGGCGTGAACTGCCAGTCGTGCCACGCGGTCATCAACCCGGTCGGCTTCGCGCTCGAGAACTTCGACGCCGTCGGCCGCTACCGCGAGACTGACAACAAGAAGCCGGTGAACGCGCAGGGGAGTTACACGACCCGCGCCGGCGAGTCGAAGGCGTTCAACGGCCCCATCGAACTCGCGAAGTTCGTCGCCGGCAGCGAGGACGCCCACCGCGCCTTCGCCGAGCAGATGTTCCACCACCTGATCCAGCAATCGATCCGCGCCTACGGCCCGAACACCGGCGCGGACCTCCGGGAAAAGTTTGCCAAGACCGGCTTCCATGTGCGACAATTGGCTGTCGAGATCGCCACGACGGCCGCATTGCTGGAAAGAAAGAAATTGCCACAGATGAACACGGAGAAGAGAGATCAGAGAACGAAATGATTTATTCTGATCTGTCTTGATCTGTGTTCTCTGTGGCTAAATCTCGGAGTTCGATGTGAATCAGAATCGTCGCGAGTTCGTTCGCAACCTCGGTCTCTCGGCCGCGGCCGTGCCGTTCGTACTGAACCTGCCGAGCCTCGGCTTCGCCAACCAGAACAAGCGCAAGCAGCGGCTCGTGATCATGTTCACGCCCAACGGCGTCTGCCCGTGGAACTTCTGGCCAAAGGAAACCGGGGCCGAGTTCACGCTGCCGAAGTCGGTGGCGTCGCTCGAGCCGTTCAAGAAGCAGACGCTGTTCCTGCATGGCGTCGCCGACAAGATCCGCGGCGACGGCGACGGCCACATGCGCGGCATCGGTTGTTTGCTGACGGGCATCGAGTTGTTCCCCGGCAACATCCAGGGCGGCTCCGACACGCCGGCCGGCTGGGCCAAGGGCCTGTCGATCGACCAGGAAATCAAGAACTTCCTCCAGAAGGACCCGGCCACAAAGACCCGCTTCGGCAGCCTCGAATACGGCGTGCTGGTGCCGGACCGGGCCGACACCTGGACGCGCATGGTCTACACCGGGCCGAACAAGCCGGTCGCGCCGATCGACGACCCGTACCAGATGTTCAAGAAGCTCTACGGCCGCACGACCGACAACAAGGTGCTGGCGAGCGTGCTGGACGACCTGAACGCGGACCTGAAGAAAGTGGCCGGTGCCGTGAGTGCCGAGGACCGCAAGCTGCTGGACGAGCACGCGACCTTCGTGCGCGAGCTGGAGCAGGAGCTGAAGTCGTCGAAGGCGCAGGGCGAGCTCGGGCACAAGGTGCCGGAGATCGAGCCGGGCGTGCGCGAGGACAACGACAACATCCCGAAGATCAGCAAGATGCAGATCGAGATGATGGTGAATTCGTTCGCCAACGACTTCAACCGCGTGGCGTCGATCCAGTTCACGAACAGCGTGGGCATGGCCCGCATGAAGTGGCTCGGCATCACCGAGGGCCACCACGAGCTGTCGCACGAGCCGAACTCGAACGAGAAGGCGCAGGAGAAGATCACGAAGATCGACACCTGGTTCTGCGAGCAGCTCGCCTACCTCGCGAAGCGGCTCGCCGAGACGCCGGAGCCGGGCGGCCCCGGCAGCCTCTTGGACAACACGACCATCGTCTGGACGAACGAGTTGGGCCAGGGGAACTCGCACACGCACAACGACACGCCGTTCCTGTTGGTCGGCGGCGGCTTGAACTTCAAGATGGGCCGTTCGCTGAAGTACAAGCAGGTCCCGCACAACCGCCTGCTGATGTCGATGGCCCACGCCTTTGGGCACAATGTGAAGAGCTTCGGGAACAAGAACTACTGCGGCGACGGGCCGCTGAACGATCTGACGTGATTCCCGTAGGGTGGGCACTGCCCACCGACACCGAATAGCTCACCGGGACGAGGTGGGCGGTGCCCACCCTACGAAAACGGACCACAGAACTATCCGACGAGAAGCAACCGCCGATTAGGATGTCTTTGGTTTTCGACCCTGAAAGGGTCGTTCCAACAGCCCAGGGCGAGGAGGCATTGCGACGACGCCCTGGGTAGAACGTACCCTAAACAATAGGCTTTCGACCCTGAAAGGGTCGTTCATTGCGACGATAGCGCGGGAATGAACGACCCCTTCAGGGTCGGCTGGTTTTGGCGGTGTTACCCAGGGTTTCGTCGCAGAGCCTCCTCAACCCTGGGCTGTAAGAACGACCCTTTCAGGGTCGAAAACCTAAAAACAGGATCAGGATGTTAGCCGTCGAAGGCATTGCATGAGCGAGATAACGCGTGAAACTGTTGTCGAAGCCCTCAAGGCGGCGGCCGTTAATTGTAATGGGCCACTTTCTTTGAGCTCGTTCATTCAAGCAACTGGTATCACCAAGTACAGGATCTTCAGCCTGTTCCCGGACGGCGGCTGGCTTGAAGTCCAGAACCTCGCCGGTGTTGAACGCAACCCGGGATACAAATAGTCTCTCACAGATGACGAGTTATTGACCGAATACCACAATGTAGTCAAGTCGTTATCAGGGATACCGACTT
Source organism: uncultured Alcaligenaceae bacterium (assembly GCA_964453375.1). Taxonomy (GTDB): domain Bacteria; phylum Planctomycetota; class Planctomycetia; order Gemmatales; family Gemmataceae; genus Limnoglobus. The sequence continues at coordinate 8,452 of CAYVRB010000232.1, forward strand.
GGTTTCAGTTCGACGCTCGGGCACCTTTCAACTCGTCCACGATTAAAAATCGATTCGGTGGGACACAACAAAACGTACTTGCGAACTACCGACAGTGGCTTGAAAGAAATGATCCGACTTCACCCTACCTACCCAGCCTTCAAACAAAGTCAAAGCAGGAGGCGCCGACGGCGGTACCTTTGCAATTCGACGACTCCCGTCCGGTGCAGGCTCAATGGACAAAGGGTGCGGGATTGGAATACGGCGCGCCGATCAATTTTCGAGGTTTGCGCCATGCGCCAATTAACGAGCAGGGTGTAGTGTACCTGTTTGGGATGGTAAGCTCTGAATTGGGCATCTTTGTCGAGGCGGTACAGTCAGCATTTCCTGACTGCGAAGCAAAGCGATGTATTGACTCGCGTCGTGACCGATGGCAAAAAGTGCGCATCGAATTTGAGTATTACAGCAGCAACTTCAAAGACCATTGCCACGATTGTACAAAGTGCGATCTCATCGTGTGCTGGGAGCATGATTGGCATGATTGCCCTCTTGAAGTCATTGAACTACGAACGGTTATTGACAAGCTCGAAGCGTGACAGCTAATTCTTGGAATGAATATTATGGACACTTAGATCTATCACGATTATCGGAACTCCGCATTCCTGAATTGCCGGACCCTCCCCCATGCTCCTCCTCGGCCAGCAGACTCAGCGCACCTGCCAGACGCTCGATCGCCGGGCGTTCGTCCAGGTCGGCGCGTCGTCGGTGCTCGGCCTCTCGCTCGCCAACTTGCTGCAAGCCCGCGAATCGGGGCTGAACCCCGGCTCCGCGAAGGCCGTCATCCTCGTCTGGCTCTGGGGCGGGCCGAGCCAGCTCGATACCTTCGACCCGAAGCCGAACGCGCCGCTCGAATTCCGCGGGCCGTTCGCCACCATCCCGACGCGCATCCCCGGCGTGCGCTTCACCGAACTCTTCCCGAAACTCGCCGGCATCACCGACAAGCTCGCCGTCCTCCGCACGCTCACCACGCAGTCGAACGACCACGGCATCGCCGGCACCATCGGCCTCACGGGCAGCCCCGCCGGCGGCACCGGCCTCGACGGCAAACCGCTCCCCGGCTCGCCCCGCCCCGCCACCGGCTCCGTCGTCGCGAAGGCGCTCGCGAGCAAGTCCCGCGGCATCGCCTCGCCCTTCCTCGTGATCGGCGGCAAGCTGCACCAGGGGAAGAAGCCGATCATCGGCGAGGGCGGCGGCCCGCTCGGCCCGGCCTACGACCCGTTCCGCCTCGAGTACGACCCCGCGACGGGGACGAAGGTGCCGGCCCTGCAACTGCCGCCGGAGCTGACGCCCGAGCGACTCGCCGACCGGCAGAAGCTGGTGGAATCGCTCTCGATCACGGAGCGAAAGCTGGAATCCTCGCTCGCCGTCGCGACGCTCGACGACTACCGCTCGCGCGCCATCGCGATGCTGACGAGCACGAAGATGCAGGCAATGTTCGACCTCTCGAAGGAGTCGCCGAAGAGCGCGAACGACTACGGACGGACGCGCTTCGGACAGTCGTGCCTGCTCGCGCGCCGGCTCGTCGAGGCGGGCGTGCCGTTCGTGCAGGTG
>CAYVRB010000233.1:0-10039 GCA_964453375.1 uncultured Alcaligenaceae bacterium
CCTCACCCGCCGCGGCTAGTCGTCCGCCGACATCCAAGGGATCATGCACGGCAACTGGATCCGATTCTTCAACGAAGTGCTGCCCGCCTGAATCCGGCGCGCGTGCATTACTTCAACGCCCACTCGAAGAACTCGTCGATGCGGGCGTTAGATTCCTCCGTCGGCTCGTGCGTCGGGCGGTTCGTCATGCCGACGCGCCGCTCGAAGCCCAGGAGCCGATTCACGGCCACCGTGTGGTTGAGAGCCTTCCATCGGTTCGGCGGGTCCTCGGAACCGCCGGACACGAGGAACGGCCGCGGCGCCATCAAGGCGTGCAACTCGTGCAGGTCGCGGCCCGATTCGACGAGCGCCTTGTACGGGCCTTGGCGCGGGAACTCCTTCGTGAGCGTGCCGCGCTTGCGTTCCTTTCCAGGTTCGAAGCCCAAGTACCACGGTTCCCAGTAGTTGACGTTCGAGCGCGCCTCGTCGAAGACGATGCCGCCATCGGACCAGGCGGCGGCCGCGAAGTCGTCGTTGAGGCAGCTCGCGAACATCGCCCACTTGCCGCCGTAGGAATGGCCGACGATGCCGATGCGCTTCGGATCGACCTGCGGCAGGTTTGCGAGGACGTTCCGGCAGTTCGCCGCGACGTAGGCGTGGTACGACAGCGGCTGGAGCTTGCAGGTCTCCTTGTTCGGCCAGTACGTCTCGTAGTGGCTGCCGAGCGAGAGCGCGACGAAGCCCTTCTTCGCGAGGCGATAAGCGAAGTCGCGCATCCCCTTGGTCCCTTCGCCGATGCCGGTCTTCGAGTCGTAGAAGACGACGACGACGGCCGGGAACGGCCCCTTCCCTTCGGGGATGAGCAGGTGGGCGTCGTCGTTGGTGCGATCCGGCGCGACCTGGATACGGACGTGCTGCTGCGTGAAGTTCTCCCTTCGCATCGATGAGAGCAGTTCGACCGTCGGCTTGTCGAGCCGCTTCGGCCACGGTCCGAGCGCGTCGAACCAGGCCTTGCGGATCTCGGCGCGGCGCTTCGTCCAATCGTCGGCGGACTTCACGGGCGATCCGTCGGCGAAGGTCAGCACCGATTTGAATTTGCCGAGGTCGTTCGCGTACTCCCTCGGCACGTCGAAGTGCGGCGCGAGCGCAGGCGGCAGTGGGGTCGTCTTCCGCGGGAGTTGGATCTTCGCGAGGTAGATCGCCGACTTTCCTTCGTGCGAGGAGTAGTAGCTGAACCAGAGCAGCCCGTCGTGCCAGACCATGCCGGGGTAGCTGGTGTCGCCGCCGGTCTTGAGCGTCAGGACCGGTTCGTAACTTCCCTCCGCCGACATCGTGGCGAGTACGGTCTTCGCGCCGCCGAGGTAGCTGCGGCCGCCGGACCAGAGCGCGCCGTCGGGTGTCTGGAGGAAGTTCGGCCCGCCGAGGCGGTGTTTCGTCTCGGCCCACTTCCATTCCTTGTAGGGGGCCTTGCTGCGTCCGATCCAGCCGAAGGTGTTGCCCGCCTCGCGGCGGACGAGCGCGACCATCTCGCCGTCGGGAAGGAAACGGATCGTCGTTTCGTTCGGATGGCCCGGCACGTCGAGGTGCGTGATGAGGTCGAACGTCTCGCCGTCGGTGCCGACGACGAGTTTGAGTTTCCACTCGGCCGGTCCTGGTTCGACCTTACCGGTCTTGGCGGCGTCTTGAGCCTCCTTGAGCGCGCGGGCCTGCGGGTTGTAGGTGACGCCGTAGCATTTGCCGTCGTGCCACGTCACGCGCCAGAGCCATTCGCCTTCGGTGAGGACGCGCTTCGGCGCGGTCCAGTTCGCGCCATCCTTCGAGAACATCGTCCGCGGCTGTCGGCCCTTGAGCGTCTTGCCTTCGTAGACGGAGCCACCGGCGACGATCATGAGTCGGCCGTCGGGCATGATCGAGAATTTCGGATCGCGAAGGTCGATTCCCTTTTCGGTGATGCCGGCGGCGGACTCCCACTTTTCACCATCAGCCGAGACGAGCACGCGAATGAGGCCGTCGCCGCCGACGTGGGCATCCGCCTCGCGAAAGGTGCAGTACCACTTATCGTTCCAGCGGATCAGATCGGTGAAGGCGTTGTGCTTGCCCTGGTCCCAGATCTTTGCCGTCGAGAGCACCTCCGGCCCGGCGGCGGATGCCACCCGAGTCAAAAGAATGAGGACCACGAGCGATGCGATTCGGAGCGTCATGGTTTTCACCAGATAAGTGAACGAACGGAGTGGGTATAGTTTGGACTGGAATCGGAACAATGAAAAACTCAAAATGAGAAATGCAAAATGTCGGACCCTCCCACCGAGACCACGTCATGTCGCGATCCCTTCTGCTGCTCGTCCTGCTCGCCTCCTCCGTTCGTGCCGAGAACTGGCCCGGCTGGCGCGGCCCGCGCGGCGATGGAACGAGTTCGGAAAAGAACCTGCCGGCCGAATGGAGCGCGACGAAGAACGTGAAGTGGAAGCTCAAGCTTCCGTCGCCGGGGAATTCCAGCCCCGTCGTTTGGGGCGATCGCGTCTTCCTCACGCAATCGATCGACAAGGAAGGGACCGAGCGCGCTCTGTATTGCATCGACCGCAAGGCCGGCGCCATCCTTTGGAAGAAGTCGATCGCGTTCAAGGAGAAGGAACCGACGCACGCCACGAACCCGTACTGCGCCGCGACGCCCGTGACGGACGGCGAGCGCGTCATCGCCTCGCACGGCTCCGCCGGCCTCGTCTGCTACGACTTCCAGGGAAACCAACTCTGGCACCGCGATCTCGGGCTCTTCATCCACATCTGGGGCACCGCCGCGTCGCCGATCCTCTACGGTGACTTGGTCATTCTGAATTGCGGTCCCGGCGAGCGAACATCTTTGCGCGCCTTCGACAAGAAGACCGGCAAGGACGCATGGGAGGTGCCGGAACCGGGTGGTAAGGCCGGAAACGCCCAGGCCGACTGGATCGGCTCGTGGAGCACGCCGCACATCGTGAAGGTCGATGGCAAGGATCAACTCCTGATGTCGTGGCCGAACGTGTTGAAGGCACATGACCCGAAGACCGGCGACGTGCTCTGGAGTTGCAAGGGCCTCACGAAGCTCGTCTACACCTCGCCCGTGACGGACGGCAAATCGATCGTCGCGATGTCCGGCTACGGCGGCGCGGCGATTGGATTGAAATTCGGCGGCACCGGCGACGTGACCGAATCGAATCGGCTCTGGCACCACACCAAGTCGAACCCGCAACGGATCGGGTCCGGCGTCATCGTCGGCGACCATCTCTATATGGCCAACGCCGGGGCCAATACCATCCAGTGCCTCGAAGTGAAGACCGGCAAGGACCTGTGGGAGAAGCAGACCCTCGGAGTCGCCTGCTGGGGCAGCCTCGTGCACGCGGATGGCAAGCTCTACACGACCGACCAGAACGGCGACACGTTCGTGTTGGAGGCGAAGCCGAAGTTCGAGTTGATCGCCCGCAACAAGCTCGGCGAGCACTGCAACGCGACGCCGTCGATCTCTGACGGCGAGATCTTCATTCGCACCTACCAGCACCTGTGGTGCCTCGGCGGGAAGTGATGGAAACAAGACTTCGAGCGATACCCGAACGAGCATCGTGGGTTCCGGTTGGCCCGACGCGCCCGCGAGGGATGACGCCAACGTCCTCGCTGGCGCGACGGGCCTACTGCGTCAACGTTTCTCCGCGCCATTCATTCGGGAACCGTTCTTGAAGTTGGAGTTGATTCTTTGGCCCCGACGGGGCCACCGACAATAGCCAGGGGTGACTGAGCAATGCGAAGGAACCCCTGGTCCCGATTCGGAGAGACTATTGCAGCCCCGCAGGGGCGACCTGAGCGATCCGGTCGCCCCGACGGGGCTGCGATTTTCTCTGCTGGTTTTCCAGGGGTTGCGCTGCGCTCCACCCCTGGCTATTCTCGGTCGCCCCTTTGGGGCGATGACAGAAAGGTGCAATCTCGGAAGTTATCATTCCTTTCAGAATCACTTCATCAGCACGGCGGGGATCGCTGGGACGGTGCCGCGGAGTTTGGTCAGCCGTCCTTCGGCCTGCTCGGCCTTCGGCGTGTTCGGCGCGAGGCGGATGGCGAGTTCGAGGCACTTCGCCGCGTCGTCGGTTTGGCCCTTGGCCGCGTGGGCGTCCGCGAGCGCCATCTGGAGCGCGGCGGCGGCCTCGTTCGCGCGCCGGGCGGACGCGGCGAGCTTGTGCGGATCGGCTTTGATGTCGGCGGCGAGCGCCGCGGCCGCCTTCGCCTCGGCCGTGCCATCCAATAGTTCGGCCAGGTGGAGCGCCTCGGCGTAGGCGCCGGCCTTGGCGAGGTCCCGCGCCGCCGTCAGCAGCGCCGTCGCCCGCAGGGCGAGCGCGACGCGATCGAGCCGGTCCACGCCGAGCGCGACCAGGCGCGCCTCGGCGATCTTGGCGGATTCGGTGCCGGCGAACGCGCGGGCGATCTCGTCCAACTGCTTGATCGCCGGATCGCGGTCCGCGGCGTCCAGCGCGACGACGGCCTTCCGCAGCCGCTCGCTCCCGACCTTCTCGGCGTCCGCCAGCAATGCCTTCGCCTTCGTCTCGGCCGGCTTCCCCTTCGCCACGATCGCCAGCCGTTGCAGGATCGGGATCGCGCGGCCGTATTCGCCGGCCTTGATCGCGGCCGTGGCTTCGACCAGTTCCCGACCCGCCTTCACGTCCGCGGCCACCAGATCGGTCGTCCGCTTCAACTGCTCCTTGAAGGCGTCGACTTCGACGTACCCTTGCACGAAGGCGTGGATCGTGCCGTCCGCTCCGGCGAGCACGGTGGTGGGATAGAGTTGCACGTTCAGCTTCTGGACGAGATTGGCCTCCTTGGCGCCGTCGAGCTTGAGCGGGATGAAGTTCCCGATCATCGCGGCGACGCCGCGGTCCTTCAGCGTCGTGGCCTCCATCTTCTTGCAATAGAAGCAGTCTTCGTTGCCGATCTGCACGAGGATCGGCAGCCCGGTCTCCTGCGATTCCTTGCGGGCGGTGTAGTAGTCGGTGCGCCAGTCGATCTTGGGGTCGGCGGCGACGGCGGGCGGCGGGCCGAACGCGAGGACGAGGACGAACAGCGCGACGGCGCGCGGCGGTGCGGCGGACATGGTGCGATCCCCACGGTGCGAATCAAGTCGTCGCCCGGCCCGGCGCTAGTGGGCGCGCGGGTGAGCCTTCTGGTAGCCGTCCTGGAGCCGTTGAGTCGTGACGTGCGTATAGACCTGCGTGGTCGCCAGGCTCTTGTGGCCGAGCAACTCCTGGACGCCGCGGATGTCCGCGCCGGCGTCGAGCATGTGGGTCGCGAAGCTGTGGCGGAGCGTGTGCGGGCTGGTGCGCGGGTCGAGGCCCGCGAGCGCGAGATACCGTTCGAGCGACCGGCCGACGCTGCGCGTCGTGAGGCGACCGCCGTTCTTGTTCGGGAAGATCGCGTCGGTGTCCTTGCCGAGGCCGGCGAGGAGCGCGGCGCGTTCGGGCAGCCAGGCTTTGACAGCGAGCAGCGCCGCGTCGCCGAGCAGCGCGATCCGTTCCTTCTTCCCCTTGCCGCGGACGACGAGGACGCCGTCGGACAGGTCGAGATCGTCCAGGTTCAGGCCGACGACTTCGCTGACGCGCAGGCCGGCGGAGTAGAGCGCCTCGAGGATGGCGCGGTCGCGGCGGCCGAAGACGGGGTTGGCGTCCGGCGTCGCGAGCAGTTTCTTCATGTCCGCGACGGTGAGGAAGTGGGGGAGCGTGCGGCCCGGTCGCGGGCCGCGCAGCGCCTCGGCGGGGTTCGTGTCGAGCGTGCCGTCGCGGCGGAGGAACTTGCCGAAGGTGCGCGTGGCGGCGAGCCGGCGGGCGATGGTGGTCTTGGCGTAGCCCTGCTCGTGCATCCACGCGACGAACGCGCGGAGCGAGCGCGTGGACCAGTCCCGCGGTTCGACGGAGGTTTTCTTGGCGTGGTCGCGGAGGAATTGCAGGCACTGCGCGAGGTCTTCGCGGTACGACTTGACCGTCTGCGGCGACGAGTTCATCTCGAGTCCGAGATGTTGCAGGAACTCGGCGAGTTTCGCTTCGAGGTTCACGCGGCGGTTCCGGGGATGGCCTTCGGGTTCCGCATTCACAGGCGCGAATGCTGTTCCGGAGAGTCCTTCCCCTGTTGCCGGGCGCGGTCCGTGAGCACGGCGGCGTCGAACCAGTTGATGGGCGTGCGCGGGTCGGCGGCCGAATCGCGGATCGTATCGATCAGCGTCTCGCGGCTGTCGTCGTCGTAGACGAAGATGTACCGTTCGTTCCCCTTGAACAGCGCGAGCACGTTCAGTTCCTGGGTCACGGGCGGTCTCCCCGGTCGGGCCACGTCCGTATTCCATCGGACGCCGGGCGGGGAAATGTGAGGGGAAACCGGTCGGGGGAAGTCGAAGGGCGCCGGCGGGGGCGTCAGCGGCGCCCCGACCGGCGGAGTCGGCCCAAATCGCCCGAATTCGCGTTTCGTCGGGAATGGCCCCGTTGCGGGGATTCGCCGTTTTTCCTAGACAGTGTGGAAGTTGCGCGGATAAGATCGCGGGACTTTGAACTCTGCGGATCCTCTCTCACCGGAGTGACGACCAATGGCCCAAGACCAGCGGGACATGAAACTGTTCATCACCTGTTTCATCGCCCTCATCGCCACATCGTTCGGTTTCATCGTCCGCGTCGACCTGATGGATACTTGGGCGCGCGAATTCAACCTGAGCGAGACGCAAAAGGGACAGATCTTCGGCGTGGGCCTCTGGCCGTTCGCCATCAGCATCGTGCTTTTCAGCCTCATCATCGACAAAATCGGCTACCGCATCGCCTTGCTCATCGCCTTCCTCTGCCACGCCGCGTACATGGGCATCGTCATCGCGGCCCCGAGCATCGCGAAGGGCGACAGCGAGACCGGATACTGGGTCCTCTATATCGGCAGTTTCATCGGCGCGCTCGGCAACGGCACCGTCGAGGCGGTCATCAACCCCGTCGTCGCCACCATGTTCAGCAAGGACAAGACCAAGTGGCTCAATATCCTCCACGCCGGTTGGCCCGGCGGCCTGGTCCTCGGTGGCGTTCTCGCCCTCGCCCTCGGGGATGGGGGCGATTGGCGCATGAAGGTCGGCCTCGTCGGCATCCCGGTCATCCTCTACGGCGTCCTGCTCTTCTCCTGCAACTTCCCGCCCAATGAACGCGTCGCCGCCGGCGTCTCCTTCCGCGACATGCTCAAGGAAGTCGGCTTCTTCGGCGCCCTGCTCGTGAGCACCCTCATCGTGTTCGAAATCTCGAACGTGTTGGAGCAGGCCAAGGTGATCTTCGTACCCGACGAGGCCACGAAAGTGAGCGCGTACGACGCGGTCATCGCCAACGTCGCCGGGATCGACATCAGTCAGAAACTCGCGGTCAAGTTCGGCGTCGCCGCGGCGATCAGCCTGATCTTCGGCTTGTACACGATGTCGCTCGGTCGGCTGATCTTCGTGTTCCTCATGATCATCATGATGCCGCTCGCGATCACGGAACTTGGAACCGACAGTTGGATCACGGACCTGGCCAAGCCGGAAATGGAGAAGATGAGCCTCAAGGGACCGTACCTGCTCATCTACACGTCGCTCATCATGGCGATCCTGCGGTTCTGTGCCGGACCGATCGTCCACAAACTCTCGCCTCTGGGCCTCCTCGCCCTCAGCGCCGCGATCGCCGCCGTCGGCCTCTTCGCCCTCTCGATGGCCACCGGCATCATGATCCTCGCCGCCGCCACCCTCTACGGCTTCGGCAAGACCTTCTTCTGGCCCACCATGCTCGGCGTCGTCGCCGAACAGTTCCCCAAGGGCGGCGCGTTGACTCTCAATGCGATCAGCGGCCTCGGCATGTTGGCCGTCGGCATCCTCGGCGCTCCGCTCCTCGGCAACGTCCAAGACAAGGAAGTCGACAAGTCCTTGTCGACTTCGAACTCCGCGCTGCACGCCAAAGTCGCCGGTACCAAGAAAACCAGCCTCTTCGGCGAGTATCAACCTCTCGACGAAGAGAAGCTGAAATCGATCACGGCCGAGGAAAAGAAAACGATCAGCGATACGCAGGCCGAAGCGAAAAAGAATGCCCTGAAGACGGTCGCGCTTTTCCCGATCGGCATGTTCGTCTGCTACGTGCTGCTCCTCATGTATTACAAGTCGAAGGGTGGTTACAAACCAGTGGAATTGGGCGATGGAGGAACCGCCGGTCATTGATCGTCGCCCACATCCGCAGCCGCGGCGCGGAGTAGGCGGAGCGGGGGGGGGTGGCGACGCGCGCCGCGCCGAAGAGTCCCCGGGGCGGCGAAACGGTTCTATATTTCCCGTATGGCCTCCCGCACGCTCGTCGTCCTCGGTTGCGGCACGTCCGTCGGCGTGCCGATGCTCGGGTGCGAGTGCGCCGTTTGCCAATCGACGCACCCGCGGAATTCCCGCACCCGGTCGTCCGTCCTCCTCAAGCTCCCGGCCGGGAACCTGCTGATCGACACCACGCCCGAAATGCGGATTCAACTGCTCCGCGAGAAGGTCAAACTCGTCCACGCCATCGTCTACACGCACTACCACGTCGACCACGTCTTCGGCCTGGACGACGCTCGCATCTTCCCGCGCCACCTCGGCGGCGCGATGCCGATCTACTGCACCGAAGACGTCGAAGAAGTGATCCGCAACACGTTCGCCTACGCCTTCCACCCCGGCAGCGAGGACCTGCCGCCCGGCGTGCTCCCCAAACTCGAATTCCGCCGCATCGACGCGAACCCGTTCGACGTCCTCGGCGAGCGCCTCACGCCGGTGCCCCTCGTCCACGGCCGGTTCGACGTCCTCGGCTTCCGCATCGGGAACGTCGCCTATTGCACCGACGTGAGCGCGATCCCCGACGCGAGCTGGCCCCTGCTCGACGGCCTCGACGTCCTGATCCTCGACGCGCTCAAGCTCGGCCGGCCGCACCCGTCGCACTTCAACCTGGAACAGGCGCTCGCCGCGATCGCGAGAATCCAACCGCGGCGGACGTACCTCACGCACATGTCGCACGAGCTGGACTACGCGAACCCGCCGGCCTTGCCCGACGGCGTCGAATTGGCTTACGATGGCCTCGCGTTCGAGTTCTGAGGATCGGAACCGATGGGCGAACCGCCGCCGAACCTCGCCGCGCGATTGCGGGCGCACGGGCAGGAGCACCTGCTCGCGGGCTGGGCCGCGCTCGATGCGGCGGCGCGCGGGCGGTTCGTCGAGCAGCTCGCCGGCGTGGACTTCGCGGAGTTGGAGCGTCTCTTCCGTCGGCGGCACGAACCGCACGCGGCGCTTCCCTCGCGGGATCGGATCGCGCCGATCCCGGTGGAGCCGCGAACTACGGCGTCGATCGCGCGCGGCGAGGAGGCGATCCGCCGAGGCGAAGTCGCCGCGCTGCTCGTCGCCGGCGGGCAGGCGACCCGGCTCGGCACCGACCGCCCGAAGGGCGTCTACCCCGTCGGCCCGGTCAGCGGCGCGAGCCTCTTCCAGATCCATTCCGAAAAGGTCCTGGCCCTGCGCCGGCGCTACGCCGCCGACATCCCGTTCCTCGTCATGACCAGCCCGGCGACGCACGACGAGACGGTCGAATTCTTCCTCGAAAATCGGTACTTCGGCCTCCCGGCGGAAACGGTGACGTTCTTCCAGCAAGGCACGATGCCCGCGCTCGACCTCGCGACCGGGCGCGTCCTCCTCGAAGCCCCCGGCCGCCTCGGCCTCAGCCCGAACGGCCACGGCGGCACGCTCACGGCGCTCGCCGACTCCGGCCTGCTCGCGAAGCTGAAGACCGACGGCGTCCGGCACCTCTTCTACTTCCAGGTCGACAATCCGCTCGTGCGCGTCGCCGACCCCGCGTTCGTCGGCCGGCACGTCGACGTCGGCTCCGAAGTCTCCTCGAAGATCGTCGCCAAGACCGACCCGGCCGAGAAGGTCGGCGTCCTCGGCCTCGTCGATGGACGCTGCTCCATCCTCGAATACTCCGACCTCCCGCCCGCGATGGCGAACGAACGCGCCCCCGACGGCGGCCTCGTCTTCCGCGCCGGCAGCCCCGCCATCCACCTGTTC
>CAYVRB010000234.1:0-10018 GCA_964453375.1 uncultured Alcaligenaceae bacterium
CACGGAAGCCGGCAAGCCCCCGTATGCCGTGACGAAAAGTTCGGCCGGACTGGCGCCGATCCTGCTCGACGGCATCGGCGACACGATCCGCATCTCGCTGCTCGGCGATCCGGTGCCGGAGATCGCGGCCGCGTTCGACATCCTCCAGGCGACGCAACGCCGCGTGCGCCGGCCGGAACTGATCGCCTGCCCGACCTGCGGCCGGTTGGCGATCGACTTGGAGAAGATCATCGCGGAACTGGAGGGTCGGCTGAATGGGAAGCGGCTGCCGGTGAAGATCAGCGTCCTCGGCTGCGTCGTCAACGGCCCCGGCGAGGCGCGCGAGGCCGATATCGGCATCGCCGCCGGGAACGGGCAGGGAATGATCTTCCGCAACGGCGAGATGGTCCGCCGCGTCGCGGAAGCGGAGATCGTCGACGCCCTCATGGTGGAGCTGGCCGACTGGGAGAAGACCAATCAGCACCGGCTGCCGAAGGAGAAGGACGCCGAGGGACTCGGCCGCCGCAAGCTCCCGGTCGTCAGCGCCTGATGACTGTTCTTGTAGGTCGGGCCGAGTCTTCGAGGCCCGACAAGAGAGGCTTAATCCAACTCAAGCCAGCAACTTCTTCACGACGTTCCCGTGCACGTCGGTCAGGCGGAAATCGCGGCCGGCGTGGCGGTAGGTCAGCTTCGTGTGGTCGATGCCGAGCAGGTGCAGGATCGTCGCGTGGAAATCGTGGACGTGGACCTTGTCCTTCGCCACGGTCGCGCCGATGTCGTCGGTCGCGCCGTAGGCGATTCCGCCCTTCGCCCCGCCGCCGGCGAGCCAACTCGAGAAACACGCGGAGTGGTGGCCGCGGCCCTTGGCGCCGTCCTGCCCCGGCGTGCGGCCAAATTCCGTCGTCCAAACGACGAGCGTCTCGTCGAGCATCCCGCGCCGCTTCAAATCGGTCAGTAGCGCCGCGATCGGCTTGTCGATCGCCTTCGCGAGCGGCGCGTGCTGGGCCATGTCGGAATGCGCGTCCCAGTTGTTCGAGGCACCGGTATCGATCAGTTCGAGGAAGCGCACGCCGCGCTCGGCGAGCCGGCGGGCGATGAGGCACTGCCAGCCGTACCCGTCGGTCTGCCCCGGCTTGAGGCCGTAGAGTTCGAGCGTCTCCTTCGTCTCCTTCGTCAGGTCGAACGCCTCCGGCGCCTCGGTTTGCATCTGGAACGCCGTCTCGAACGCCTGGATGCGCGCCGCCAATTCGGAATCGTTCCCGTTGCGCTTCAGGTGTTCGCGGTCGAGGGCGCCGGCGAGATCGAGCTCGAGCCGCTGGAGGCTTTTCGCCTTCGTGCGCGGGGCGAGGTTCGGGATCGGATCGGCGCCGGGGACGACGCGCGTGCCCTGGTGGTAGGCCGGGAGGAAGTCGTTGCCGTAGACCTGCGTGCCGGCGTAGGGCATGTGCGGGGCGAGGACGAGGAACGACGGCAGGTTCTGGTTGACGGTGCCGAGGCCGTAGCTCACCCACGAACCGAGGCTCGGGCGCGTGAAGAAGAACGAGCCGCAGTGCATCGCCAGCGTGGCCTGATAGTGCTCGTTGTCGTCGGACTTCATGGAGCGCACGAGGGCGATGTCGTCCATCTTGTCCCGAACGTGCGGGAAGAGATCGCTGACCATCGTGCCGCATTTGCCGCCGGGCTGGAACTTCCACTGCGGCTTGACGAGCGGCTTCTGCACGTTCGAGAGTCCGCCGCCGACGACCATCGTCTTGCCGTCGAGCTCGAAGAGCTTCGGCTTGTGGTCGAAGGTGTCCATGTGGGACACGCCGCCGGTGCTGAAGAGGAAGATCACGCGCTTGGCCTTGGCGGGAAAGTGCGGGGGCTTCGGCGCGAGCGGATGGCCGGCGGCGCACGCCTCGCCGAGGATGGCGGGGAGCAGGAGCGAGCCGCCGACGATCGAGCGGATCGCGGCGCGGCGGTGGGGAAGGCGGCGAAACGCGGACATCGAACTCCCTCCCATGCGGTTCACGGCGCGCGATCGGCGAGGCGCGCCTTGACGCGGTCGAGGATCATCGCGTGGTCGAAGGCGAGCTTCGGAAGCTTGTCGAGCGGGAACCACTTGACGGCGGCGGCGTCGTCGCCGGCGATGGCGGTCAGGTGTTCGGGCGCGACGCGGGCGAGGTAGACGACGGAGACGGTCCAGCCGCGGGGATCGCGGCCGGGGTCGCCGGCGGTGTGGAGGGGTTCGAGGTCGGTAAAATGAATGCCGGTTTCTTCTTTCAATTCACGGATCGCCGCATCGATCAAACGCTCATGCTCTTCGACGAACCCTCCCGGAAGCGCCCATAAGCCTTTGAAAGGCTCGCCCGCGCGTTGGATCAACAGAACGCGCGGCCGCGCCTCCCGCGTCACCAGCGCCGCGTCCACGGTCAAGGCCGGCCGCGGATAGTCGTAAGTGTGCTTCCGCCGTTTCCCCGCCGCCATCGCAACTCCCTTCCCCGCCACCGGCTTGGATCGCCCGTTCATCGGTCCTTCATGCCCGCTTGCCGCCGATCGGACACCGGCCGCCCGCGAGAAAATCCGAACCCGCCCGGTACAATGCGGCGTCCCATCAATCGCAATTACACCTGAAATTCAAGCCATTATCGCAAGGTGGACTCATGGCTCCGCAACGCATTGTCTGCTGGGAACCGACCGAACTCGGCACGCCGATCCTCGACGCCGCACGCTCGTTGTACGAACGCACGATCGACGCGGACGAACGGATTCCGTGGATGTGGATCGAACGCGCCGTCGGCGAGCGCCACCTCCGCCGACCGACCGGCTGGGCGAAGCACTTGCTGCTCGCCTCCGAAGGCCCCGATGTCGACGATCCGCGATCGCTCGTCGGCTACGCCTACGGCGCATTCATCCCGGGGTTCGGCGGCTACCTCTGCTACGTCGGCGTCGCGGAGTCGGCGCGCCGCCTCGGCGTCGGGTCGCGGCTCTTTGATTCGCTTACGAAGACCTTCGCCGCCGATGCCGCGCTCGCCGGCGAGTCGCTGCCGTTCGTCTTGTGGGAAAGCTACCGCCCGACGGCGCACGACTCCGAAAGCCTGCATCGTCTCTGGGCCGCCCGGTCGCGCACGTTCGAGCGCGCCGGAGGATTTTGGGTCGACGGCATCGAGTTGGCCACGCCCGACTACGACGACCCGGACCCGCTCGCGGAGGTTCCGCTGCAACTGTTCGTGAAGCCGGTGGACGAATCGATCGGGAGCTTCACGCCGGAGCGCCTGTCCGAAATCGCGGAGCAGTTGCTGGAAAAAGTGTACCACGAAAAGCCCGGTGACTGGTTCCACGATCGGACGATGAACTCGATCGAAGAGCCGCGCCTGCGCCCCGCGACGCAGTCGCCGCTGGTGTTCGCGTGATCCAATCGTCTCTTGTTTTCACGCGGGCCGCGCTGCCTTCGAGCGCGGCCCGCGCACTTCTCGCAAGCTTCGATTGACACGAATCCATTTCCGGTTATAACCCGCCCTCCGATCGGGACGGACCGCGCCGGGGGGCGACGCGCCGCCATGCCAGACGACCGCACCACGGTGCAGGACTTGAAGGACGGCATCCGCCGCTTCGCGGCGGCGCGCGGCTGGGACCCGTACCACACGCCGAAGAACCTCGTGCTGGCGTTGGCCAGCGAGGTGGGCGAACTCTGCGAGATCGTGCGCTGGCTGACGCCCGAGGAGTCGGCGAAAGCTTCGCAAGACCCGGCGTCGCGCGAGGCGCTGGCGGACGAACTGGCCGACGTCGCGAACATCGTGGTCCTGCTGGCGTCGCACACGGGGATCGACTTGGCGGACGCGATCGACGCGAAGATGCGGAAGAACGAGCGGAAATATCCGGCGCCGTCGCCGGCGGAATCCCGGTAAGTCCGCGGGGGCGGGCGAATCGGGACGGTTCGAGTCGGAACACTGGGGGAGGCTGCCGTGCGCATCCGTAGTACCTGGATCGCCCTGCCCGCGTTCGCGGTCGCCGGGGCCGTCGGCCACACCACCATCACGTCCTGGCTGGCGGCGCAGGAGCCGCCGCCGTTCGGCTACTATCCGCCGAAAGTCTCGCCGTCGCAGCCGGGCCTCGTGCCGGCCGGCGGCATCCCGCCCACGAGCATGGAGCCGCGCACCGTCAACGGGCAACCGGTCGACTGGAGCGCGGCGCGGCCGAAGCTGACCGCGCCGGTCGTCGCGGGGCCGGCGATCCCGACGAAGGCGGTGGAGGTGCCGGTGCGGCAGGTGTCGCCGATCCGGTTGGCGTCGGGTACGGAACCGTTAGCGGCGCCGAAGTTGGCCGCGCCGCCGAGCATCGCGCCGCCCGCGGTGGCGCCGCCGCCGGCGTACATGCCGACGCTGCCGGCGCCGAAGCCGATCCCCGTGCCCGCGCCGGGCGTGATCGGCGCTCCCATCGCGGCGCCGAAGCTCACGATCGAAACGTCCTTGCCCGAGCCGAAGGTGCTCGAGGCGCCGAGGCTGGTCGAGGTTCCGCCGCCGTTCGACGCGCCGAAGATCGCGGAGACGCCGAAGCCCGCGCCGAAGCTGCTGTCGCCGAGCGGTCCGCCGGTGCCGCTCAGTACGAACATGGTGCCCGAGGCGCCGAAGGTCGAAGCGCCGACCGGGCCGACGCTCTTGAAGCCGGCGGTCGCGCCGCCGGCGCTCGCGGCGCACGTGCCGTCCGCGACGATCCCGGTCGCGGGATTGGCGACGAAGAACACGCCGACGGTGGTATTGGAGGCGATTGCGCCCGAGACGGTGAGCGTGAACCAGCCGCTCGTGTACGAACTCGTGGTGCGGAACACCGGGGCGGCGGCCGTGTCCAACGTGCGCGTCGAGGAGGAGCCTCCCGCCGGCGCGAAGTTCCTCGCCAGCGAACCGGTCGCGGAATCGTTCAACGGCCGGCTGGTCTGGAGCCTCGGCGGGCTGGACGCCGGAGCCGAGAAGCGCATCAAGATCTCGGTTCGCCCCGCCGACGAGGGCGAAATCCGCAGCCGCGCGGTCGTCAGCTTCTCCGCCGCCACCGAGGCGAAGGTGAAGGTGACGCGGCCGAAGCTCAACCTCGCGCTCACCACCGTCGAGACCGCCCGCGTCGGCGACGAGATCGCCTTCACCATTCGCGTCGCGAACACCGGCACGGGGCCCGCGAGCAAGATGCTCGTCCAGGCGAACCTCACCGACGGCCTGAACCACGCGCAGGGCGCCGTCGTCGAGACGGAACTGGCGAACCTGCCCGCCGGCGAATCGCGCACGCTCACGCTGCGGACGCTGGCGACGAAGGCCGGCTCGCAGGGGATCGCGCTCTCGATCGTCGCGGACGGGAACGCGGCGGAGACGGCGAAGACCACGCTCGCCGTCGTCGAGCCGATGCTCGCGATGCGGCTCGGCGGCCCGGCCAAGTGCCTCGTCCGCTCCGAACCGGAATTCAAGATCGAACTGACCAATCCCGGCTCCGCGCCCACCGATCCGATCGTCGCGACCGCGGCGCTGCCGGAGGGTTTCGAGTTCGTGTCGGCCACGGAGTCGGGTTCGTTCCAGCCGACGGGGCGCACGGTGGCGTGGAAGCTGCCGGCGCTGGCGGCGGGCGGGAAGAAGGAGCTGGCGCTCAAGCTGCGGGCGACCGGGATCGCGGACGGCGCGGTGAAGGTGTTCGCGCAGAGCGGCGCGGTGGAGCCGGTGGAGGCGGGCGTGGCGCCGGCGTCGGCGCGCGTCGGGCGCACGCTCGAAGCCAAGGCCGAGGGCGCCATCAAGGCCGAAGGGGTGCCGGCGCTGCGGTTCGAGGTGATCGACGTCGAGGACCCCGTCGAGGTCGGCAAGGAAGCGATCTACGAGATCAAGGTGGTGAACCAGGGGACCGCCCCGTGCACGAACGTGCTCGTCGCGGCGACGCTCGCGGAGGGGACGTCGGCGACCGGCGCGAACGGGCCGACGCAGGCGCGCGGGCAGGGGCAGCAGGTGACGTTCGATTCGCTCGCGACGCTCGCCGTGAAGCAGGAGGCGACCTTCAAGGTGAAGGTGAAGGGGGGCGTCGCCGGCGACCAGCGCTTCCGCGTGCAGGTGTCGTGCGATCAGATCCGCACGCCGGTGAGCCGCGAGGAGAGCACGCGGTTCGTGAAGGAGTAGGTTCGGGGGATCCCGCCGCGCCGGTTCGGGGGAGCCGGCGCGGACGGGCCGATCGTTGGCTTTCGGAACGGATTCTGGGGGCCGCCGGTTCCGCCGGCGGATGGGGGAGGTTTCCGTCTATGGGCGCAGGACGTGCGTTGGCGAAGGGGACCGGCAAGTTGCACATCCGCTGGATGATCCGGCGGGACATGGCCGAAGTCCTCGCGGCGGAATTGGCCAGTTTCGAGTACGCGTGGACGGAGGAGGATTTCCTCCGCTGCCTGCGGCAACGGAACTGCATCGGCATGGTCGCCGAAATCAACGACCGGATCGTCGGCTTCATGATCTACGAGTTGCACCGGGGGAAGCTCCACGTGCTGAACTTCGCCGTGGCGCCGGCGCACCGGCGCGCGGGGATCGGCCGGCTGATGGTCCGCAAGCTCATCGGCAAGCTGGCGACGCACAAGCGGTCGAAGATCACGCTGGCGGTGCGCGAGCGGAACCTCGCGGCGCAGCTGTTCTTCCGCGGACAGGACTTCAAGGCGGTGCGCGTGCTGCGCGACTACTACGAGGACAGCCGCGAGGACGCGTTCCTGATGGAATACGTCGTCGAGGAGGACGAGGACGCCCTGTTCGCTCCGGTGAACCGGATCGCGCAGTTCGAGGAGAAGTAACGGGCCGATGGGTCCGGCGTCGGAGGGGCCTGGCCGGTCGGCCGGGCCTTTCGCGCATCCGGGGGAGTTGCCCATGAGCGGATTCGAGCGCCGTCGCCAGTGGGGGATCGTGGCGGCGGTGGTGCTGTTCAACCTGGCGTTGGGGGCGGCGGTGTGCGGGGTCGCGCGGACGGCGCAGGCGGACCCGGTGCCGGTCGTGGTGCTGCCGTCGGCGAAGAAGGCCGGCGCGGCGCCGGTACGGCCGGCGAGCTACGTGGTGGGCGCGAAGCCGGAACCGGCCGCGCCGCCGCAACCGCGGCTGTGGCCGATCCAGGGGCCGGACCTTCTCCCGCTGCCGGCGCCGGCGCCGGTGAGCGCGAAGCCGATCGTCGAGCCGCGCCCGGTGTCGTTGCCGAAGGGGTTGCCGTTGCCGCCTCCGCCGCTGGCGATCCCGTCGCCGTCGCAGCTTGCGCAGCCGGAATTCCGCTTGCAGCCGCCCGAACCGCGTCATAATGTCAAATCGAAGGAACCGATTCCTTCGCCGCTCCTCCGATCGCCCACACCCTTGACGCCGCCCCCGGGAGACGCACCCATGCCGCTATCGCTACGCCGTTCCGCCCTGTCCGCGCTGCTGGGCACGGGCCTCGTCGCGGGCACGATCTACGCCGACGCCGAACCGCCGAAGAAGGACGATTCCGCCATTACGAAGAAGGACGTCGACACGACGAACAAGCTGCTCGCGGACCTGAAGAAGCAACTGGAAGACCTGAAGACCAAGGACTTCGCCGACCTGAGCGCGAAGCTCGCCGACCTCAAGACGAAGGAACTGGCCGCCCTCAAGACCGAACTGGAGCAGGTGAAGGCGTCCAAGAAGCAACTCCTCGAAATCCTCGAAGGCACCGACAAGGGCGACGGCCTACTGAAGAAATTGACGGCGATCGAATCGAAGCTCGGCGACCTCACGAAGAAGGTCGACGGCCTCGACAAGAAACTCGAGTCGACGCGCACCGCGCTGGCGTCGCCGATCGCGAAGGAGGCGCCCAAGACCGGCACCGTGAAGCTCGTGAACCTCTACGCGGCCGACGTCGACATCGTGCTCAACGGCAAGGGCTACCGCCTCAGCCCGAACGAGACGAAGTCGATCGCGATCCCGGTCGGGAACTTCACGTTTCAACTGCTGACCGGCGGCGGCGAGGAGAAGAAGCGAACGATCAAGGAATCCGAGGAAGTGCTGCTGAAGGTGAACTGAATCGCGAGCGCCCGGCGACGTTCGTCGCCGGGCTTCACCGCATTCAATTATTGCTTACCTCGGCCAGCTTCACGCCGGCCTCGAGCAGAATCGCCAGCTCCAATTCCAGCACGTCGGACTTCGTCCAGCCGGTCTCCGCGGCGATTTTGTCGAAGGCCTTGTCGCATTCGAGGATCATCTCCTCGCATCGCTTCACCTGCGTGGCGGTGGCCTTCTTGCCCACGACGGTGGTGCGGATCGAGTCAAGCTTCGTCATCATCGTTCGCAGTTGCTGCTTCTGATCCTTCGGCAGCGTCGTGCCGTCGAGGGCGGCCTTGGAGGTGAGCTTCGTCTTTTCGCGGATCGCCTTGTCGCACTTGTTGAAGAGGTCGATCATCCCCTTGTCCTCGTTGACGGGGTTGCCGTTTACGTAGGTGAAGAAGAGGCTGGGGGAGAAGGCGTTGTCCCAGATCGACTTGCGGGCCTTGAGGACGGTCTCGGCGATGAGGATGTTGGCGTAGACGCAGCGGACGGTGAGGTCGGTGGAATGGCGTTCAAGCGCATTGGCGCTGGCCTTGTCCCAGTCGGCGGGGCTGCCGACGCCGTCGATGGCGGCCTGCACGGCGGAGGCGGGCACGGCGTACATCTTCTCGGTGGGCCGGCGCGTGCGCGGGTCGATGATGCCGGCCGTGAGGACACCAACGACTTCGCCCTTGCCGTTCACGATCGGGCCGCCGGAGTTGCCGGGGCCGACGCGGATTGAATCGCGCGACGTGCCGACGGTGAGCTGGTAGTAGGGCTTGCCCTCGCGCATGACCATTTCGTTGCCGAGGTTCCCGACGCCGAGCGAATTGATCAGCGAGATGCCCCCTCCGCCTGGGCCGGGTTGCCGATGACGAACACCGACGGCCGATTGGCGATCTCGACTTTGCCGGAGATCGTCAGCGGCTTGTAGTCGCTCGGCAGTTCCTTCGCCCAGAGCAGCGCGAGGTCGCGTGCCTTGTCGATGGCCAGCAGCTTGACGGCGAATTTCTTCTCGTTCCCTTCGGCGTCGATGAAACGGGCGCGGACGTCGTCGAGGATTTCGTCGCGCACGACGTGGGCGTTGGTGGCGAAGACGCCGGGCTTCACGACGAAACCGGAGCCGTGGCCCTTCTTCCCCTGGATGAAGGCGGTGGCGGCCATCACCTTCGCCTTGGTGTCGGCGGCCAGTTGCTGCGCCGGGGCGGGCGCGGCGACGAGGGCGACGGCGGCGAGTCCGAGCAGCCGATGCGGGAGAGTCATGGCGGATTCCTCGGGGCTTCGCTTGAACATCCCGAATTCTACTTGTTCTCCCGTACGCATTACCACAAAAAAACCGGAACCTACGGGCGCGCACGAATGATCGTGACCATCGACGGTTCCGCGGGATCGGGCAAGACGGCGGCGGCGCACGAACTCGCCGAACGGCTCGGCTTCCGCCTGCTCAACACCGGCGCGATGTACCGCGCCGCCGGCTTCCTGCTGGTGCGCGCCGGCGTCGATCCGTATGCCGAACCGCGCGACGCGGCGCGGATCGGCGCGCTCGTGTCGGCGCTCGCCTTCGAGATGCCGCACGATCGGGTGATCGCGAACGGCGAAGACCTGACGGAGCACCTCTTCACGGCCGCGATGGGGCCGGTGGCCAGCCGCGTGGCGACCTTCCCGGAGGTGCGCACGCCGCTCAAGGCGGAGCAGCGGCGGATCGCGACGGCCGGCGATTTCGTCTGCGAGGGGCGCGACCAGGGGACGAGCGTCTTCCCGCACGCCGAGGTGAAGTTCTTCCTGCACGCCGGCGCCGAGGTCCGCGCCGACCGCCGGCTCGCGCAGCTGCGGGCGAAGGGCGAACACGCCGACCGGGACGCACTGCTCGCGCAGATCCACGCGCGGGACGACCAGGACACGAATCGCCCGCTCGACCCGCTTGCCAAAGCGCCCGACGCCATCGACATTGACACTTCGTTCCTGACGCTCGACGCGGTGGTGGACCAACTGTGGGACGCGGTGCGGCGATACCGTTCGAAGGCCCGGCCGGG
>CAYVRB010000235.1:0-10004 GCA_964453375.1 uncultured Alcaligenaceae bacterium
ACCCGCCTTTTTCCCAGCGACACGGGCGGGTCGCCGAAACGCCTTGACCCGCCCTACGGGTTGCTAATCACCGGCACTGACACTCTCCGTCTTGGGATCGTAGAGACGAAGGAGGAGATGCTCCTGGCAATACTCCTGGCAATCGATGACCAACGTCTCCTCCGAGCGCTGGACGGTGTGCAGCAGGTACATCAACACGATGCTGAGCACGAGCGCCACGAGCGTGCAGTCGAAGGCGATCTTGAGTTGGTCCGTGGCGAGCTTCAGGAACTGCGCGTTGTCGATGTCGGATGCGCCGCCGAGGCCGAAGGAGCCGGCGAGGCCGCGCACGGTACCGATGAAGCCGATGGCCGGGATCGCCCACGCGAGGTAGCTGACGAGGCCGCCCATGCTGGCGACGAGGCGGTTGAGTTCGATGTCGGCCTGGTTCCGCACGACCTCCGCCACGTCGGGCGCCGCCTTGCTGACGGCGTACTTGCCGAGGCCGAGGCGAATCATGTTCGCGAGGATGTACGGCCCGCCGCGGGCGCTCACCTGATCGACCTTGCGCGCCAGCGGTCGCGCATCCTCCGGCAGGATGCGGGCGCCTTCGTCGGTGGGGAGGAGATCGAGGTGGAACGCGGCGCGCTGCCGGGCGACTTCCTTCCGACGGACGACGAGCACGAGCGCCGCCCAGACGAAGCAGAGATAGCAGGCGACCTGTTCGGGGCCGAGCAGGAGCTTGCCGATCCGTTCGGGGGTCCATTTGGCGAGGAACTCGGCCCGCGATTCGCCGGCGCCGGAGAGTTGCCAGAGCGGCACCACGATCGCGCCGACGACGGCGAGGGCGATGGCGAGGAGCAGCCATTCGCGCGTCGGCCGCTGGGAAGTTCGCACGGACATCCGCTGTCTCCGATCGCCAACTTCGTGATTGCCACTCCGGCCGCGAACCCCGATGATTCACGGTGCATTCTTCCCGCCCGGTCAAGCGCCCGATTGGGGCGATTACGCTAATTGTGCGGGATGGGAAAGCCGGCTCCAACCGAAATCTAGAACAACGACGGGAGATTCGTATGCGGATGGGCGTCATTTGGGCCGCAATCGTCGGCCTTGCAATCTCGGCATCCGGCACGACCGCGCGGGCCGATACGCCAGTCGGATTCCCGAAGTTCCAGGCGCAGGAGATCGATTCCAAACTGAAGATCGGCTACGCCGTCATCCTCGAAGACATCGACGGCGACCAGAAGAAGGACATCGTCGTCGTCGATCAGTTTCAGATCGTTTGGTACGAAAACCCGACTTGGAAGAAGCGCGTCATCCTCGACGGCAAGACGAAGCCGGACAACGTCTGCATCACGGCCCTCGATATCGACGGCGGCGGGGACCTCGAACTCGTCGTCGGCGCCGGCTGGAAGCCGTTCGACACGAAGAACCCCGGCACGCTCCAGTGGCTGAAGCGAGGGAAGAGCCTCGACGACGAATGGACGATGCATCCGATCGCGTGCGACGAGCCGACGGTGCATCGCGTGCGGGCGATCGACCTCGATGGGGACGGCAAGCCGGAGATCGTGAGCGTGCCGTTGATGGGCCGGGACTCGACGCGCGAGAGGAACTTCATGGATGGCCGACCGGTCCGCATTACGGCGTACAAAGTGCCGGCCGACCCGACGAAGCCGGGGAACTGGAAGCCGGACGTGCTCAGCGAGGAGCTGCACGTCTGCCACAATTTTACTCCCTACACGCTCCCCGGCGCGAAGAAGCCGATGAGCATCCTCGTCGGCAGCTACGAAGGGTACTCCGCGATCATCCTCGGCGAATCGGGAAAGAAACATCAGACGAAGCTCGTCCACGAAGGGAATCAGGCGAACCCCAAGGGGAGCCTCGGCGCCAGCGAGATCAAGAGCGGGACTTTGAAATCGGGCGGTTCCGTCGTCGGCACCATCGAACCCTGGCACGGGAACCAAGTGGTGGTCTACACCGGCAAGCGCGGCGAGAAGCCGATGCGCACGGTGCTGGACGATCATTTGAAATGGGGGCATGCCGTGTCGTTCGGCGACCTCGACGGCGACGGCGGCGACGAACTCGTGATCGGCGTCCGGGACAATCCCGGCGCGACGGACAAATTCTCGGAGAAGCGCGGCGTCCGCATCTATCGCAGCGCCGACGGCGAGAAGTGGGAGCGCTTCCTGATCGAAGACGGCGGCGTGGCGGTCGAGGACCTCGCGGTCGGCGACCTGAACGGCGACGGCAAGCCGGACATCGTGGCCGTCGGTCGCCAGACGTTCAACTGCCGTATCTATTGGAACCAGGGGAAGTGATCAGAACTGGTGCGCCCACCCGGTCGGCGAGAGCGCTCGCCGCTCGCCGTCCTCGACGATCCAGTACCCGTCCGGCACGCACTCGCCGATCTTCCACACGGGAACCGGCGATTCCTTCAACAGCTTCGCGCCGTCGTCGGCCGACACGGCGAAGACCAACTCGAAGTCCTCGCCGTCGCCGAGGGCGTGCGCGAGCGCCGTCTTCCCCGATCGCGCCGCCAGCGTCCGGGCCGCGTCGGAAATCGGTATCGCGGCGGCATCCAACACGGCCCCGCACCGGCTCTCGGTGAGGATGTGATGCAGGTCGCGCGATAGCCCGTCGCTGATGTCGATCATCGCGTTCAACGTCACTGCCCGGTTCAAGAGTCTCGCTTCGCGAATCCGCGGCGTGAAGTCGAGATGATGGCCGAGGATGCTGCCGCCAAGCGGGCCGGTGACGAAGAGCCAATCGCCGGGCTTGGCGCCGTTGCGGCGGACCGGCCGCGCGGCCTCGCCGAAGATCGTCACGGTGATGGCCAGCGCACCGTCCCAGGAGTTCGTATCCCCGCCGACGATCGGCGTGGCGAAGGCGTCCGCCATCTCACGCAGGCCGAGAAAAAGTTCCCGAGCGAGATCGACGCTCTCGCCCCCCACCCCGTCCCTCCCCCGCAAGGGGGGAGGGGGAAATCGGGGCAGCGCCACGGCCACGACGGCGCCGACCGGCTCGCCGGCCATCGCCGCGAGGTCGCTCAGATTCACCGCCATCGCCTTGCGGCCGACCCGGCGCGGGCCGACTTCGCCCAAAAGGAAGTCGACCCCATCCATGAGCATGTCGGTCGACACGAGAAGCGGCGACGCACCGGGCGCCAGGACCGCGCAGTCGTCGCCGGGGCCGACGAGCACGCGATCCGCCGCCGGCGTCCGCCGCCGCACCCAATCGATGAATTCGAATTCGCCCGCCATGGTTCGCGCCTTCGATGAAAACTCGCATCCGGCATAAGTCAGAGAATCCGTTTTTTTCGCCTAGATGCCCGATTTTTCTCCCTTACTCGCAACGACTGTTCTAAACTCGGAGACTGCCAGGCCGGTTCGCCCCATGTCGTCCACTTAGGATTCCTCGATGTCCACGCGTAGCACCGCCCCCGTGCCCGACTTGGAATTCCCCGCCAAACCCTCGCCGCTCGTGCATCGCGTGTTCGGCGAACCGCGCTTCCAGACCGAGAGCGACGTGGCGGCCGTGGCGTTCGCGCCCGACGGTACGCTCCATTCCGTCGACGAGGCCGGCATCCTCCAGCATTGGACGGCCGACGGCAAACTGCTCGCCCGCCACTACCTCAGCGATCTCGAAACCGTCTGGCGCTTCGACTCGTCCGCCCAACGGCTCGTCAGCGGCAACGACGACCTCCGCTTCTGGAACGTCGGCACCGGCACGCTCCAGGGCCGCGCGGGGCGGAACTCGTGGGTGACGGCGCTCGCGTTCGCGGCCGATGGGTCCATTGTCGCCAGCGGGCACGACGACGGCAAAGTCCGACTCTGGGATTCTTCGAAGCACGAACTCGTCGCCGAGTTCGCCGGCCATCCGATGCCGGTGTCGGCGCTGGCGTTCTCGCCCGACGGCCGCAGGCTCGCGAGCGCCGGCGAGGATCGCTCCGTGCGCGTCTGGGATCGCGACACCGGGGTCAAGCTCGCGGAACTGCACAGCCACACCGACCGCGTGCCAGCGCTGGCCTGGAACGCCGAGGGCGACCTGCTCGTGTCCGCGGGCTGGGACACCTCCGCGCGCGTCTGGCGCCTGGGGCAGACCGATCCGTTGATGCTCTTGAACAGCCACGCGGATCAGGTGGTGGCGCTCGCCGCCGGTCCGAAGCCGGGCCAGTTCGCCACGGCCGATTCCGATTTCGAGATCCACATTTGGAAGGACCCACTGCGGGCGACGCCGGGGGCCGTGCTGCGCGGGCACGTCGAGGAAGTGCGCTGCCTCGCGTTCAACGCCGACGGTTTGCGGCTCGCGTCCGGCGGCGCCGACCGCGTCATCCACGTTTGGGACGCCGCGACGGGCGACCTGCTCGCCGGCCCGCGCCCGAAGGCCAAGCACGAACTCGCCGTCGTTCCGGCCGCCGACGGCGCGCTCCGCCTCGCCAGCACCGGCGCCGCGACCTTCCGCTTCTGGGACGTCGACACCGGCGCCGAACTGCCGCCGACCGGCGACGGCCCCGCCCACAGCGTCGCCGCCAGCGCCGACGGCCGCCGGCTCGCCGTCGGCGGCGTCGACCACTTCACGCGCCTCCACGACTTCGCCAAGCCCGGCGAACCGCGCCGCCTCGAAGCCACCAAGCCGCCCATCGGCTCGCTCGCCTTCGACACCAACGGCGGCACCCTCGCGCAGACCAGCCCGGCCGACGGACTCGTCTGGCTCTGGAACGCCCTCACCGGCGAACCCCGCATCATCCTCATCGACGCCGCCGACAACTGCACCCTCGAAAGCGTCCTCCTCCACCCCGATGGCGAACGCGCCATCTGCGGCGGCATCGACTACCTCGCCACCGAAGACCGCACCGGCGCCGTCTGCGTCTGGCACATCGCCAAGAAGGAACGCGAACTCGTCTTCGACGTCGGCGTCAACGCGCTCGCCATCGACGCTCCCGGCCGCTACCTCGCCGGCGCGGGGATGGACGGCAACGTCCACGTCTGGGACCTGCAATCGCAGGAGGAAGTGTTCGAACTCGCCGGCCACCGCGAACGCGTCAACTGCGTCGCCTTCAGCCCCGACGGCAGCTACCTGCTCTCCGGCGGCGACGACATGACCGTCCGCGTCTGGGACGTGCTCAGCGGCCGGCTCCTCGTCGTGCGCGAGTTCGATTCGGCCGTGCAATCGCTCGCCTTCAGCCCCGACGGCCGCTGGCTGTTTACGGGCAACGCCAATACGACCTGCTACCAACTGGATTTCGAGAAGGTGCTGGAAGACTGAACCGGCCGTTTCAATCCCGCCACCACATCATCGACCGCCGCTCGCGGTTCCGTCGGCTCAGGCCCGGCGTGTAGTTGTTCGTCGTCGGCGTCGTTTGCTTGTCCAACCCGATCGCCTGCCGCCACTTGTCGTACACCTTCTCGAACACCGATTTCGGCTGCGAGTCGGCCAGACCCGGCGCCAACGGCGCCGTGATCGGCGCGGCCAGGTTCCGCAGGTCCACCACCGTGCCCGCCGGGCGCTCCATCGACACCGGCTTGCCGTCGGGTCCGACGTAGCCGATCGCCTGCCCGGCCTTGGGCGCCGCGGCCGGCGCCGTCTGCCCGACCGTGCCGAACACCGGCTTGCCGACCGGCACGCCGCTGCCCGGGAACGGCGAGAGCACGTTCTGCGCGGCCGCGCCGCCGGCGCCGAGCGCGAAGAGGATGCCGGCGAAAGCGATTCGACGAATCATGGCACGGACTCCGGGACGATGAGCCATGCCTTATGCCGACGATCGTACTCGATGTCAACTAGGAATCCTTCTTCGGCTTCGGTTCGGACTTCTTCGCCGGGATCGCCTCCACGAACGACATCGCCAGCGCCTGCTCCATCTCGCCGGCGCGGAAGCCGAACGGGCCGCGGCCGCTCTTGTACGCCACCTTGCCGTGCGTGTCGATCACGTACAATCGCGCCGGCATGCCGCTGAAGGCGTTCCCCACCTTGTCGTCGATGCCGTCGACCACGACGGGGATCGTCGGCTTCAGTTTCGTCGTGAACTGCGTGCACACCTTTCGCCGCTCGTCGTCGTTCTTCGGCTGCGCGACGGCGACGCCGACCGACGCGTTCGAGCTCATCGCCCAGCCGTCGGTCGGATGCGCCTCGCGAACGTAGACCATGAGGAACTCGGCCTTGTCGCGATAGCGTTCCACCACGTTCTCGACGTCCACGTACATGGCGCGGAACGGCCCGCAGGTGAAATTCCCGAGCACCAACACGACGGGCTTCTTGCCGATCAGGGACTTGAGCGAGACCGATTTCATGCCATCGGGCGACGCGAGCGTGAAGTCGGGCGCCGCCTCGCCGATCGCCGGCCCTTCGTGGATCGAGCCGATCTCGCCGGAGTACAGCCCCTTCACGAGCGAGTCCATGTTCGGGGCGTCGCCGGGGGAGAAACCGCCGGCTCCGGCCAGCCAGGCGTCGCGCAGGTCGTCGGAGGTGAGGTGCGGCTTTCCCTTGGCGGCCTTTTCGAAGAACTTGTCGAGGTCGTCCTTCGTCAGGTGGCCGTCGCCGCGCGGGTTCATCCGGCGGAAGATCCGGCCGACCATGTAATACTGCTGGACGAACGGGTTATTGTCGGACCAGTCGAGATCGGTGGCCTGGATCTTGCCGTCGCCGTTGCGGTCGAGCCGGCCGAACGCGAGGTCGTCGCCGGGGAACGCCTTGCGGTCGATCCCCTTCTTCTCGTCGGCGCCGACATGGCTGGTGAGCCACTTGTAGGAGTAGCGGCTGGACGCCGGTCCGAACCACCCCTCGCCGGAACTCATCATCGAGCCGCGCAAGATGGCGACGAGCATCTTGATCGCTTCCGGCCGCTTCTTCGCCGGGTACTGCTCCTCCAAGTCCATCGCCAGGGCTTCGACCTTCTTCTTGTCCTTCAGGTCGTCCGGGTCGATCTTGGGCAGCGTCGGCGGCGGGGCAGCGGAAGTGAACGCGACGGCGACCAGCGCCGCCAATGAGCCGAGCAACGAACGCATCATGTTGGCTCCCGGAAAATAGTTCACGATACTCTACGCGGTCTTATCAACCGCATCGAGCCAGGCGCGGGCGGCGGCGTCGCTCGGCATGCGCCAGTCGCCCCGTGGCGAGACGCTCACCGAGCCGACCTTCGGCCCGTCCGGCAGGCACGATCGCTTGAACTGGTTCGCGAAGAACCGCTTGAAAAACAGGGCCAACCAGCGACGGATGTCGGCCGGTGAATGGTCGCGGTCGAACTTCGCCCGCCTCGCCAGGAACAGGATCTTCTCCGGCGAACAGCCCCAGCGGAGGAAATGATACAGGAAGAAATCGTGCAGTTCGTACGGCCCGATGGTCCCCTCGGTGCTCTGGGCCACGCCATCGGCGGTCGGCAGCAACTCCGGCGAGATTTCCGTTCCGACGACATCCAAGAGCGTCGCGCGGACGGGGCCCTCGAATTCGTTCTCCGCCGCCCAGCGCACGAGGAACTTCACGAGCGTCTTCGGGATGCCGACGTTCGGGTTGTACATGCTCATGTGGTCGGCGTTGTAGGTGCACCATCCGAGGGCGAGTTCGGAGAGGTCGCCGGTGCCGACGGTGAACGCCGCGTTCATGAGGATCGACGTGCGCACGCGGGCCTGGACATTCTCGAAGACGAGATCTCCGCGGCGCTCGGGCGGCAGGACGCGGAGCTTCTCGCCGAGGGATTCGACGCTCTCGCCGCCGAGGGAAAGGCCGAACGGCGCGTGGCCGAGCGCCTTCATCTGCTCGAGGCACATCGAACGAATGTCGACTTCCTTCGCGGTGAGGCCGAGCGACTTCATCAGCGCGTGGGCGTTCCCCTTCGTGCGGCTCGTGGTGCCGAAGCCGGGCATCGTGAAACCGAGGATCTTCGACCGCGGCGCGTCGATCAGGTCGAACGTCTTGCAGAGCACGAGCAGGGCGAGCGTGGAATCGAGGCCGCCGGAAACGCCGATGCTGACGTTCGGCTTGCCGATGGTTTCGAGCCGTTTGGCGAGCGCTGCCATCTGCGTGTGGAAGATCTCCTCGCAGCGGTCCTTCAGCGTCGTCGGGTCCGACGGCACGAACGGATGCGGATCGAGATGTCGTTCCAGCGTCTCGCCGATCTCGCCGTCGGGCACTTCGCAGACGACGCGCCGGAACTTCTTCCGCAACTGCTCTTCGGCGTGGGCGTCGTTGAAGCTGTTCGTCGTGCGACGGTCGCGGGCGATCCGCTCGAGATCGAGGTCGGCCACCGTGAGCGTCCCCCGGCGCTCGAAGCGCTTCGACTCAGCGAGGATCGAGCCGTTCTCGGCGACGAGGGCGTGGCCGCCGAAGACGAGGTCGGTCGTCGATTCGTGGACTCCGCTGGAGGCGTAGACGTACCCGGCGATGCAGCGGCCCGATTGCCCGGCGACGAGTTGCCGGCGGTACGGCGCCTTGCCGATCGTTTCGTTGCTGGCGGAGAGGTTCGCGAGCACGGTCGCACCCTGGATCGCCTGGAGCGAACTCGGCGGCACGGGCATCCAGAGGTCTTCGCAGATCTCGATGCCGAGGACGAACTCCGGCCCGGCTTGGATCAGGATGTCGGTGCCGAACGGCACGGTCTGCCCGGCGAAGCGGATCGAGTTGGAGATCGCGTTCCAGGCCGGGGCGAAATAGCGGGCGTCGTAGAACTCCTTGTAGTTCGGCAGGTAGCTCTTCGGCACGATGGCGAGCAATCGACCGCCCCGGAACGCGGCCGCGGCGTTGAAGACCATGCCGTCGAGCGCGACCGGCAGGCCGACGACGCCGACGCCGCTGAAGCAGAGGTCCGCGGCGGACAGGAGCGATTCGAGCGCCGCCTCGGCGGAGCGGAGCAGCGTGGATTGATGGAACAGGTCACCGCAGGTGTAGCCGGTGAGGCCGCACTCGGGGAAGACGACCAGCCGCACCTGCCGCTCCTCGGCGTCGCGGAGCAGGTCGAGCGTGCGCTCGGCGTTGAACGCCGCGTCGGCGACACGAAGCTCCGGCACGGCGGCGGCGACACGGAGGAACGAATGGGGCATTTTGATTCCGTATGAAACTTCAATTCTTCAAATTCACTCCGCGAAGCGGAACGACGCCAGGATCGCTTCCAACACGATGCCGTTCTTGTCGCGGTCGTAGTCGCTCGCCTGCGTCATCACCAGGAGCGGCCCGGCCGGCGATTCCACGGCCCGCGTCCGGCACTCGATCGCCGTATCCACCGTCAGGAAGTTGATGTCGTGGCCGATCGCCGGCAGGCCCTGGAAGGCGCCGACGTACGTCTCGGCGTCCAGTTCCTTGTATTCCTCCCGCAGGGCGGCGAGGGCTTCGTCGGCGAGCATCGCCGGCGCGTCGGCGTCGGCGCGGAGCGAGACGAGCACGAACGCCATCTCGCCGCTCTGCACCGTGGCGGTCCAGCCCTCGTCGCCGTCCTCGAAATCGAGCGACCAGTTCGTCGGATATTGGAAGCGAATCCCGTTGCGGTCGAACGTCGCGATCATCGGCCGGCGTATCCTCGGATGGACGGCAAATCCGTGATGCTTCTATAGTAACTGCGGTTGGTCTGTTGCGATACCCGGACGGAGACGACGATGCCCCGCTTCGACTACGGCGTGCTGGAAGCCGCCCCCAAGGTGCCCGGCAAGCCGCGGCACAAGACGCGCGTGGTCGCCGTCGGCGGCGTCGGCATCGGCGGCGACGAACCGGTGCGCGTGCAGTCGATGACGACGACCGACACCTTCGACGTCGACGGCACGGTGAAGCAGATCCTCGCCCTCGAAGAGGCCGGCTGCGAACTCGTGCGCGTGACGGTGCCGAAACCGGAGGACGCGGGGGCGCTCTCGAAGATCAAGGAACGCATCTCGATTCCGCTCATCTGCGACATCCATTTCGACTACAAGATGGCGCTCGCGGCGCTCGACCACCCCGTGGACAAGATCCGCCTGAACCCCGGCAACATCGGCACCGAGGAACGCTTCCGGCAGGTCGTGCGCAAGGCGAAGGACAAGGGGCTGCCGATCCGCATCGGCGTGACCGCG